>NZ_QXCO01000006.1:0-237589 GCF_003458115.1 Bacillus sp. ISO11 | reverse complement strand
ATGACGTATTATAATCATTATAGATATCAATGGAATTTAAAAAAGATGACTCCTGTTGGATACAGAAATCATCTTCTTGATGTTGCCTAACTTTTTTCAAAATGTCCTTTACAAAGGGTACAGATTATGGCTTGGGTGTCTTTTATTATAAAAATTATTTACCATACAAATAGCCCAACGAGCATAGCACTTAATAAAGAAACAGCCATCCCGCTAACAAGAAGCTTCCAAACATTTTTACCGATGACTGATGATTTTTCTCCGCCAAATAATGAATTGTAAGTTCCGTAAATCATACCTACTGTACTAAAGTTAGCAAAAGAAGCTAGAAATGTCGTTGCAACCGCAACCGTATGCGGTTGTAGCGACTTTAAGTTTGATTTTAAATCCATCATTGCAACAAATTCATTCGTCGTTATTTTGATCCCCATTAATTCAGCTACATACATAGCATCACTGCCTGATAAACCGAGTAAAAATGCAAAAGGACTAAAGATAATGGAGAAGATTTTTTGAATTGTTAACCCCGTTACAAAAAATCCCAAAATCCCATTTAAACATGCTGTTAAAGCTACATAACCAATTACCATAGCTAAAATAACGATAACCATATTCATCCCAACTAACATACTGTTTGAAATAGTAGAAAAGAAATCCTTTTTTTCATGTTTTGAAGGTGTGTAAACAACGTCTTCTTCTTTCGAAACTTCCACAGGATTTAATACATTGGCTAAAATTAATGCGTTAATACAATTTAATGGAATGGCGCTGAAAATATATGTTGCTGGCACCATTGATAAATAAGCGCCAAGAATGGATCCGCTAACGCTACTCATACTCATAATTCCAAAAGTTAATAATCGATTTTCTTTTAACACAGATAATTGATCACGAACAACCGCAAGTGCTTCGGTGTTTCCTAAAAACATCATTTGAATCGAAAAGAAACTTTCTAACTTTGGTAAACGAGAAATCTTTGAAATAACTGCACCTACTTTATCAATAATCCAAGTTAAGATTCCGAAATAAGATAGAATATCGAAAAAAGTAATAACAAAAATGATAGGAAGTAACGCACTAAAGAAGAAATCAATGTGCTGACTTTCCATAGCTGAAGGAAATGCAAATCGAATACCTTCATTCGCACATGCTAGTAGCCAACTGAAAAATGACGCAATTTTATTAATGATAATACTGCCAAGCTTTGTGCCTAACATAAACCATGTAATAAAAAGCTCCAATAGGATGAGAATTACAATTGGTCTCCATTTTATATGTTTTTTATTAGGCGAACATAAGAAAACGATTAATATGACAACGAAAATCCCTAACATATTCAATATGAAATGCATGTCAACAACTCCTTGAGGCTTATTATTTGTATATAAAAAAGCATCTATTCTTCCAAATTTGGATTATGATTAGAAGTTATGAAGCATGTAAGTTATGTTAGGAATCAATGTATTTTAATTTGCTTTATTTTGAGCAATGGCAGTAATTATCGAACAATTAGTTGTTTTCAATTGTTTTGTTGGATATTAAACGTATGCGATTTTAAACATCGTTTATCCCGGATTAACGGGCAGTAAGACTTTTACCTCAAAATTCAGGGAAAGCAAAGAAGTGAAGTGGGGATGGGCTGCCCACAAAATCCCGATTGGTAAGAGCTGATTAAAATTTCACTTTATAAATAAGAACGGTGAGTTGGCCATGAACCTTGAAGTTTCCGAAGCTGTATAATTTGTCCTGTATGATAAGCATCATGTAAAAGGATATTCATATATTGTTGCCAAACTGGTAGAGAAGGACTTAGTTGATCTAGTTCTGCTTCTTGAAGGGCGGTTAATGAAGATTGTAAGGCATCATGTACTTGAAGCGTTCGCTTTTCTCTTCAATAAACCTTCTCTATAGTTGAACAAGAGAGTGAAATACAACGTATAATTGAGCCATTAAAAAATCTCATTTTTAATATGATATTTAATAATCAAGGCTTTCATTGAGTCAGAATGAAAAGAGTATAAACCTTTTTCTGTTTGCTCATTGATTAAAGTTTTTTTAAAGTTGCAAAACGGTTCTAAAAATATAGAAGGTAAAATTCGATAAAAATAGAATATGTTATATAGCAAACAAGGAGGGGATAAAAATGGAGGTCTATCACATAACGAGCAGAAAAAGGGAAACATACAACGTTCAGGTGAAATATTCGATACTTTTCGAATGTGCACTTGGCATTGCAGCGATTACTCATAAAAGGTTAATTGATACTCTTGAAAAGAGTCAAAATGAATGGGAAGAAATTAAGGAAGCATTAACAGAAGAAATGAGAGAACACTTACAGTTTGTAGAAGAACATAATACGTGGAAAGCATTACTCCAGTTATTGTATGAAGAGGATTTTCAAGATTTATCGCAGTTTAATTTTAAAATTGATTCATTTTCAGAAGAAGATTTGAAATTTATATGTTTACCGTTTTTAGGAGAGAAGTATGAAGAGAAAAGACGTTTAGCTGCAACGGGAGTTGTATGTGCAATACACGAACTAAAGGAACTAACAGATAATCATCAGTTTTTTTCTACTTATATTAGCTTTATATGTAATGTAGATGTACAAGTGCTGAAATCGCATTTAATCGCTGTTATGACAGGTTGGTATGAGAGTGTTATTAAAAGAGAGGAAGAACAAATACTTTCTATATTAAAACGAGATTATGAAGCGAAAAATGAAATGAATAAAAAGATGAAGCCGGAAGAGTTTGTCGAGTGGGCGACTGGCGGAGTGAACTATATGCCAGAGCCAAGTGTTCATCACGTACTTCTTATTCCGCAAATGACGTACAGACCGTGGAATATTGAAGCGGATATTGATGATACGAAAGTATTTCATTATCCAGTTGCGAATGAAAGCATTCATCCTGAAGATCCGTATGAACCGAATTATTTTTTAGTTCAAAAACATAAGGCTCTTGGGGATGAGGCGAGATTGCGAATTGTAAAAATGTTATTTGAAAAAGAACGTACATTACAGGAAATAACGGAAAGATTACAGCTTGGTAAATCGACTGTACACCATCATTTGAAATTGTTACGTGCAGCGAAGTTAGTTGATATACATGACGGAAAATATGTATTAAGAAAGAAAGCAGTACAGTCTTTAGCGAAAGAATTAGATATGTTTTTGAATAGATAATTAACAACGAGAATGTACATAAAGGGAGGAATATAAAAGAAAAGTTGGTGTGTGAAATTGAAAAATATATTGAAAAATCGTTCGTTCTTTTTTATGTGGATTGGTAGTGCAATCTCTGAATTAGGAGGGGCTTTCGGAACGTTATGTAATTCAATTCTAGTATATGAGTTAACAGGATCGGAAATGGCTTTAAGTAGTATGTGGCTATTATATTTCATCCCATCACTCATACTGCAATTAATAAGTGGCCCATTTATTGATAAATGGAGCCGGAAGTGGATTATGATTTTTTCACAATGGATACGGGCGTCCGTATTCTTATTACCTTTGGTGATGCTAGTTACAGGTAGTATAGAAGTTTGGCACATTTATGTTGTTCAAATTGTAGTGGGACTTATTACACCTCTTTATACACCTGCAAGTCAAGCAATTACACCGAGCATTGTAAGTCAAGGACAACTTCAAGACGCAAATGCGTATATTGATGGAATGACTCGTCTCATGATGTTTCTTGCGCCAGTATTAGGTGGAGTAGTAATTCATTTCATTGGAACAGAACTTACATTATCTTTCGTATGTATTTGTCTATTTGTTAGTGGTGCTTTCTTACTTTATATAAAAGAAAAGAGAACTACAACAGATATACGAAAAACGTGGCTAGAACAATTTCTTCAAGGTTTTACATATTTTTTTACAAAACCAATCATCGTTTGGCTCGGTATATTTCTTACTTTCGTGCAGTTTGGAGTAGGGGTAACGATGGTCACAAATCTTCCTTATATAAAAGACGAGCTGTTAGCGGGATATGCAGAGTACGGCTATTTTATGGCAGGTTTTCCACTTGGCTACGTAATTGGCTCAGTATTAGTCGGAAAAGTAACATATAAAAGCCGGCGTATACTTATGCTTGGAGGATTGTTTATAGGGGGACTCACATACATTTCATTAGGATTCAATCATAGTATTATCATTGCAATACTAATTGAAGTAATAGCAGGGATTTGTATTGCATTTTTCAATGTTCATAACACAACAATATGCCAACAAATCGTCCCAAATAATATGATAGGACAAGTATTTTCAGTGCGTTTATTTTTCATACGATCCGCTATGCCATTAGGTGTGTTAGTAGGGGGAATATTGAGTGAAATGTGGGGAGTAAGAGCGCTATATGTAATTATCGGTGCAGTTATATGTGTTACATCTTTAATAGGGATGTTACTTCCATATTTCAAATTTTTAGATGAGGCGATAGAAAAGAAATCAGCATAATTCGAAAAATTAAAACTTTACAATTGAAAATAATTATCATAATCAATTATAATAGAAGAATACTAGTATTCGTATAACAAAGAGGGAGTGGAATATATGTTTATCGAAACGAAAACATTTACAGTAAAAGAAGGTACATCAAATATAGTTGTAGAACGTTTCACTGGAGAAGGTATTATTGAAAAATTTGAAGGCTTCATCGATTTAAGTGTTCTCGTGAAAAAAGTAAGACGCGGCGACGAAGAAGTTGTCGTAATGATTCGCTGGGAATCGGAAGAAGCATGGAAAAACTGGGAAACAAGTGAAGAACACTTAGCTGGACATAGAGCGGGCCGTGGTAAACCAAAACCAGATCATATTATTAATGTGGATCATGCGGTTTATTATGTGAAATCATCGAAATCGGCTTATCAACAGTCGTAATATATAAGTAGAGGATACATGTTGTAGATGCTAACATGTATCCTCTTTTTGTAGTAATGGGGGATGGAAATGATGGAGAGTTTTTCATTCATTACAAATGAAAAACATAAAAAATTGGTACAAACAATTTTAAATGAATATTTATTTAGAGATAAAGTAAATGGATTCATGCTAATTGGATCTGTCGCAAGAGGCGATGCATATCCTGAATCTGATTTAGACTTCTATATTATTTTAGAAGAAGGACAAAAGAAAAAATTTCATTTTGAAACGAGAGATGATATTTTAGTTGAATATAAGAGTGCAGATTTTAATCAAATTCAAGTAAACTTTAAAAACAATCCGATGGAATTTTACTCATTTCTAGAAGGGGAAATTTTGTTTGATAAAAGCGGTGAGTTGAAAAAGTTAAAGGAAATAGCTACATATGAATTTGAAAACTATCGTGTTTCTAGCGACAAAATGAAGGGCATTTCTCATTGGTTGCATAGTTCATTAATTAAAATTCAATCTGCCTTGAAAGCAAATGATGAGTTAAAAGCTTCATACATAGTTCAAATTTCAACTTGGACATTGTTAGATGGGATATGGGCTGTTAATAATAAGCCTATACCACCAGCGGGATCTGTTTTGAAGTATATTGAAACATTATCTAAAGTACCAACTCATTTTAAAGGTTTTATAAATAAACTGTTTTTAGGTGATACGACAGAACGTACCTCTGCAGCAATTTTCTTGATTGAGTGGGTTTTACACAATTTGAAAAATAAATAATGTGGCTATTTTATATAGGTAAAATAATATTTCGCGTCGAACAGTTTATGGAATTACAGTCATAAAAAACGTTCTAGGCTATAGAAAAAAATATTAGACTTATAAAGCATAGTCTTAGATGGAACGCTTGAATATCTTGCCTTACATATTTAAGTGTTATGAAAATGAGTCTATATACCTTCTGTTTAAAAGGAGATGAGTACATGAAGCTGAATCATTTAAATTTATGTGTTGATGATTTATCGGAAGCGAGACATTTCTTTGAAACATTTTTTGATTTTCAATTTTTGGAACAAAAAGGGAAAGCACTTGTAGTCATGAGTGATGAGAGTGGATTTATACTTGTGCTAAGTGATCCAAAATCATTTAAAGGGAATAAGGAAGTTACGTATCCGGAAGCTTTTCATATTGGTTTTTTAGTGGATACATCAAGTGAAGTGGATCAAGCGTATAATCGTTTAGTAGCCGGCGGCATTGAAATAGACAAGGAACCTTATTCGATGAGAGGTAGTAGTTATGGTTTTTATTTTACAGTATTTAATGGCTTATTAATTGAAGTGTCTTGTCTTGATTATAGAGAAGATAAGAAAGTTTCCAAGCTTAATAGTAATCATCAAGAGTAATCATTTGAAGGTGTATAGAATTTAAGTATGTATCATATTAGAAGACGGATTATGAAAGTTTCACTGTAAAGTAAAAAAGACAGACTAATAAATAGTCTGTCTTTTTTACTTTAATTCTTCACATCATCATAAAGTTCAAGTGCCTCTTTCACATTCAATCCATTTTTTACAATGCCATGTATTGCTTGAATCATCGCAGCTGGATGCTCGGATTGCCATATGTTTCGGCCCATGTCTACTCCAATTGCGCCTTCTTGCAACGCATTGTACGTAATGTTTAATGCGTCTTCAATTGAATCTAGTTTGGGGCCGCCCGCGATGACTACTGGGGCAGGGCATGTGCTCGTTATTTTTTCGAATCCTTCGCAGTAATACGTTTTAATAATATCAGCACCCATTTCAACACATACGCGGGAAGCAAGTGCTAGAAAGCGAGCTTCACGTTTTTGTAATTCTTTTGCGACTGCGGTAATGCCGAGTACTGGCAGGCCGTAATCATGAGCTTCAGAAACTACATTTGCGAGATTTGTAACAGTTTGTGTTTCATAGTCTGATCCAATGAAAACAGAAACGCCGACGCCAATTGCGTTTTGTTTTACTGCTTCTTTCACAGGTGTAACAATTGTTTCATTCGCTAAATCTTTACCGACGACAGTAGCGCCGCCAGATACACGCATAACCATCGGTGTGCTGCAGTTTTCAGGAATACAGGAGCTAAGTACACCACGCGTTAAAAAGAGAGAATCCGTGTAAGGAAGTAAGTTTTTAACTGTTTCAAGTGGTTGTTCTAGTCCGTGAATTGGTCCTAAGAAATAACCGTGATCTATTGCTAACATTACCGCTCTGCCATCAGGTAAAATTGTATTTAATCGATTTTTAAATCCCCAAGTCATTCCAAATCACTCCTTCGTTAATGTTGGATTTTCCGTTTGTACAGTATCTTTATTTGGTAAATGTGGTGACTTAATAAAAACAGCTTTAAAAGGTTTGTCAGAATGGTTAATAAGATAGTGAGATTCATGAGGACGAACTTGCAGGACATCACCTTGTTTAATTGGAACTCTTTCATTATTCACATAGAAATCTATTTCACCTTCTAATGCATAAAAGACCTCTTCGCACGTCGTATGATAATGGTTTTGAAACTCCTGGCCCGGTTGAATGACAACAAGGCCAAGATCAATATTTGGACCTTGTATTAAATATTTCGGCCCGTTATCACCGAAGCGATAGGAGAAGTCATTTTCATTCGCTTTTAACATACAGTTCACTCCTTTATGTAATGTGTTACAGTGCACCAGGCGCAATCCACATATGTGAGGTGAGCCCTTTATCAGCTAAAGCGAGCTGACTGTCATATACAGTTTTCCATGTTTCATAGAACTCTTTATATAGTTCGTGATTTTCAGTAACTGGTTCGAATGTTTGCTCCCACTGTACAAACTCTTCGGCAGTTTCTTCCATAGATGAATATATGCCAGCACCAACTCCAGCAGCAATCGCAGTTCCTAAAGAAGCTGCTTCTTTCACAACGGGTACTTTTACAGGAATGCCGAGTACGTCTGATAGAATTTGTGGCCATAGTTTCCCTTTAGCGGCACCGCCAGCAAAAACGACTTCAGAAGGGAATGTACCAGTAAGATTTTCAATTAGTTTTAAGTTTCCAAGTGTAACGAAGGCGGCATTTTCTTCAATAGCACGGAACATTTCCTTTTTTCCGCATTTGTCAGCATCTAAACTTAAATTTAAGAATGAAGGTGCGGCATGACGCCAAGAAATGTAGTTCATAACGTTTGAAAAAGTAGGGATAATACCATATGAACCGACAGGTACGTCTTTCGCTTGTTCTTCTAATAATTCATAAGCATCTACACCGAGTTTGTCAGCAAGTTTCTTTTCCTCTTGGCAAAAAGCGTCTCGAAACCAACGCATAACGAGGCCAGGGAAAAAGGCAATCGTTTCATATTGCCAAAGGTTCGGAACGACGTGACAATTTACTCGAATTGCAGCATTTGGATCCGTTGTTGACTCTGTAATATTCACTTCCTGTTGCCAAAAGCTGCCGCCGCATATTAAAGTTTGATTTGGTTTTACGACTCCAGTCCCGAGTGCTGCCATTTGAGCATCACCGCCGCCAGCGACGACAGGAATCCCTTCAAGTAAACCAGTTAGTGCTGCACACTCTTTTGAAACATTACCAATCACAGTGCCAGCTTCATTTACTTTTGGTGAAAATGGCAAATTTATACCACACTCTTTAGCGACATCGTTATCCCAATTCCTATTTTGTAAATCAAAGATTCCGGACGTACAACCGTTGGAAGGGTCGATTTGCAGTACGCCGCTTAATTTATACAAAATCCAATCATTTAACATCGTAAAGGAGTGAATATTGCTATAGACGTCTGGTTCATGTTTTTTAATCCAAAGTAGACGTGGTAAAGCACCCAATGAAAAAGTTTGCCCAGATTTTCTGTATAAATCTTTTTCAAGATGTGAGCGGATTTCTTTTAGCTCACTAACTTCAGCGGATGCACGGCCATCAACATTTGCACATGCCCATATTTCTTGCCCATGTTTATCATATAAAACAAAACCTTCTCGCATACTTGTAGCGCTAATAGCAAGAATAGAAGAGGCAGGGGTATTGCTTTTTTGAAGAACCTCTTTCGTACATTCTTGTACTAGCTTCCAATTTTCTATTACATCAAAGTTCATAGAGCCTGGATAACGAGGGTCAGATTTGTGAATCCATTCTTTTTGACTTACTGCAGTTTGATTCCCATGTAAATCAAAAAGAACTGCTCGAATGCTTCCTGTACCAGCATCGAAAGCTAATAAATTGGACATTAACAATCACCATCCTTTCGTAATAAGGAGAGGGCAGTTTCCTCATCGGTAATTAATGTATGAATAAACTTTCCTTTTAAGGCACCATAAATTGCATCTATCTTTTCTATACCTCCAGCAACACCGACGACATGATTCATATTGCGCAAAATAGAGAGAGGCGTGCCAATTAGACGATTATGATGCGAGAGCTCTAATAACTCACCATTCGTATTATAAAACTGTCCTAAAATATCGCCCGCCCCGTTTTGACTTCGAATATATGTCATTTCACGTAGCGTTAATTTTTCTTCTTTTACAATTGTAGCGTCTTGAGATAACCCGCCAATACCGACAACTGCTGTATGTGCAAGTGAAGCGACATGAAGCATATCTTTCACACTTGGTTCTGATAAAATACTTCGTGCCATTTCAGTAGAAGATGCTAGAAAAGGAGTAGGAATAATATGAAGATCACCTTGCATGTAGTGTAAATAGTTTTGTTTTCTTGGGAGATAGTGGTTTACTCCGCCTGTTAGCGTTACGAATGAAAGATTAATAGAACTTTCAAAATGAATGTTTTCTAGCATTTTACTTATCGTTTCACCCCAGCCGATGCCGAGTAAATCACCTTGTTGGAGATGAGTTTCTAAATATTGTGCAGCGGCTTTTCCGAGAGAAGTAGCATAATTGCTTATTGGTGTAGGGATAATGAAAGCATCTTTTAAGTGGAACTTTTTCATTAAGTCACGTTCAATGCTTAAGCAATGCAAACCGGTTCCTTTTACGTGAAATGTAACGATACCTTCACTGCGTGCCTTATCTAATAACCGGACGACTTTATTTCTTGAAATATGAAGAAGTGAAGCAATCTCTTGTTGTGTTAATTGATCTTTATAATAGTACCAGGCTACTTTAGTTAATAAATTTTCTTCAAAGTTCAGCTGTGACATACTCTTCATCCCTTTCAACAATTGACCAATGCTTAAACATATGTGTCACATATTTTGTTTATTCCAGTTGAAACGATTAATAGTACATTGAAAAAAGTGTTCTAGATATGAAAAAAGGAATATACAATGCTACAAAACAAGTAGAACAAATAATCATTTTCTCAAAAAATGTTCTGGGTAAAGGCAGGTGACATCATGTGGAGAATGTGCCCTTATTACAAGTGAAGAAAATGAGTAAGGCGTTTTCGAATCAACTTGTGCTAAAGGAAGTGAACTTACAAGTAGAGCATGGTGATATATACGCTTTAGTTGGTGGAAATGGCGCCGGGAAATCGACATTAATGAAAATATTAACGGGGTTATATTCGTATGATAGTGGAGAAATGTATGTGAAAGGAAAGAGACAGCAGTTTGCAAATCCAAAAGAAGCACACCAAGAAGGGATTTATTTAATACCACAAGAACCGCTCATTTTTCCGCATATGACCATTGAAGAAAATATATGTATTGGATTAAAGGGGAATAGAAAGAAGCTTAAAGTAAAAGTTCAGCAATTAATTGACAGTTTAAGTTGGGATATTGATCTTAATGAACAGGGAGAATCGTTATCTATTGCGCAACAACAGTTAGTAGAAATCGTTAGAGGATTAATAAGAGAAGCTGAGATTCTTATTCTAGATGAGCCAACATCGACATTAACAACACACGAAATTAAGAGTCTTTTTATGTTGATGAAAAGTTTACAAGAAAAAGGAATTGGGATGATTTATATTACGCATCGTTTTCCAGAAATCTTTGAAATTGCCAACAAAGTAGCAATACTACGTGATGGAATGGTTGTAAGCCAAGGTGATGTATGTGACTATACATATGACATGCTGATGGAGGGACTATTGCCAAAAGGATATAAACAGAAAGAGAAAATAGAAGTAGTTCAAGAGACAGCAAAGACGAAAAAAATATTAGAAGTGGTTGATATAAATGGTCACGCATTCGAAAATATATCATTCACTGTACATGCGGGTGAGGTTGTAGGTGTTGCTGGCATTATAGGATCTGGCAGAACGGAATTAGCAGAAGCGATATTTGGATTGAAAACTATAAAATCAGGGTCTATCTTATTGGGGGGAAAATCAATTGATACGTGTTCTTTGCATAAAAGGCTAGACGAAGGACTAGTTTATGTGCCAGAGGATAGGGCGAGGAATGGAATTTTCTCAATTGCTTCTGTTAAAGAAAATATTGCAGCAGCAAGTTTATATCAAAATAATCGCTTTTTTATAAATCAAGAAAAAGAAAGCGCTTTAGTTAATTCGTTTATAGAACAGTTCCGAATTGTTGTACAGAATATGAATAAAGAATTGGCATCTTTATCAGGAGGTAATCAGCAGAAGGTCGTGCTTGCGAAGTATCTTGCATGTAATCCTAAAATTATTATTCTTGATGAGCCGACTCGCGGAATTGATGCGAAAGCAAGGCTTGAAGTGTATGAGACGATAAAAAAAATGAAAAGGGAAGGACTCGCAATTTTATTAATCTCTTCAGATGTTGAAGAAATTGTCCAATTAGTAAACCGTGTATATGTAATGAGAAATGGGCGATTTGTTTCTCATATGGAAAAAGAACAACTGAGTGTGAATGAAGTTACACGCCTTGCATACGGAGGTGTAACGGAATGAAACGTATGTATAAAATGCACGAAACGTCTATCATAATGTTACTACTAATTTATATAGCTATTGTAGGGATGATAAACCCTAGTTTTATTCAATTTACCTCGTTATCTTTACTGATGAAATCAAGCGTTAATTTAGTCGTGCTAGCAATCGGTCAATCGTTCGTCTTATTTACGAAAAATATAGATGTATCAGTTGGTTCAAGCATGGGATTAAGTGCAGCAGTTTGCGGAATGATGTTAACGAATGGGTATAGTGCATTCTTGTCGATATTTGTAGCTATTATACTTGGGGCCATTATCGGTTTCGTAAATGGTATTGGAGTTGCGAAGTTTCGGGTACCAGCCATTATTATGACATTAGGCATGTTAGGAATTGTTAGAGGTGCAATGTTAATTTTCACAGGCGGGAAGTGGATTGAAGATATTCCAAACGATTTTAAGCAGCTGTCATCTATCATCATTCTTGGTTTACCTATAACTGTATGGTTCGTTCTTATTATTTTACTACTACTATACTTCTTTTTAAGAAAAGTGCCATTGGGAAGATACTTTTATGCGGTAGGTGATAATGAAGATGGCGCGAGGCTTATTGGTATACCTGTTAATAAAGTGAAGATATATGCGTTTATGATTTCAGGCATAAGCGCTGCGCTCGCTGGTTGCATATTTGTTATGAATATCGGGTTCGTTCCAAATCAAACTGGTACAGGAATGGAACTACAGGTGATTGCAGCTGCTGTGCTAGGAGGAATTCATCTAAAAGGAGGAACAGGTTCTATATTTGGAGCTGCACTAGGAGCATTGTTTTTAGAAGTGATAAGCAGTTCACTTATCTTTTTAAAAATACCAGCATTTTGGAATAATGCTATTTCAGGTTTTTTATTATTACTTATCATCATATTAGATAGTGTTATGAAAAAGTGGAAGGCAGAAAGGAGGATGAATCTATGAAGTATGTATATAGATGGGAAGGGGTTCTAATTGTATTACTTCTTGTAGAATTCATCCTTTTTAGTTTAATAAATAGTGATTTCTTAAATATTAGTAATCTCCTTTTTAGTACAAATGATTTTCTATTCATAGCAATCGCGGCAATTCCAATGACTTTCGTTATTGTAACAGGAGGAATTGACGTATCTGTAGGATCAATTATGGGGCTAACCTCGATTTTAATTGGTGTGTTTTGGATGAATGGAATTCATATTTTACTAGCAGTAATAATGGCACTTATAGTCAGTTGCTTAGCAGGAGCTTTAAATGGGCTCATTATAAAATTGACAGATGTAGAACCACTAGTCGTTACACTCGGAACGATGTTTTTATACGGAGGAATTGCACTCGTCATTTCAGGAGGGGCAGGTGCTTCTGGATATGAAGGGATAAGCGGTTTACCTGATACTTATGTACAACTAGCAAATGGTAGTTTTATAGGAATACCCAATTTATTATGGCTACTTATTTTATTAACAATTGTATGCACGATTTTGTTTCACCGAACGATATATGGGCGCCACGTAAAATTAACAGGCGCGAATGAAAATGCAGCAAAATATACCGGGATTAAGACGAAGAAAGTAGTAATCATTGCTTACATACTTTCTGGGTTAGGAGGTGGATTAGGAGGAGCTTTCTTAACTGCATATTTCGGTTCTGCACGTGCTGATATAGGAAGCGAAACAATATTACCAATCATTACAGCAGTTGTATTAGGCGGGACACTTATTACAGGTGGAAAAGGAAGTATTTTCGGTACTGTACTGGCGAGTATTTTCATTGGGCTCATGCAGTATGGCTTGCAAATGACGGGTTTAACAAATGAACAATCCAATGTAGTAATAGGTATTATCCTTATTCTTTCAGTTATTATGAGACATTTCAAATTACATCAATTTTTAGCGGGGAAAAGACAGAGTTTGCATAAGGGGGAAATGTCATGAAGAGAAAACTAGGGATTGTATTGATTGTATGTATTTGTTTAATCGGTTTAATTGCGTGTTCTAGCCAAACGGCAGATAAGAAAAAGGCTGATGATGTGAAATTTGCATTTATTCCGAAATTAACAGGAGTTGGTTTCTTCACATCGGGAGGTGAAGGAGCAAAGGAGATGGGAGAGAAGCTAGGCGTACAAGTGAAATATGATGGGCCGTCTGAAGCGAGTGTATCAGGGCAAGTAAAGTATATAAATAATTTTATTAACCAAAACTATGATGCACTTATGGTTTCCTCTACATCAGTTGATGGTTTATCGCAATCACTACAACGTGCTAAGAAAAAAGGAATGACCGTCTTAACATGGGATTCTGATGTGAATCCGAAAGATCGTTCTTTTTATATAAGCCAAGGAACACCAGACCAACTTGCTAACTTATTAATTGAAATGACTTCCAAGCAAATTGGAGATAAAGGGAAAGTAGCATTTTTTTATTCTAGTCCAACAGTAACAGATCAAAACCAATGGGTAACGAAAGCGAAAGAAATTATTAAAAAGAAATATCCGAACTGGGAAATTGTAACGACGCAGTACGGTGAAAATAATGCACAAAAATCTTTATCCGTAGGGGAGAATATATTAAAAACGTATCCAGATATTAATGCAGTTATTTGTCCAGATGCAACAGCACTCCCAGCCATAGCGCAAGCAGCTGAAAACTTAAAAATGGATAAAAAAGTAGTGGTAACTGGATTTTCTACACCGAACGTTATGCGTGATTATATAAAACGAGGAACAGTACAACAATTCGGATTATGGGATGTCAAACAGCAAGGTGCGTTGGCAACTTATGTAGCAAATGAAATTGTTGTAAAAGGGAAGAAGTTAAAAGTAGGGGATAGCTTCGAAGTAAAAGGAATTGGAAAAGTGAAAGTAGAGCCAAACTCCATTCAAGGATATGATTATGAGGCAGAAGGGAATGGAATTATCGTATTACCAGAACGAGTTGTATTTACGAAAGATAATATTGATAAGTATAATTTTTAGTAGACAAAAAAACGTCCGAATATATCGGACGTTTTTTTATTTCTGCATTAATTATGAACAGTTTCTTTTTCGTTTAATCCAAGTGTACGACCAGTAGAAGTGTGAAGGTCTTGGAACAATCTTGGATTTTCAGTTAGTGAAATGCCATATGAAGGAATCATTTCTTTTATTTTTTCTTCCCATTCTACCATGCGGCTTGGGAAACATTTTTCTAATACTTCGAGCATGACGTGAACAGCAGTAGAAGCACCTGGTGATGCGCCTAGTAATGCGGCGATTGAGCCGTCAGCTGCACTTACTACTTCTGTACCAAATTGAAGTGTTCCTTTACCGCCAGCATCAGTATCTTTAATTACTTGTACACGTTGTCCAGCAACTACAATATCCCAATCTTCACTTTTCGCGTTCGGAATGAATTCGCGTAATTCTTCCATACGTTTTTCATGTGATAACATAACTTGCTGAATTAAGTATTTTGTAAGTCCCATTTCTTTTACACCAGCGGCTAACATCGTTAAGACATTATTCGGTTTTACAGAACCGATTAAGTCAAGATTTGAGCCAGTTTTTAAGAATTTAGGTGAGAAGCCTGCGAATGGTCCAAACAGTAAAGCTTTTTTATTGTCTATATATCTCGTATCTAGATGAGGTACAGACATTGGCGGAGCGCCAACTTTAGCTTTACCGTACACTTTCGCATGATGCTGCTCTACAACTTTTTGGTTTTTACATACCATAAATAGTCCACTTACTGGGAAGCCACCGATATGCTTTGATTCAGGGATACCAGTCTTTTGAAGTAGAGGTAGGCTACCGCCACCGCCGCCAATAAAGACGAATTTAGCAGTATGATGCTCAATTTTACCACTATTCATATCGTGTACTTTTACTTCCCACAAACCATTTTTCGTGCGCTTAATATTTTCGACACTATGCTTGTAGTTTAGCTCGACATTTTTTGTTTTTAAGTAATCAAACAACATACGTGTTAATGCACCGAAGTTAACATCTGTTCCAGAGTCAATCTTCGTTGCCGCCATCGGTTCATTAGATGTGCGACCTTCCATAATGAGTGGAAGCCATTTTTTTAATGTTTCAGGAGCATCAGAAAATTCCATTCCTTGAAACAGTGGATTTTTTGAAAGCGCTTCAAAACGGTTTTTTAGAAACTCAACATTTTTTTCCCCTTGTACTAAACTCATATGAGGTAGTGGCATAATAAAATCTTGTGGATTACGAATTAATTTGCTCTTTACAAGATATGCCCAAAATTGTCTTGAAAGCTGGAATTGCTCATTCACTTTTACAGCCTTACTAATATCTATAGATCCGTCAGCTTTTTCGGAAGTATAGTTCAGTTCGCATAGCGCAGAATGCCCTGTACCTGCATTATTCCATTCGTTAGAGCTTTCTTCCCCGGCACTTGCGAGTTTTTCAAAAACTTTAATTTCCCATTCTGGTGCTAATTCTTTTAGTAATGAGCCTAATGTTGCACTCATAATTCCTGCACCAATTAAGATAACGTCTGTTTTTTGCTGCATGTTGCTCATGATAATCTCTCCATCCCCTATATTGGCAAAAAAGTGTAGGTGTTTTCTATGTCTAAGCCGTAAAAGAGAAACACCGCCTAGGCCCCACCTAGGTGTATACCTTTTTTGTCTCAATTATATAACCATCTCATACTCTATTATAATAATTAATAGACTAAAATATCTAGTGTTATCTGATAATTTTAAACTATTTAACGTTTTATTCGCTAAAAATCTTATTTAACAAGCTCTTTTAAGGTGGTAAATAGAAAAAAATTACAGTTTGAAATTATCTCGAAAAAGCTTACGTATCCTTAAGTGACTAAATCGAGTACCTTTTTATGGGATTATTCTTTCTGCAATGGTAAGATTATTCTGAAAAATAAAAAGGAGGGACTCTAATGTGTACAAAAGAACAAATTTCAAACTTATTTCGAAACTTTTCAATAAAGGAATGTAAAGGGTCAAGTGATTTATATGAATATTTATCAATGAAAATTGCTGAAGATGAGGAAGTACTTACACTATCGTCCTATGCTCAGGTAGGTCAACCAGTCCCAAACTTACTATTAGGTGCAGTACAGTATTTATTGCTAGCAGGGAAAGAACATCATTTAAAAACGTATTATAGTAGTTTAGTTGAAAATGCTGATACAAATTTAGATAAAGCTTTTAATCATTTTAAAGATTTCTGTAAAGAGTACCGAGAAGAAATCATTACTTTGTTACAAACGAAACTCGTTCAAACAAATGAAGTAAGACGGTGCGCATACTTATACCCAAGTTTCTGCTACATATTTAACAAAGTGAAGAAGCCGTTAGCGTTAATTGAAATTGGGACAAGTTCTGGGTTGCAACTGTTCTGGGACCAATATCGTTATTCGTACGGGACGGATGAAATGTACGGAAATATAAATTCAAATGTGCATGTAACTTCTGAAATAAGAGGGGAGAATGTACCGCATTTTCTAAAAGAAAGCCCATCTGTCGTAGAAAGAATCGGACTGGACTTACATGTGAATGATTTACATAATGAGGAAGATTATTTATGGTTACGTGCTTTAATTTGGCCAGAACATAAAGAAAGGCTTGAGATGTTTGATCAAGCTGCATCTTTAGTGAAAAATGAATCTGTCCAATTAATAGAAGGAGACGGTGTAGAGCTATTATCATCTATTATTGAACAAATAAGTGAAGAAGCTGTTATTTGTATTTTCCATACACACGTCGCAAATCAAATACCAGAACAAGTTAAACATAAATTAGAAAAACAAATACAAGAAATCGGCGCAAAACGTGATGTATTCCACCTGTATAACAACATGTGGGATCGTGACCTTCATATTGATTATTATATTAACGGAAACGAATATCGTGAAACGGTTGGAGAAACAGAAGGACACGGGAGATGGTTTAGCTGGAAGATTGGAAATGAGACGCTTATTTAGATTAATAGGGGCGCCCTCACTTGTAAAAGAAGGGACCATAGGCTCAAGCATTGACTAAATGGTTAAGGAATAAATGTATTAGTAACATACAAAAAATGCTTCGGAGAAATCCTAAGCATTTTTTGAATTACATTTAAACCCCATAATGGATCATGTACTTCTGTTCTGCTGCAGCTTGTACAATTTTTGAAGCTAACTCATTCAGCTCATCAGATTTTCTGAAGAACTTTGAAGATGTAACTGTTTCATAGAAAATTGCTAAAGATTCAGGAGGGATAATTGTAATACCACAATAAGCTAAACCGTATTCCTGATTTTTGACTGTATGAAAGTAAGTTTTCATAATTGATAAATTTTGATTTAAACTACTGATAATATCATCATTAACAGAAATACAATGATATTTCTCTGGTGTATAATCATTGTAACTTTTTTGAGAATTAAATTCGTCAATTATTCCAAAATCATGGACACATGCCATCATTATTATCCTTTCAAATTTAATAAAATGATTTCTATTAAAGTAAAATGTCTATTCGTTTAAGTGTAATAGAAATAGTTATGTAGTTCATAAAATATTTTCGGTTTTTCTTCGTGAAAACAGTTTATTTATCGATAAACTCATCAGGAGTCCAAGTGGCGGTTTCATTCCCAGGTGCAGCGACTACAAGCCATTGCTCACATAGGACACCAGCTTGCCAACATTCATAATAATCATGAAAACCATTTAAAAAAATAATTTGTCCACTATCTAATGTAATAATTAAATGAGGGATTTCTAAGCCAAGTTGTATATCGGTAACTTTTTGTCTTCTTATCTTAAATATTCTTTCATATTCTTCTTTCTCAGAATAAACTTCAAATTCATCTTCATTTAATGGGTAGCTTTTTTGAGGTTTATTAAATAAACACCATTTGGATTCGATATTGATATATAATTGTCCGTCATAATCAACTGAGTCGTGAAAGTTTGTGAAATGAATCTTTATAGCGCCTGGAGAAATACCAAATTGTAATCCATCAACTTGTGATCCGATAAAGAGATTTTTCAACACTTTTTCAGCGTAAATTTTATCCTCTGTATTCATTCTTGAATTTCTCCTTTTCATAAAAATATACCTTATATTTTTATTGTAATAAATAAATTTTCATGTAAAATGAACCTTTTGTGAAAAACGAGCGAATATAGTGTGAAAGATCATGAGAGGGGAACGGAGCTTTGGATGAAGTACAATTAAAGGAATGGCTATATAAAATGGGGTCTGGGGACCAAGAAGCCTTTCAAATTATTTATGAATATACATGTAAAGATATTTATAGAACAGTAGTATTTTTAGTAGGAAGTCAAAACCAAGATGTAGACGATATAGTTAATGAAGTGTACATCAATATGGGGAAGTCCATAACAAACTATGATATAAATCGTTCATTTCGTTTTTGGTTACATGGACTAGTTGTCAAGGAAGTACAGGATTGGCGTCGTAAATCGTGGCGACGATTTCGAATCTTTGAAAAGAAGAAAATGTATGAACAAGATCGGCCTTACATAATGGATGAAGCTATTTTACATAAAGAAACACGAAGTGAATTAGTAGAAGTTGTACAAAATTTATCTTATAAACATCGTGAAGTAGTCATTATGCGTTACTTCCATGAATATAGCTTGGATGAAATTGCTACACTTCTTCAAATCCCTATTGGTACAGTGAAATCTCGACTACACACAGCACTAAAACGATTAAGAATGGAAATGGAACAAATGCCAAACGAAAGGGAGGAAGAAGTAAATGGATTTTGAGAGATATGTAACGAATGAACTAAAAAGAAAAGCAGAGAGTCTAGACCCGTCTCCAAATCTAGATAATCAAGTGAAAAACTCTTTTTATAAATACCAACTATCGAAAATAAAAAGGAAGATTTCTATGAAGAAAAAATTATTGCTTGGATTTGTAGCTGCGGCAATTTTAATACCGACCGGTACTTTTGCAGGTACAACATTAATGGATAAAATTGTAGGGACACCAGAAAAAGCAAGACAAGATATGGGAATGACTGAGGATGGTTATAATGGTGTAATGGAACGTATAGAAATTGCTAAAAGTATATTTACAGAAAAGGATTTTGATAAGTATGGAACTTTATTACAGGAATCGTACTATTTTTATAAAAAAGTAAGTGTCGTAGAGAATGGTGAGAGACAATATACAGCTACAAATCGTCTAAATGCTGATGAAGAAATGAGAGAAAGAGCGGTAATGGAACAATTACATACATATGAAGAAAGAATAGATCAACATTTTACCTATACATTTGAACAAGCTGAACAAATAACTGGTTTTCCAATCAAGCATCCAACATATATTCCGGTTGGACATCAATTAGTATTTGAAGAGGTAAAAGCTGAAGCAACACTAGGAAAACCTATGCCACTTATTACGATGAGATATGAAAATCAAAATGTAAAAAAACAGCCACATATTTCAGAGGCAGAATTAGGTTTTACAATTCATGAATTAGAAATTGTTGAAGGAGAATATAAAGATTACTTTATTGATAGACCATTTGATAAACCATCTGAAAGAGGGCCTAATTTTACTGGAGATATAAAGAAATATAAATTAAATGGCTATGACGTTACATTCGGTGAGTATAAAAAATCGAATGTAAGGGCTATGAAAATAGTTGTGCCAGCAAGGGAAGGGAGAAATGCATATCAAGTGTATATAAATGATAGTATGCTGTCTAAAAAAGAGCTTGAGAACGTTTTACTTTCGATGATTGAATAGTTATTCGGTATAAGCAATTGATAATTATATTATGTAAACTTCTTTTTACAAAACATCCATTTTAAAAAATGGATGTTTTGCATTTAGATAGATTAGGTGGAGTGTATATTTTAAAAAAGCGGAATACTTTGCGGAAAGTTAAAAACATTTTTCGGATCATATTTCGCTTTTACTTTCATTAATCGGTCAAAGTTACAACTGAAGTATGCATCTAGCCAATTTTTAATGGATAGGTCAGGCGTATTAACGTAGACACCTTTTGTAAATGGAAGCATTGCTAAGCGGAAGTCTTCAACCCATCGAATACTTCCACCAGCACCTTCTGGTTGCTCCCAAGTAGCGAATATTGACATGTTTGATAGTGCTTTTCGGTAAAAGTAAGCAGTCGCCCCATTTGGCACCTCAGCAACAGCACCGCCTAATCCGTGGGAAATTATGGAGGTGGTAAAAAAGGGTAAGTTAAATCGTAATTTCTATTTGATTGCCTTCTGGATCACCTATTACACTTTCATAATAGCCATCTCCAGTAAAACGTGGTCCATTTAATAAAGGATAACCAGCATCTTTTATCACCTTTGTCAGTTCATTCACTCGTTCTTCACTACCGACAGAAAAAGCCATATGAGCATAGCCAGTTATGTTTAAATTAGGCTTATTTTCAACCCCTTTTTTACGCATAAGTTCAAGCCTTGCTCCAGATTCGAACGTAATAAAATAAGATTCAAATTGTTTCATTTCATTATGGTATAACGAGTTTGCTTTACCATTAAAGTATTTTATATAAAAATCACGCATACATTCTAAGTCATTTACCCAAATTGCAATATGTTCAATTTTCATAGGTTTCACCAATCCTATCTGTATCAATTAGGCTTCCACTGTATTAAATTTGCATTGCAACAATTTTGCTTTGCTATTAAAGCTAGTTGTTAATTTTTGATTATGTACGTACATACAATATGTAATTAAGTGAATGACCATCATAGTAATTACAGAAAAGGGTGAATACAGTATATGAATCAATTTGAACAAATGATGTACGTTGGTGTCATCATGTCTATTGTACTATCTGTAATGATTTTAGGGTCCTTATATTATAATCCTCGACTTTCGTTAACTGATTATCCGAAAGATATTCAAAAAGTAGTTTTTCCAAAATCGATTCATGAAAAAAAGCAAAGCATTTATTTTAATATTGTATATAATACTATTCTTTTCGGTAGTCCTTTCGTTTCTACATATATACTACATAAGCATGAAAAGTTAATGTATATGGATGCCTATTTACACACTTTTGGTATTTTAATGATTTTCAATTTAGTAGATTTACTTATAATTGATTGGCTAATTTTTTGCTGGATTACTCCAAGGTTTGTTGTGATTCCTAGTACGGAAGGTATGAAAGGATATAAAGATTATAAGTTTCATTTAAGAGGGGCTATTGTCGCTACTCAAATTTTAGCAATCGTAAGTTTATTTTTGGCGGGAATTGCTACAACTATTTAGTGTGAAGAAGAGCATGGAGCTTTTATAAAAGATAAGGAGATTTATAATATATAGAATTAGAAATGAGAATTTGATAGTATTGGAGTAAGGAGTTTTAATAACAGTATATTAAACAATATTAATATACTGTTGCAAATGTTTTGATATTATGTAAAATTATACAATTTTACGGAGACATTTGATAAAATTCGAAAAAATATAATGGAGGCTAATATGAAAAAAGTAATTGGCGCAGCAACAGCAACTATTTTTGGATTGGGGGCGTTTACCTCAACTGCTACCGCAGAAACAATCGTAACAGCAGATGTACTTAACGTACGTGAAAAACCGACTACAGAATCAAAAGTGGTCGAAAAAGTAAAGAATGGGCAAGAGTTAAAAGTCATAAATACCGAAGATGGCTGGTCAAAAATTGAGTTGAATGGTAAAGAAGTGTTTGTAAGTTCGGAATTTACAAAAGATGTATATCATGTAACGGCGAATTTGTTAAATGTACGTACTGAAGCAAACACGGATTCAGAAATTCTTGGCAGACTAAAAAAAGATGATGTAATTGAATCAACGCATCAAGTAAAAGACGGATGGCTGCAATTTGAGTATAAAGGAAAAACTGCTTATGCAACCGTTTCTTTCCTATCAAGTACAGCACCAACTGAAAAGAAAACCGAAGAGAAAACGAAGCAAGTAGCGAAAGTACAAAAATCAGTTAAAGAAAAGAAAGAAGTAAAGACGCAGAAAGTAGCAAAAGCGAAAGAAACAACGAAAGCACAAGAAATAGTAAAGCCTAAAGAAGAGGTAAAAGTCAGAGAAGAAGTAAAAGTTAAAAAAGAAGAGAAAGCGCAAGAAATAGTAAAGCCTAAAGAAGAGGTAAAAGTCAAAGAAGAACCGAAAGTGCAAGAAATAGTAAAGCCTAAAGAAGAAGCAAAAGTTAAAGAAGAAGTAGAAGTCAAAGAAGAAGTAAAAGCGCAAGAAATAGTAAAGCCTAAAGAAGAGGCAAAAGTCAAAGAAGAAGAGAAAGCGCAAGAAATAGTAAAGCCTAAAGAAGAGGCAAAAGTCAAAGAAGAAGAGAAAGCGCAAGAAATAGTAAAAGCTAAAGAAGAAGAAAAAGTACAAGAAATAGCAAAAGCTAAAGAAGAAGAGAAGGCAAGAGAAATAGCAAAAGCTAAAGAAGAAGAGAAAGCAAGAGAAATAGCAAAAGCTAAAGAAGAAGAGAAGGCAAGAGAAGTAGCAAAGGCTAAAGAAGAAGAGAGAGCGAAAGAAGCATCTAAAAACAACATACAGTCTGCTAAACGTGAATTAACGGTAGTAGCGACAGCGTATACTGCTGATCCAAGTGAAAATGGTACATATGGTGGACGCGTTTTAACTGCGATGGGGCATGATTTAACGGCAAATCCGAATATGAGAATTATCGCAGTTGACCCGAAAGTAATCCCATTAGGATCTAAAGTATGGGTAGAAGGTTATGGAGAAGCTATCGCTGGTGATACTGGAAGTGCAATTAAAGGTAATCGTATTGATGTTTTAATGGGTTCAAAAAGTAAAGCTATGAATTGGGGAAGACAAACTGTTAAAGTGAAAATTTTATAATAACAATAATTATCCAAATAGAAGTCAGTTCTCTTTATTGAGGCTGGCTTTTATTTTTTTAGTGGAAGTATAATAGGATTTTTAAATGACTTATTAATAAACCTGTAATAAAACATAAAAATTGTCTCATGTTTAGAAAAACTATTAAGAATGAGGTAAGGAAGTAGAACAGAAGGTTATTGAGAAGTAGAGAAGAATAGTATGTTGAAAACGAAGGGTTAACGTATAATGAAATATATAAATCGGATCAAATCGTTTACTAAACACTTTCAATCATAATAGTGTAATTAAGTTCAAAGGATAGGTGTATTTCATGAAAGAAGTAAGAGAATATATTGAAACAAAGAAACAAGGTGTATTAGAGTTGCAAATAAAAGAAACTGAAGAAAAGTTAGGTGCTGCTTTCCCAAATCAATATAGGGATCTTATTAAATTAGTTAATAATGCTGAAATAGGGGAATGGATACTATATCCGGTTAAAGATAATAGAAATGTAACGAAAACTTGGGATGATATAGTTAGACAAAATGTTGACATGAGAGATGAGTATATGCCAGAAAACCTTATCATAATTGGTGACGATGGTTCAGGGGATAAATTGTGCTTTAAAATAAATAATGGAAAAATGGATGATGAAATATACATTTGGTATCACGCGGATGACGAAATGGAAGAAATATCTCCGAGTTTAAAAGAATTTATTATGGAAACTATTCAGGAAGACGATGTTTTTTAGTCTTAATTATTATCATTTTGTGAATCATTCTTATAAAAGGCGAGGATAGAATATGACAACAGAATTATATGGTGCACATTGCAAAGAACGGAAAGGGTATAGAGTAATTGAAGGAAGAGGTTCATATAATCATTACTTTGGCGGTCAAGATTGTAATTTGCCAGTATGTAAGTTATGCGGTGAAAAGATGCATCAAATTCTCTGTTGTGATTTAAAAGATGGGAGACTTGCTGAACTTAAAAGTAATGAACTAAATATTTTACCATTCGTTTCATGTTTGAACTGCGCGATGGTATGGGAACCGCAATATTTTCAGTTAAGTGATGGAGGGAAAACTGTTCAAATCATACAGCAGCAAAATACAGAAGAATGGATAATGGAAGAGGAATATAAGTTACCAGTTTTATTACCAAAAACAACGGTAAAGCTTATAAATATGAAAAATGAAGATATACCTACAGATGAAGATAGTTACTGGGAAGCTTTTGACTTGTTCGGTTCTGAATATGTATGTAGATTATTAGGGGTACCGTTATATGATGATCTTCCAAAGGATTTGGCGTGTCCAACTTGTGCGAAAGAGATGAAATATGTTGCTACAATTACTCAAGATATTGAGGAACGTGGACTTATTTCAGTAGTTAATTTCCAGTTTGGAGAAATGAATATATACTATTATTTATGTATAGATTGTTCAATTATAAAAACTGAAATACAAAATACATAACAAGCCTAACATATTATGTTAGGCTTGTTTTTTGATCGCAACATCATTAAGAATTGCATCAAATATATCTTTTTGCGTAAAGTTATCTGTAAAAATAGTTTCTCTGGCAACCTTAATAGTATCGTGCGGATTATACCATTTTTGTAGGGAATCTTCACCAAATTCGTGTCGTTTGTCCCTTGTGTTATGTCGTCTAATAGTTTCCTCTAATGATAAATCAAAGTAATATGCAAATGCATTTTCATCAAAATAACGAATTAATTCTTTTAACATCTCACCATACCTATGACTGTTCAATATACCTTCTAAAATAACAAATTCACATTTTCCTTTTCCGTACTTCGTAATTTCAAATAGTAAATCATGTGATAAATTACCCATTGTGTCGTGTACTCTAAGCATATCTCTACGTACAACATCCTGTGATACTAAAAGTGTCCCTTGTCCGAAATGTTCTTGTAGTTGTTTTGCAATCGTTGTTTTACCACTTGCGGAGTTTCCTCTAAGAATGATTAAAGTGGATGTAAATATAGGATTAGACATAATGTATTCCCCCCAACAGTATTAATTATATAGAAAATTTTAACAAATAAAGTAAGGAAAGTGTATAATCAATATGATGGATATTTAAGGAGGGGGTAAGATGGGGGATATATTAAAAAATGCACAACCTATATGGAAACGGACTTGGTTTCGTTATCTAGGGGCATTTTTTATTGTTCAGTTACTGTTTATCCCGCATTAACGGGCAGTAAGACCCCCACCTCAAAATTCAGCGAAAGCGAAGAAGTTAGGTGGGGGATCAACTGCCCGTAAAAGCCCGATTGGTTCAACTAATAATCAGTGGGGGATGAACAAAACCCCCACTGATTAAAGTTTCACTTTATTTTGTGTGAAATCACTGGGTGGGCACCAAACTTTAGGCCAGGCGGAGAGTTTTTTAATAGAATATTAAATTCTCAATTTTTCACTGAATGGTTCACACTCTATACAATCCCGCAATTTAACGTATTTACAGCATTTTTTGCAATTACATTACTACCATATGCATTAGTAGGTGCAATGAAAGATGTAACAGCAAGAAAAAATATAAAGGAATAATAGAGGTATAATATGCTTTTTCAAAAAGAAGGTTTATTGATTAGATACGTAATGGAAGATGATGCATCTATCATTTCTAAATGGTTAACGGACCCAGCAGTCCTGCGGTATTACGAAGGACGAGATAATCCGCAATCTGTAGAAAAGGTGCTTAATCATTTTATACATAGTCCAAACAGTAATGAAAAAAGATGTTTAATAGAATTTGATACGGTTCCGATTGGTTACATACAAATGTACCCAGTGGATTCAGAGTGGAAAGCGTTATATGGCTATAAAGAATCACAAAATGTATGGGGAATGGACCAATTTATCGGTGAACCAGCCTATTGGGGAAAGGGAATTGGAACAAAACTCGTTCAGGCAGCAATTACATATATTATGGGTGAAATGGGAGCAGAAGCAATTGCAATGGATCCGAAAGTAAATAATGAACGAGCAATAAAGTGTTATGAAAAAAGTGGATTTAAAAAAGTAAAGATTTTAAAGGAACATGAGTTGCATGAGGGGAAATTAGAAGATTGTTGGATGATGGAATATAAACAATAATAATGGCTTATACAAACAAAGGGGGATGTGTGAAATGAAAAAAGCATTAATCGTAATTGATGTGCAAGCGGGTATGTATACAGCTGGAATGCCAGTACATAATGGGGGAAAGTTTTTACAAACATTGCAAGAGCTTATTAGGGAATGTCGTTCAAATGATATTCCAGTTATTTATATCCAACATAACGGTCCTAAAGATCATCCGTTAGAAAAAGGTACGGATGGATGGCGAATCCATGCGGCCATCGCTCCGCAAGAAGGAGATAATATAGTTGAAAAGACGACTCCAGATTCATTCCATAATACAAACTTAAGCGAAGTGTTACAAGAGAAAGGAATTGAACACGTTATTCTTTCGGGAATGCAAACAGAGTATTGTGTAGATACGACAACGCGCAGAGCATGTAGTGAAGGATATAAAGTAACGTTAGTGAGTGATGCACATAGTACATTTAATACAGAAGTGTTACGTGCTGAAGATATTGTGAAACATCATAACGCAGTATTGGGAGCGTTTGCGGATGTTGTTGAAGTAAAAGACTTAAAAGTGGCTGCCTCTAAATAAGAGGCAGTTTTTTATTAGAAAAAATAGCGTCAAATATTGTTAGTAAGTCGGTATTTTGAAATAATCACTTATATAATTTCACGTACCATAATGAAAAAATACAAAAAAGGAGCACCACATAATTAAAAAGGGCGCTCCTGTATTAAAACGTTACTTTTTTTTATCTTTATCCAATATATTTTGTTCTTCAGCAAACTCTGTACCATATGCAAAGCGACGATTAATACGAATGTTATCATTGTTGTGCCTTGTATGAGAGTTAGAGAAGCGATGAACGATTACTTCAGATAAAGTGAAGACGATGGCAGAAAGGATACTGCCCCATGCAATTTGCATATAGTTGTCTAATAAAATATTACCGAAAATCCATACGCTTAAATATGTTAATAAGAAATCCGACATAATGGCACCAGTATTGCCAATTCGATTTAAAATGATTTTATCAACGAACATGTAGGATACGATTGTAACAAAGAGACTGAATGAAATAATTTGAACAAACGTTGCAGGGAAAAATAAAGCAAGCCCAATGCTAAATGCGATAATGCACGATATAAACTTGATAAGCACTACTGTGAAATCATTCAAAATTTACACCTCCGATTTATACATAGTTTTTCAATAAATTCTGGAGTTCATACATTGTAACGGATTTATTTACATAAAACTTTTTCATGTTCGGAATTTAGTCTAAATATTATAAAAACAATGAAAAAATGTTATAGTAAAATGAGAGTGTATGACATTTTTAGGTAAGGGGGAATCCAGGATGTGGATTACTTCAGAAGTAGAAATTCCAGATGAGTTAATTGATCACCTTGAGCAAGGAAAGTTAGTGTTATTTGTTGGAGCGGGAGTTTCTATGAAAGGGAAATCAAACTTACCGAATTTTGATGATTTAGTTGATGAAATTGCAAAAACGTTATATGTCGAAAAACGTGAAATAACAGAACCACATGATTATTATCTTGGTAAAATTGCGAAAACAAAAGATGTACATCAAGTCGCAAGAGATCTTGTTCATATAGAGAAATCAAAACCGAATCCATTGCATTATGCAATTCCAAGGCTATTTCCTTTAGATACAGATATCCGCATTGTAACAACAAATTTTGATCAACATTTTACAACAGCAATTAAAGAAATAAATAGAGATATCAATGTTTATTACGCTCCAGCTTTACCGACTGGGAGAGCTTTTAAAGGTCTTGCTTACATACATGGTAATGTAGAACAGGAGAAAGAGGCTTTAATTTTAACAGATGGTGATTTTGGAAGGGCTTACTTAACAGAAGGGTGGGCGAGAAGATTTTTAGTTGATCTATTCTCAAATTACACCGTTTTATTCGTTGGATATAGTCATAATGACCCAGTAATGAAATATTTAGCAACTGGTTTACCACCAAGTACAAGACGATTTGCTTTTGTCGCACAAGGAGAAAATACGTACCATTGGGAACATTTAGGGATAAGACCAATTGTGTATCCGAATAAGGTGAATAATCATCAATCCCTCGTAAAAGCGGTAAAACGCTGGGCTGAATTAATGGGTGATAATTATATTACGAAAAGAATGCGTATTCGGGATATTGTAACGGTTCCCCCGTCAGTAGAACAGGAACAATTATCATACATAAAGCAATCGATTAAAAAAATTGAAACAGTACGTTACTTTGTGGAATTTGCTCATGATTATGAATGGGTCGAATGGTTAGAAGCAGAAGGTAAATTACAAAATTTGTTTATGCTTACGCCAAACTATAATGAAGTAGATGAATTACTTGCAGAATGGTTAGTGGAACAATTTCTTTTTAGTCATCAGAAAGAATTATTTCAATTAATTTATAAAAACTATTCTAAAATATCACCGTTATTATGGAGAACAATTTGTAACTACTTAAACGAAACGAAGAGTAAGATGGACCCGCTGTTGTTTGCAAGGTGGACACTCCTTTTATTAGAAACAGCTGAAAAAGATAGTAGCTCTATAGAAAAGATTTCTAAGTTACTGCAAAAATGTTCTTTTCCTGAGCATAAAGAAATTGCCTTATTGTTACTAACTTTTATTTTAGACGGAAAACTGAAGTTGAAACGTGTAAGAAAATGGGGAAATGATACGCAAGAATCAATAGAACTCGAGGAATCGAGTCGCTTACCAGTATCTACATTTTCTCATGTGGAGCAAATTTGGAACGAAAAGATGAGGCCATATATCGCTTATTATGCTGTTCCAATTATGATGATTGGATTAGAAAAATTGAGAATGTTGTCGTTAAGACAAACGGCACTAAAAAAAAGAAATAAGGAAAATGTAGAGAAAGAGTTTCATCAAAATGATCTTGCATTTTTAATACGAATTGTAAAAGAGTGTCTAACTTATTTATGCGAAAACAATGAGAAAAAAGCGGATTATTATATTACAGAAATGATAGAAGCAAATAGTGTACTTCAAAAGCGAATTGCAATTGATGCGATGAATAAAAATATTTTTGTTCGTGTAGATGACAAAATGAAATGGTTGTTACATGAAGGACTTCTTTTAGATTTCACTTATAAACACGAAGTTTTTCAACTTTTAAAAAGGCATTATGCACATTGTTTAGAAAAAACAAAAGAAGAAGTCACTCGAACTGTAATAAAGCATCTTACAGAAGAGAGGGTATTTGATGCATGTCTCGTATTAGACTTATTATTCAAGTGTGATTCGAATAGCCCATCTACGGCAAATGGGTATGAGTTAATGAAGCAAAAGCATCCTCATTTTCATTCTGAACGATACAGTGTACAAAAGAAAGAAGATACAGCAGAAAGCATTACTTGTAATGTAACTGCTGACGGATTATTGCAGCTGAAAGATGTTGAAATTATGAAGCAAGTTCAGCAATTTTCGCAAGATGGTGTTTTTGAACAACGCCATTTTTTAGAGATGTTATCAAAAGCATGTAAATTAAACACAGAGTGGAGTATTTCATTTGCATACCAATTAGTAGGAGTGCAAGAAATAAGTAATGAAGTATGGTTTGTTTGTATTAGAGAATGGCGAAATAATCGAGGATTGACGAATGAGCAAATCCAAAAAATTATTCCGCTATTGCAGAAATTTGTTAGAAATACTTCTTTTCATTGGTTAATTAGTAGTTTTCTATATGAAATTAGTAATCGACTAGAAGAGTTAGAAGAGAATAGTATACGTGTTGTAAAACGATTTGCTTTTTCAGTGTTCCCTCAAGTTATGAAGAGTGATACAGACTTTAAGCTTGGGAAACAAGATTTTTATAATGAATCAATTCAGCATCCAGTTGGAAAAATGACGGCTGTATTATTAAAGTTGTTATCATATGATCATTTATACGATCGTAATGTATATGAATATTTATTTTTATTTGAAGAACAAGTAAGAGTTAATTCGGAACGAACAAACTTTATGTTTGCTCGTTTAATAGCAGATATTACATTTCTATATCATATTGAAAAACAATGGTGCCGAAAATATTTGTTACCATACTTAGATTTAAAAAAACAAAATGAGATTACGGAATATGCATGGGCCGGCTTATGTTACACGCAAATAAATTTACCTTTATTTACAGAAATGAAGCGATTTATTAAGTATGCGATAGAACATTTGGAAGTGTTACATCCGCATACGAGAGAAGCTTTCTTGAAGTGGCTTAGCTTTGTATTTATTAAATGTGTACTATATTGGGAGCAAAAAACAAATTGGTTATACCCGTTACTCATACTAGAAAATGAAGAAAATAAAATTAAGTTTATGCAGTTTTTATGCTATTACGTCAAAACATTAAGTGTAAAAGAACAACAAAAGTTTTGGACAGCTTGGCTCAGTGTATTTTTGCGAGAACGACCAAAAATGGGTGAGATAACTGCGAGAGAATATGTGATGCTTTTACGTATTATTTTATACATGGATGAAATATTAGAAAAAGGATTATGTATTATGTCTCGTGCATTTTCAAGTGTACATGGTAAATGTACAGGTGAGGAAATGAAGCGGTTATTGATTGAAATGCTTCATAAAAAAGAAAGTATGAAAGCGCATAAAGAAATGTTTGCAAATGTGTTTTTTATTTTACTACAAACATGTCACGAAGCCGTTTTATTTGAAAAAGAAATCATACAAATAAAAGAATTATTAGTTCAGTATGAAGTAGAGGAATATGTTTTACATTTACTAGAAAATGAAATAATTCGCATAGGAATTGTAATGGGTGATTTACAAAAAGAATTATAGGACGAAAGTGGAATTTAAAAAAATATATAAAAAGTTGTTGACAGTGTTTTGAAAAGCGTTCTATAATACGAATCATACTTATTCAATTTCAAAAACATTTGAATAAACAAAGTGCAATGAAGAGATCACAGTAGTGGTTAGTCTTACTGTAACAGAGAGCTGGTGGTTGGTGTGAACCAGTACAGGGATAATCATGAATTACAGTCTTGGAGCATCTTTTTCGTAATAAAGATAGTTTGTCTTTATGAGGAAAAAGCGGTCAATTGATCGTTAACAGTGAAGAGAGGTAGACGGAAAGTTAGTCTACAACTAGGGTGGTACCGCGATAAATATCGTCCCTACTGATTTATTCAGTAGGGACTTTTTGTATTTTAGTGGTTCAACTTGAAAATTAAATAGTCATGCATTGAAAGGAAAAGCAGTAGTTGTTGTTTCCCTGTAACAGAGAGCTGGTGGTTGGTGCAAACCAGTACATAAACAAGAGCGAATTACAGTCCTGGAGCATCTTTTTCGTAGTAAAGATAGTATTGTCTTTATGAAGGGAAAGACGGTCAGATGATCGTTAACAATGAAGAGAGGTAGACGAAAGAAGTCTACAACTAGGGTGGTACCGCGATAAATATCGTCCCTACTGATTGAATCAGTAGGGCTTTTTTGTACAAAAAAGTGGGTTTTTAACTAGTAGTTCATGTCTTTGTACGAATTATTAGTTTAAAATAAGAAGAGGTATCGATTCCACTATAAATTTGTATAATTAGTCAGTTCAGAAAATAGAGAATTTTTTATTCTCTTACTATACTTTTAAAACATTAGAGGAGGATTTCCAAATGGCAAATCATGAATTAGATCAATTACGTAAACAGGTAGATGAAATTAACTTACAACTATTACACCTTTTAAACAAACGTGGTGAAATTGTTCAAAAAATTGGAGAGCAAAAGCAAGTACAAGGCACGAAACGCTTTGATCCAGTACGTGAGCGTGAAGTACTGGATATGATTGCAGAGCATAACGAAGGACCATTCGAAACATCAACAGTTCAACATATTTTCAAAACGATTTTCAAAGCAAGCTTAGAGTTACAAGAAGATGATAACCGTAAAGCGTTACTAGTATCACGTAAAAAGAAACAAGAAAATACAATTGTTGATGTAAAAGGTGAATTGATTGGAAACGGAACACAAACGTTCATCATGGGACCTTGTGCAGTAGAAAGTTTAGAACAAGTTCGTCAAGTAGGGCAAGCGATGAAAGACCAAGGCTTAAAATTAATGCGCGGTGGTGCATTCAAACCGAGAACTTCTCCATATGATTTCCAAGGTTTAGGAGTAGAAGGACTTCAAATTTTACGTCAAGTAGCAGACGAGTTTGACTTAGCAATTATTAGTGAAATTTTAAATCCGAACGATGTTGAAATGGCATTAGACTACGTTGATGTAATTCAAGTTGGCGCACGTAACATGCAAAACTTCGATTTATTACGAGCTGTAGGTAAAGTTAACAAACCAGTATTATTAAAACGTGGATTAGCAGCAACAATTGATGAGTTCATTAACGCAGCGGAATACATCATTGCGCAAGGTAACGATCAAATTATTCTTTGTGAGCGCGGTATCCGCACATACGAAAGAGCAACACGTAACACATTAGACATTTCTGCAGTACCAATTTTAAAGAAAGAAACACATTTACCAGTTATCGTTGATGTAACACATTCAACTGGACGCAGAGATTTATTATTACCAACAGCGAAAGCGGCACTTGCAATTGGTGCAGATGCAGTAATGGCTGAAGTTCATCCAGATCCAGCAGTTGCATTATCAGATTCTGCACAACAAATGGACATTCCAGAATTCCATAGATTCATGGATGAGTTAAAAGGTTTCAAAAATAAATTATCTTAATTCCATATCATATATGCATTGAAGAGGAAACAGTAGTGCTTATCTCACTGTTAAAGAGAGCTGATGGTCGGTGTGAATCAGTACAAAGGTAAGCATGAATTACAGCCTTGGAGCATCTTTCCCGACAACTTTTGGAGGGTAAGACGGTCGAACGATCGTTAAAGAAGAAGAGAGGTAGACGAAAGAAGTCTACAACTAGGGTGGTACCGCGATAAACATCGTCCCTACTGAGCGCTCAGTAGGGACTTTTTTGTACAAAAAAATAGTAAAGGGGCAAGAGAAATGAGATACATTACAGCTGGAGAATCACATGGACCGCAGTTAACAGTTATTTTAGAAGGTGTACCAGCAGGTTTGACACTTACGGCGGAACATATTAATAAAGAATTATTAAGAAGACAAAAAGGTCATGGACGCGGAAGACGTATGCAAATTGAAACAGATACAGTTGAAATTGTAAGTGGTGTTCGTCACGGGATGACACTTGGATCACCGATTACGTTAATTGTAAAAAATGATGATTTCAAACATTGGACGAAAGTAATGGGTGCAGAGCCAATTTCGGAAAAAGAAAGTAAAGACATGAAACGTACAATTACAAAACCACGTCCCGGACATGCAGATTTAAATGGAGCAATTAAATATGGTCATCGTGATATAAGAAACGTATTAGAGCGGTCATCTGCAAGAGAAACGACAGTTCGTGTAGCTGCTGGTGCAGTTGCAAAACAAATTTTAAGCGAATTAGGCGTGGGAATTGCAGGACATGTTCTTGAAATTGGTGGAGTAAAAGCAAAACATATTTCAAACTTATCAATTGAAGAAATTCAAACAATTACTGAAAACTCACCAGTTCGATGTTTAGATGAAGAAGTAGAGCAAGAAATGATGAATGCGATTGACAACGCAAAAAGTAGTGGAGATTCAATCGGTGGTATTGTGGAAGTCATTGCAGAAGGTATGCCGATTGGCGTTGGTAGTTACGTTCATTACGATCGTAAATTAGATGCAAAACTTGCTGGTGCAATTATGAGTATAAATGCATTTAAAGGTGCTGAAATCGGCGTAGGTTTTGAAGCGGCACGACAACCAGGAAGCAAAGTGCATGATGAAATTCTGTGGGATGAAGAAAAAGGATACACGAGAAAAACGAATAATGCCGGCGGTTTAGAAGGCGGTATGACAACAGGTATGCCAATTATCGTAAGAGGCGTGATGAAGCCAATTCCTACTTTATACAAACCGTTAGCAAGCGTTGATATTGATACGAAAGAAGCATTCCAAGCGAGTATTGAAAGATCTGATAGTTGCGCAGTACCAGCAGCGGGTGTAGTAGCTGAATCTGTTGTGGCATGGGAACTTGCAGATGCACTAGTCGAACAATTCGGAAAAGATCGTATGGAATTATTAAAACAAAACATTATGCAACACAATAACTACGCAAAAGAATTTTAATAAAAAGGTGGGTTTAACGTGCAAGTAAAAGATCAACTATCATCATTACAACCATATAAACCAGGTAAATCACCAGAACAAATGAAAGAAGTGTACGGAGATCATTCGTTTGTGAAATTAGCATCGAATGAAAATCCATTTGGTTGTTCACCGAGAGTTTTAGAAGAGTTGCAAAACTCTTGGTTGGAACATGCTTTATATCCTGACGGAGGTGCTACAACGCTCCGTCAAACAATCGCAGATAAGTTGCATGTGCAAATGGAACAAGTACTTTGTGGTAGTGGTTTAGATGAAATCATTCAAATGATAAGCCGCGCCGTATTACGAGCGGGAGATAACATTGTAACAGCAGGTGCAACATTCCCGCAGTACCGCCATCATGCGATTATTGAAGGGTGTGAAGTGAAAGAAATTCCTTTAAATAAAGGTGTATACGATTTAGACGAAATTTCGTCAGCGGTAAATAATAATACGAAAATCGTATGGATTTGTAATCCGAACAACCCGACGGGCACATATGTGAATGAGCAAAAATTAACTCAATTTATTGAAGGCATTAGTGAAAATATGTTAATTGTCATTGATGAAGCGTACTATGAATACGTAACAGCAAAAGATTTCCCTGAGACATTACCGCTTTTAGAAAAACATAAAAACATTCTTGTACTTAGAACGTTTTCTAAAGCATACGGATTAGCTTCTTTCCGCGTTGGATATGCGATCGGACAGGAAGAGCTAATTGGGAAATTAAATGTCGTACGTTTACCATTTAACGTATCTTCATTAGCGCAAAAAGCAGCGACGATTGCTTTTGGTGATGACGAGTTTATTAAAGAAATAGTTCACATGAATACAGAAGGATTACAGCAATACGAGAGTTTCTGTAAGGAAAACGGTATACCATTTTATTCGTCACAAACTAATTTCATCTTCTTACCGGTAGATAATGCTGGAGAGATTTATGAAGCTTGTGCACATGCAGGATTTATTATTCGTCCATTCCCAAAGGGTGTCCGTATTACAGTTGGAACAAGGGAGCAAAATGAAGGAGTGATTTCAGTGTTAAAACAACACTTTGAAAATAAAAAAAATAAGTCTCGAGATGAGGCAAATGCGTAAAAAGGTAGTATTAATTGGAACAGGTTTAATAGGAGGCTCTCTCGCATTAGCAATTAAGAAAGAGCACGATGTAACGATAACAGGGTACGATATATTTAAAGAGCAAGTAGAGCGTGCAAAAGAATTACACGTAGTAGATGAAATAGGAGTTGATTTACAGCGTGCATGTGAAGAGGCACATTTAATTGTTTTTGCTTCTCCAGTTGAAGAAACGAAGAAGCTATTACACAAACTTGCGTCATTCCGTTTACGAGAAGATGTTATAGTGACTGATGTTGGTAGTACAAAAGGGTCTATTATGAACGAAGCGGAAGCTTTATTTTCAAAGGATGTTTCTTTCATTGGTGGACATCCGATGGCGGGTTCTCATAAAACGGGAGTTGAAAGTGCAAAGGCACATTTATTTGAAAATGCATTTTACATTTTAACACCGATGAATCACGTGCCAAATAAACAAGTGGAAGACCTTAAAGTATGGTTAAAAGGAACAGGGTCACATTTTCTTGTTTTAAATACGGAAGAACATGATTATGTAACAGGGATCGTTAGTCATTTTCCACACCTTATCGCAGCAGGTTTAGTAAAGCAAGTTGAGAAACATGCAGGAGATAATCCGCTCATTCATCAACTAGCTGCTGGAGGTTTCAAAGACATTACACGTATCGCATCTAGTAGTCCAAAAATGTGGAGTGATATTGTAAAGCAAAATCGAGAGCATTTAATGGTATTATTAAAAGAGTGGATCTCTGAAATGGAAGATTTATATAAAACAGTTTCTACCGGAGATGCATGCGAGATTCAAAACTATTTTGCAGATGCGAAAGAATACCGTGATTCTTTACCAGTAAGAAAGAGAGGGGCAATTCCTGCCTATCATGACTTATACGTCGATGTATTAGATAAGGTGGGGGCATTGGCTCATATTACGAGTATTTTGGCGCGCGAGGAAATTAGTATTACAAACTTGCAAATATTAGAAGCGCGTGAAGGACTGCTTGGGGTATTACGTATTAGCTTCCAAAGGGAAGAAGATCGTATGAAAGCAAAGCTAGCGCTTGGAGAAGAAGAATACCAAACTTATGAAACAATTTAAATGAGAAGGTGAAAAACGTGAAAGAAAGAACAATACAACCTGTTAATAACGGATTGAATGGCAATATTACAATCCCAGGTGATAAATCCATTTCACACCGTGCTGTTATGTTCGGTTCTATTGCAGAAGGGAAAACAACAATTAAAGGTTTCTTGCCCGGTGCAGACTGTTTAAGTACGATTTCATGTTTTAAAGAAATGGGAGTAGAAATTACGCAAAACGGTGATGAGGTTACTGTAGTTGGTAAAGGATTAGAAGGTTTACAAGAACCGAAAGCTGTATTAGATGTTGGTAATTCTGGTACAACAATCCGATTAATGTCAGGTATATTAGCTAACACACCATTTTTCTCTTGCGTACAAGGTGATGAATCTATCGCAAAAAGACCGATGAAGCGTGTAACAAACCCATTAAAACAAATGGGCGCAAACATAGACGGCCGAGAAGAAGGAACATTTACACCGTTAACAATACGTGGCGGAGATTTAAAAGCAATTGAATATATTTCTCCTGTTGCAAGTGCACAAGTAAAGTCGGCTATTTTACTTGCAGGTCTTCGTGCAGAAGGTGTAACAGCTGTTACAGAACCACATATTTCACGCGACCATACAGAAAGAATGCTCGAAGCATTTGGTGTTAAAGTAACTCGCGAAGGGAAAACAGTGAAGCTGTCAGGTGGACAAAAATTAACAGCAACAGACATTCAAGTGCCAGGTGACGTATCATCAGCAGCATTTTTCTTAGTAGCAGGTGCAATCATCCCAAATAGTAAACTAGTATTACAAAATGTAGGGATGAATCCAACCCGTACAGGTATTATTGATGTTTTAGAAAAAATGGGTGCTACGTTCACTGTAGATCTAATTAACGAAGGGGCATCGGAACCAGCTGCAAATATTACAATCGAAACATCTTCATTAAAAGGAATTGAAATTGGCGGAGATATTATCCCTAGATTAATCGATGAGATTCCTGTAATCGCATTAGCGGCAACGCAAGCAGAAGGAATTACAGTAATTAAAGATGCACATGAATTGAAAGTAAAAGAAACAAACCGTATTGATACAGTCGTTGCTGAATTAACGAAACTAGGAGCTCGCATAGAAGCAACTGATGACGGTATGATCATTTACGGAAAATCAGCTTTAAAGGGCAATACAGTAAATAGTTATGGTGATCACCGTATCGGAATGATGCTTGCAATTGCTGGTTGCCTGGCAGAAGGAAAAACAATTATTGAAGATGCAGAAGCAGTAGGTGTATCATATCCTACATTCTTTGACGAACTTCAAAAATTAGCTAAATAAAAAGGATGGAAAGCAGATACGTGATGTATCTGCTTTTTTTGTTAAAACGTCCTTGTAGTTTCACTTACCGAACTATAATAGTAAGAATTATGATACAATTCAAACAGGGAATGGAGGAGAATTATATGAATGTCATACAATTAAAAGAAGATAAGTTCAGAGAAGCATTACGTTTATCAGAATACGCTTTTCAATATAAAGTAGATGAGGAACGATTACAGCAGCAACTTACAAAGATGAAGGAAAGTCATGAAATATACGGCATTATGGAAGGGGAAGACTTAGCTGCAAAACTACACCTCATTCCGTTTCATATTTACATAGGTAAAGAAAAATTTAAAATGGGTGGCGTTGCAGGAGTAGCGACGTATCCAGAGTACAGAAGAAGTGGGTATGTAAAAGAGCTACTTCAACATTCACTTCAAACAATGAAAAAAGATGGCTATACAGTCTCTATGTTACATCCATTTGCTGTTTCATTTTATCGTAAATACGGCTGGGAACTTTGTGCGAATCTACTCAAATGTCATATAAGTAAGAGCGATTTAGTGATGAAAAAACAAGTAAATGGTACTGTGAAACGTTTTAATAAAGAAAATCATCCAGAAGAAGTCGAGAAGCTCTATGAAGCATTTGCAGAACGTTTTTCATGTATGTTAGTTCGAGAGAAGAACTGGTGGTTACAAGCGGTTTATGATGATTTAACATTAGCGATTTACTATGATGAAAATAAAAAGGCAGCAGGTTACATGTTATACAAAATAGAAAACTATAAAATGACAGTAGAAGAATTTGTACCACTGCATAATGAAGCACGAAATGGTCTGTGGAACTTTATTTGTCAGCATGATTCTATGATTAAAGAAATTGAAATGACAGTAAGTGAAAGCGAACCGTTATTATATTCATTGCAAGAGCCGCGCGTGAAGACAGAAATAAAACCATATTTTATGGGAAGAATTGTAGATGTGGAGCAGTTCTTTAAACAATATGAATTAAACTGGAACAATGTACAACAAGAACTAATTTTACATATTACAGATTCATTTGCACCGTGGAATAACGTATCAGTGAGGTTTGCAAATCATGAAATAACAATAATAAAAGAGGAAACAATAGATAAAGGCATCAAACTGGATATAAACGAGTTATCTACAATAATGTTCGGCTATAAACGTCCGTTACAACTGAATGAATTAGAATTAATTAGCGGAAGTGAAGAGGAAATACAAGCGTTTGAGAAAATAGTTCCGGTACGAGAAGCATTTATTTATGATTTCTTTTAAGTTTTCAATAGAAAATCGGGCTGCCCAAAAACAATTTTTGGGACAGCTTTCTCTTTGGTTGTCGGTAAGTAGATATATCCTGAAAATCGCTGATATAATTAGACTTGCGCTGATATATTCTAATAATCGTTGATATAATTTTTTCACTAAAACGCAACTATACTTTGTCACGCACTTGACTTTTAATCCATGTAATTTATAATTAAAAACGGAATGAATTTTCATTCCTGGAAATAGAGGTGGAAAAAATGGCTAAAAACAAACAAGAGGATATTTTTGATGCTGCGATGCAACTTTTTGCAGAGCGTGGTTACGATGGTACGACAATTCCAATGATCGCTGAAAAAGCAAATGTCGGTGCGGGTACTATTTATCGCTATTTTGCCAATAAAGAGGCACTTGTTAACTCATTATTTTCAAAAAGTATGTTACAGCTTTCTGAAATGATAAAAACGGATTTTCCTGTTGAAGCAAATATTCGTGAACAGTTTAGTCATACGTACAACCGTTTATTTGAATTTGCGAGAAACAATGTAGATGCTTTTTTATTTACAAATTCTCACTGTGATAGTTACTTTCTTGATGAACAGAGTAAGAAAATATTTGATGATTTTATAGGCTTCTTTATGAATATTATTGAAGATGGAATCGCAAAAGGTTTTCTTCGTCCATTGCCTCCAGTTGCTTTAATTATTATTGTATATCAACCGCTAGAAAAATTAACGAAAGTAATTGCAACAGGGCAATTAGAATACTCGAAAGAGTTAGTAAAAGAATTAGAAGAAAGCTCTTGGAACGCTATTAGAATCATTTGATTCTATAGCTTTATAAGGAAAGGAATGAATATTCATTCCTAAATAGATTTAAAAAATGAGAGTAGGAAAGGATGTTTGTGTAACTAAGGGAATGAACATTCATTCCGGAAAGACTAGTTTAATAGAATTTACAAAATAATGTAATAGAATAATAGGAATGAACGTTCATTCCGTTACTAACGTGAAACTTTCAAAACGGGAGATGATTCAAATGAGCAAGTTAAAAAGTTGGAGAAGTTTATCTTTTCTATTATGGATAGTTATTACTATTACAATGGTCGTAACGATGCCTAATATGGATCAATTAGTGAAAGAAAAAGGGAAAATTACAATCCCTAATACAAAGCAAAGCAGTATTGCTGACAAGATGCTGAAAGAGATGGATAAAGAAGGGGTTGAAAAGTATGAAATTATAGCCGTTTTTAATAGTGGCAATAAGGCAGCTTTAACAGATGAACAAAAAAAGGAAATAACAAAAACAATCAACGCCCTGCAAAATGAAAAAGAGCAATTAGGAATTAAGGAAGTTGTTTCACATTTAGACAATAAAGACTTGGAGAAACAATTAGTTTCTAAAGATAATACGACTATTTTAACGCAAATATCGATAGATAAAAAACATGGTGAAATATCAAAAGTTTCAAATAATCTTCATGAAAAAGTGCAAACGAAAGGGGTAAAAACGTATTTAACAGGAAGTGACTTAATAGCGGGTGATTTTCTTAAATCCTCTCAAGAGGGAGTGAAAAAGACAGAAGTTATTTCAATCATTTTCATTCTTGTAGTATTAATCCTCGTATTCCGTTCACCAGTTGTTCCAATTGTTTCTCTTCTTACAGTTGGTATATCGTATTTAGTTTCAATGGGGATTATTGCCCAGCTTGTAGATCAATTTAATTTTCCATTCTCAAACTTTACACAAGTGTTCGTAGTCGTCGTCCTGTTTGGGGTAGGAACAGATTATAACATTTTATTATATACGAGGTTTAAAGAAGAATTAAGTAAACAAGAAAATGCATTTTTAGCTACGAAAGAAACATTCAAATCAGCAGGTAAAACTGTATTATATAGCGGAATAGCGGTGTTAATTGGTTTTGCATCACTTGCTTTAGCAAGTTTTAAATTATATCAATCTACTTCAGCGGTAGCAATTGGTGTTTTAGTATTATTACTCGTATTAACGACTTTAAATCCATTTTTCATGGTGCTTTTAGGAAAAGGAATGTTTTATCCAGTTAAAACATTTAAAGGTCATGAGGATAGTCGCTTATGGGGATTCTTTGCGAAGAACTCAGTAGCAAGGCCATTTGTCGCTTTAATCATCGTATTCGTAATATCGATTCCTTTCGTATTAAAATACTCTAATACACTTAATTACAATGATTTATTTGAAGTGGATAATAAGTATGAATCCAAGATGGGTATTAACGTAATAGAGGATCATTTTCCGCCTGGTTTCTCTTCACCGAGTACATTAGTCATTCAATCTGATAAAAAGCTGGATGAAGGAACTTCTCTACAAATTTTAGACGAATTAACTGATAAAATTTCGAAAGTTAAAGGTGTGTCAGAAGTATATGCACCAACACGTCCAACTGGTGAGAAGATAAAAGAATTATATTTAAATAAGCAAGCGGGAGAATTGAATACAGGATTAGGAGATGCCGATGGTGGCATAAAGGAAATTAATGATGGATTAACAGATGCGAAAAATAAAATGGGAAGTAATGATTCAAATAGTCTTGCGAATGTTCAAAAATTAATTGATGGAACGAACGAGGCGAAAAACGGGGTATCAGCATTAGGAACAGCTTTACATCAATTATCAAATGGCATAAACGACGGTGCACAAGGAGCACAGCAAATTGAGAGTGGTTTAGCTTCAGTAAACGAAAATATAAATGTTCTATCTAATGCAACGTCGCAGCTGCATGCTGGTTATGCACAGTTAGAAAAAGGTTTAAACTCTTACGATCAATACTTCGGAAGTATTTCTCAAGCGATTGATGGTGCGAAAAAGGGATATGAACAAATTGAAATGTTAATGACCAATTTCGTTCAAACGAAACCAGAATTAGCGAATAATCCAAACATACAACAAACGATAGGAATTGCTAAAGAGGCTCAAAGAAAATTAAGCGTACTTTCAAATGAATTAAATCAATTAGCAACGCAGCACAAAACGGCGATGAGTTCATTTAAAGAAGCGAATCAATCGTTACTGAAAGTGGATAACGGCTTAAAAGAAATGAGCAATGGAGTTAATAAGTTACAAAAGGGAGCAGCCGATCTTAAAAATGGATTAAATGAAGGTTCTTCAGGTTCAAAACAAATTGCAAATAAATCAGTTGAGTTACAATCTGGATTAACGAAAATAAACGATGGGCAGGGACAACTTTTAACGGGCCTTAAAGACCTGCAGGAAAAGATGGGCCAATTACAATCCGGTTTATCTAAAAGTACAGAAGGGCTTGGAAAAGTAAGTAATGGCCTGCATGACGCACAGAAATATTTAGGGGAGCTCAATGAATCGAAGAGCTCTGAGAAGTTTTATATTCCAAAAGAAGTGCTAGAGGGAGAAGATTTCCAAAAAGCATTGAACACGTACATGTCACAGGATAGAAAAATTGCTAAAATGACTATCATTTTAGATGTAAATCCGTATTCAAAAGAAGCGATGCCAATTATTCAAGAAATCAATAAAACAATCGATGGCACTGTAAAGGGAACGGAATTACATGATGCGAAAACAGCAATTGGCGGAACAACAGCTAGAAACGTTGATTTAAAAGAAGTAACAGGGCAAGATTTCTTACGTACAGCTACGATTATGTTGATTGGCATTGCGATTGTATTAATCGTAATTACACGCTCATTACTAAACACAATATTTATTATTGGCTCATTACTATTGGCGTACTTTGCATCACTCGGTATAAGCGAACAAATTAGTGCACATGTATTACATGTAGAGTCATTAAGCTGGAATGTTCCATTCTTTAGCTTCATTATGATTGTCGCTTTAGGAGTGGATTATAGTATTTTCGTAATGATGCGCTATAACGAGATAGAAGGGGATTCGGTAACGAAAATTGTAACTGCATCTCGTCATATAGGAGGAGTTGTATTATCAGCTGCGCTAATTTTAGGCGGGACATTTGCAGCATTAATTCCATCAGGTGTATTAACACTTATACAAGTTGCGTCAGTAGTTGGTGTTGCACTTCTTCTATTAGCTTTAATTGTGATGCCGATATTATTACCGGCGTTAATAGGGTTAACGAGTAAAATGAAGAGTTACAAAGAAAAAATAATAAATACGAAATAAGAAGAGACTGTAGGGAATGATTTCTCTACAGTTTTTTCAGTATATAATATTTCAGATGAAAATGAATCCGATATATTACAGAATGAGCAGTGAAAGGTTATATGAGAAAGAGGTCGATGATATACATACAATAGCTAGGGGAATGGACAAAAACTATCCGATTTCATTGTAGAAAGGTAATCAACCGTTGCTATTCATCCAGCTTCTACTATATAATAGCTATAGTCTACAATAATTGAGTCGCAATATGCGATTTTTTAAGACAATCGGTGAGAAAACGCTGAAATAAGCGGTATTAGTAGGAGGACACAAATGATTACAGTAAGTAACGTTAGTTTGCGTTTCGCGGATCGCAAATTATTTGAAGATGTTAACATAAAATTCACGCCAGGTAACTGCTACGGTTTAATCGGAGCAAACGGTGCTGGTAAATCTACATTCCTAAAGATTTTATCTGGAGAAATTGAACCATCAACAGGTGACATACATATTACGCCAGGTGAGCGTCTAGCAGTATTAAAACAGAACCACTTCGAATATGAAGAGTTCCCAGTATTAGAAACAGTAATTATGGGTCACACGCAACTTTACAAAGTAATGCAAGAGAAAAATGCTATTTACATGAAAGAAGACTTTAGTGATGAAGATGGAATGCGCGCTGCTGAACTTGAAGGTGAGTTCGCTGAGCTTAACGGTTGGGAAGCTGAGTCAGAAGCTGCAATTCTTCTTAAAGGTTTAGGTATTGGTGAAGACCTTCATGATAAGAAATTGTCAGAATTAACTGGGGCAGAGAAAGTAAAAGTATTACTTGCTCAAGCTTTATTCGGTCAACCTGACATTCTATTATTAGATGAGCCTACCAACCACTTGGACTTAAAAGCGATTCAATGGTTAGAAAACTTCTTAATGAACTTTGAAAACACAGTTATCGTAGTATCCCATGACCGTCACTTCTTAAATAAAGTATGTACGCACATGGCTGACCTTGATTTCGGTAAAATTCAACTTTATGTTGGTAACTATGACTTCTGGTATGAGTCAAGCCAATTAGCTTTAAAATTAACACAAGATGCTAATAAGAAAAAAGAAGAGAAAGTAAAAGAGTTACAAAACTTCATTGCACGCTTTAGTTCAAACGCTTCTAAAGCGAAACAAGCAACTTCTCGTAAAAAATTATTAGACAAAATTACATTAGATGATATTAGACCGTCATCACGTCGTTACCCATTCGTTGGCTTCACACCTGAGCGTGAAGTAGGAAATGACTTATTAACTGTTGAAGGTCTTTCTAAAACAATTGATGGTGAAAAAGTGTTAGATAATGTGTACTTCACTTTAAATAAAGGTGATAAAGTTGCATTTATCGGCCGTAACGATATTGCGATGACAACATTATTTAAAATTCTTATGGGTGAAATGGAGCCGGATAGCGGTTCATTCAAATGGGGTGTTACAACCTCTCAATCTTACTTCCCAAGAGATAACTCTAAGTACTTTGAGAACAGTGATTACAACTTAGTTGAATGGTTACGTCAATTCTCTCCACAAGATGAGTCTGAAAGCTTCTTACGTGGTTTCTTAGGCCGTATGTTATTCTCAGGTGAAGAAGTTAAGAAGAACGTTTCTGTATTATCTGGAGGCGAAAAAGTTCGTTGTATGTTATCTAAAATGATGTTAAGTGGTGCGAACGTAATCACACTTGACGATCCAACGAACCACTTAGACCTTGAGTCAATTACAGCATTAAACAACGGTTTAATTGCATTCAAAGGTACAATCTTATTCACATCTCATGACCATCAGTTCGTGCAAACAATTGCAAACCGCATTATCGAAGTAACACCAAACGGTGTAATCGATAAAGAGGCTACTTATGATGAGTTCTTAGAAAATGAGGAACTTCAAAAACAAGTAGATGCAATGTACAAAGGTCAATAATATATAATGAAAAAACTCGCTCTAAAAAGAGCGAGTTTTTTTGTCGAGAAAATGTAACATCGCTGGTCGGTCAAATGAATAATTATTCAAATATAATATTAATGAACAGGAGAATTCTTTCATGTATGGAAGGGATGTAATGACTTTAAGATTTAAAGAGTTAGTTGAAGAAGGGAAATATAAGTGGAGTAATATAATCAAATCGTATTATTTTGTCATGTGAAATATGTACCAAATTTGGAGATAGAATAGTTTGCGAATGAGTTTATAAAGGTATATAGTATGGGGTGTCATAATTAGTGGATGAATCTTGGGAGAAAACAGGAAATGTTACAAATTTATTTTGTTAAATAGAAACCAAGGTCAAAATGTCTAGAAAGAAATAGTTGAATAAATACTAGCTTCAAATTATAATTACTAATATTCTTCATATAGTTAAATAAAGATAATCTATTTGAAGAAGAAAATTTGAATAGAGAGACAGACTTATAAAAAAATAAGCCTTGGATGATCAAAAGAGGTGGAGAAATGAAACAGTTCTTATTAAAGAGCAAAAGTGTGTTAAGCAATCATTTTGGATTCTTTCTGTTTGCCGTTATTTTATTGTGGCTCAAAACATATGCAGCTTATGTAACAGAATTCAATTTAGGAATTTCAAACACAATCCAAAAATTCTTGCTGTTTTTTAACCCGCTTAGTTCAGCAGTTCTATTTTTAGGACTAGCATTATTTGCAAAAGGGAAACGATCTTATATTTGGTTAATTATCATTAATTTGTTATTGTCGATCCTTTTATACGCAAACGTAGTATACTATCGCTTTTTCAGTGACTTTATTACGTTCCCGACATTAACACAAACGAATAACTTTGGAGATTTAGGTGGTAGTATTCTTGCATTGCTACATCTTTATGATCCATTATACTTCTTAGACACGATTATATTAATTGTGTTAGTCGCAACAAAATTTGCAAATCCAAAACCAATTCGTGTTGCGAAGCATAAATTATCTCTAGTATTTGTAGCAGGTATTTTATTATTCAGTGTTAACTTAGGTCTTGCAGAGTCTGACCGTCCTGAATTATTAACAAGAACGTTTGACCGTAATTATATTGTGAAATATTTAGGTGCATACAACTACACAATTTATGATGGAATTCAAAGTGCGAAAGCATCGACAGAACGAGCATTAGCTGATGGTGATAATATGACAGAAGTACGAAATTATTTAACATCAACTTATGCAAGTCCAAATCCTGAGTATTTCGGTAAAGGAAAGGGAATGAACGTAATTTACATTCATTTAGAGTCATTCCAAAACTTCTTAATTGATTACAAATTAAATGGTCAAGAAGTTACACCGTTCTTAAACTCATTTACAAAAGATGCGAATACACTTTATTTTGATAACTTCTTCCATCAAACAGGACAAGGGAAAACATCTGATGCGGAGTTTATGTTAGAGAATTCAATGTTTGGTTTACCGCAAGGTTCTGTCTTTACAACGAAATCTCATAATACGTATCAATCAGCACCAGCTATTTTAGGACAACAAGGATACACATCAGCAGTATTCCACGGTAACTACAAAACATTCTGGAACCGTGATGATATTTATAAATCATTTGGTTTTAATAAATTCTTTGATGCGTCATACTACGATATGAATGAAAAAGACGTAGTAAACTACGGATTAAAAGATAAACCGTTCTTTAATGAATCTATTCCGTTATTACAAACGTTGAAACAACCGTTCTATACGAAGTTTATTACGTTATCGAACCATTTCCCTTATCCAATCGATAAGGCAGAAGCAACGATTGAACCAGCAACAACAGGTGATTCATCAGTAGATACGTACTTCCAAACAGCACGCTATTTAGACGAATCTGTAAAAGGCTTCATCGATTACTTGAAACAATCTGGTTTATATGATAACTCAATTATTGTTATGTACGGAGACCATTACGGCATTTCAGATAATCATAACGCAGCAATGTCAAAAGTAATGGGTAAAGAAATGAACTCATTTGAAAATGCACAGTTACAACGTGTACCATTAATCGTTCGTGTACCAGGAGTGAAAGGTGGCGTACAACATCAATATGGTGGTGAAATTGACGTTCTTCCAACGCTATTACACTTACTAGGTACAGATACAAAGAATTATGTTCAATTCGGTTCTGATTTATTATCACCAGATCATAAACAAGTCGTTGCGTTCCGTAACGGTAACTACGTAAGCCCAACAGTTACTGCACTAAACGGCAAATACTATGATACAACTACTGGAAAACCTGTAGAATTTACAGATGAAATAAAGAAAAATGAACAAATGGTTCAAAACTCACTAAAATACTCTGACCAAGTCGTAAATGGTGACTTATTACGATTCTACACACCGGAAGGATTCACTCCAGTAGATCGTTCGAAGTATAACTATAACAACCGTGATAAAAACAAAACAAAGGTAAAAACGACTCCGGAAGGGGAAGCTAAATAATAAAAGGCGCTATTCATATGAATAGCGCCTTTTATTTGTAAATATACCATCATTATGAGACAGAACCAGTTGTTGCTTTTTGTTTTGCCTTTCCGTAGAAAACTACACCGACGATGATAATAATGATAAATGCCCATTTAACGAAAGGGTTACTTTCGAAAAATCCAGCGAACCACTTCTCATCTACAATCATTTTCGCGGCAGTATAAGCTAAAACGGCTGCTCCGATCGTAATGATGACAGGAAAACGATCCACCCATTTTAAAATTAATGTACTGCCCCATACGACTACTGGAATAGACACTAATAGTCCGATGATTACTAAAGAAAAGTTACCATGGGCAGCTCCTGCAACAGCGAGTACATTATCAATGCCCATTAACGCATCAGCGATAATAATGGTTTTAATAGCAGACCAAAATCCTTCTTCGGCTTTAATATCATGATTTTTGCCCTCAGCGATCAGCTTGTAAGCGATCCAAATAAGAAGTACACCACCAATTAGGAGTAATCCAGGTATTTTTAATAACCAAACGACAACTAAGGTAGCGAGGGCCCTAATAGCGATTGCTCCAATGGTTCCCCAAATGATAACTTTCTTTTGTTGGTCTTTCGGTAATCTTCTTGCTGCTAATCCAATTACAATGGCGTTATCTCCGGCTAACACTAAATCGATTACAATAATGGCAAGCAAGGCAGACAAATATTCAGATGAAAGAAAATCCATATACATATCACTCCTTAAGAGTAATATGTGCTAAAGTGTTGATAATATAAAAAAAGGATTGAAATTGTATATTCAATCCTTTTTTGACTGTATTCTGATATGTATGTTTTTATTTTGAATAAGTCGCTTTTGTAGTTTTTTACTTATCGCGTTTCTTTCTTAAATTGATTCCAAGCTTCTTCAGTTTGCACTATAAATACGATTATATAACATCTACTTATTTAAACTAGGTTAAAGATAGCATGTGATATTTCAAAGTTAAATTTATTTGATAAAAGGGAAGGGACGTATAATATTGATATGGTGCAAGCGTGTATAGGTTTTCTCTATAAGGAAATTCTAAAAACGATAAAAAAGACTTGATAACCTACTAGAGGGAATCAAGTCTTTTCATTACATACGATTATCATGCCAGAAGTTTAATGGGAAGTGTTCGTTCTCATTATATGCTTCTAATTCATATCCTTTTTCTTTCAGTCCTTTAATAATTCCAGGAACTGCTTTTACTGATTGTGGATGAATATCATGCATAAGGATAACTTCTGTTGGATTTGTAGCACCATGTAACACGTTTTCTACAATTTTAGCAGATGCAGCATCAACTTGCATTTTGTTATATTTCCAGTCTAAAGAATCAATTGTCCAATCCCAAACTTTTAAGCCATTTTCTACAACTTTGTTGCGAAGAGCTTCGTTTAATCCTGGCATAGAGCCGTAAGATGGACGAGTTAATACTGGTGATTTACCTAAAACACCAGCGATTAAGCCTTGGTCTTCCTTCATTTCATCTACGTAATGACCTTCAGTGTAAAGTTTCTTGTAGTTATGAGTCATACTGTGCATCCCAACGTAGTGGCCTTCAGCATCTTCGCGTTTTACAAGATCAGGGAAAGCTTTTACGTTTGAACCAATTAGGAAGAATGTTGCTTTTGCATTTTCTTTCTTTAACATATCTAAAAGCTCAGCTGTGTATTTTCCAGGACCGTCATCAAATGTTAAATAAGCGACTTTTCTAACTTGCCCGTTATAATGTTTTGGAGCTTCTTTCGGAGCAAGAGATGTTTGAATCTCACTTACAAGTTGAACAGATTTTGCTTCATCCTCTGTACTAGCTAGAGCAGTATGTACTGATCCAAAAGCCACTTCGTATGTGAATAATACCCCCGCACAAACTAACATAGCCCTTTTTACTAAAGTTGTCATTCGAATTCCATTGTGCATAATTTTCCTTCTCTCTATAAAAGTTCTACTCTACTATATTAGCAATTATAGGTAGGGAAATGCAAAAAAACTTTTTTACAAGTGTAAAAAAGTTTACTCAAAAGTATGCAAGATTTTATATCAATTGCAGTTTTGAAAAATAGAATGAATTGAAACTTTATTATTTAAACTTTCAATCACCAAATCATACTTTCGTATCACTTCGTTTTCGTTCCAAATATTGATAAAGAAACAATTACATGAAAAAAGGAGCGGGAATATGAATAATTATATTGGCACTACATGTGGAGTACAGTATCCCGAAAATGAAGAAGCACCTTCTCGCTGTAAAATTTGTAATGAGGAAAGGCCATATGTTAATCAAATTGGGCAGTCATGGATAACATTAGAAACAATGCAAAATAGCAATTTATACTAAAGTCCTATTGTTTATTAACTAATAGGTCTTTCAACTTAGGAAGCTCACACTAATGAGGGATGTTAAAGGGAATATATGTAACTTATACTAATTACTATAAAGCTTTGAAAAATGAAAAGGAGGAGAATTGCATGAAGAATTGGGTTCAATTTAGAATTGCAAGACCAACAGATAAATTTGAAGAAGTGATCAGTTTTTATGAAACAGGATTAGGACTAAAACGTATAGGGGAATTTCACAATCATGAAGGATATGACGGGGTTATGTTTGGATTACCAGATGAAGAGTATCATTTGGAGTTTACTACACATGTTAATGGAAGTCCATGTCCGGCACCGACAAAAGATAATTTACTAGTTTTTTATATGCCTAATAAAGATGAAATTGAAAAGATAGTGAATCGATTAAGTAATATGGGCTATCATGAGGTGGAACCAGAAAACCCGTATTGGATAGAGAAAGGAACCACAATAGAGGATCCAGATGGTTGGAGAATTGTGCTTATGAATGCATCTGAATAAGGAAACTATTTTCATATGAAATAGAGTGTAGCAAAATGATTTAGACATAAATCCCTACAGCGTTTGTAGGGATTTTTATATAAGAAAATCTTATTGAGAGAATTATTAAAATGTAGAAAGTATTTTGGTTAAGAATAAATGTAATCAATATCATTTATGCAGGAGGTATAGAAGTATGACATTAAAACATTTGTATGAGTTTTCTAAAAATGTCGGGAATACACCTCTCATTAAATTAGAATGCGAAGAAACGAAGAACCTTTCTATCTATGCTAAATGTGAATGGCATAACCCTACAGGATCAATTAAGGATAGGGCAGCACTTGGAATGATTAATAAATATTTACAAGAAGCGGACGAAAAACAAAATATTTTAGAGTATAGTGGTGGAAGTTTAGCGAGGTCAATTGGGTGTATTTGTAATTATTTAGGGATTCAATGCACGTTAGTTTTAAGTTCTGGAATCGGTAAATCTCTATTAAATGAACTTAATCGTTATGGTGCTAACGTAATCCTAGTTGATAAATGTAAAGGTTTCTACGCAGTAATGGAGAAAACAATAGAGATTAGCAAACAAAAGCCAGAATTATACTTTTTATTCCAACATTATAATAATGCAAATCTAGTAAGTCATATAGAAGGTACAGGGCGAGAAATTATTGCACAAATGATTGGAAAACGAATACATGCATGGGTAGCATCTGCTGGTACTGGTGGAACTCTAATGGGGGTCTATACAGCAATAAAGAATTATACAAAAAATGTTGAACTACATTTAGTAATGCCTGCTGAATTACCTTATGGCTCGGAACAACCACCAAATGATTTAAAGAAATATGCTGGATCAGGTGGATTCGGCCTAGGACGGAAACAACATTTCATAGAAAAGGAAGAAAATTTGATAGAAAAGCAATGGACTTATTCATATGAAGAAACCTTGTATGAAATGGCCCGTTTTTATAAGGATACTGGTATGAAAATAGGAACGTCTGCGGCAGCAAACTTATTAGCTGCTAAACAAATTGGGAAAGAAAAAGGTGCGAAGTTTAATGTAGTTACAGTTTTTCCGGATGCAGGGTCAATAGAAGAGTGGTCAGATGTAAAAAAATTAGTTAAAACAAATAGGGGATAAATCAAATAATAGAGAGGATTACTAAAAGTTCTTTCGTAGTTTATATCTTATTCTACGGAAAAGTGATACCATCAAAAAACTGTATGTTTAACATGTATAGTTTTTTGATGGTGTAGCTGTGCAATGTTTAAAAATTTCACATACCGTATTTTAAAAATAAATATAGGAAAACCAAAAAGTAATGTAGAATATATCGTACATACATATATACAGTCAACATAAAAGATAAAGAGGTGGGTATATGTTACTTGAGGAAGTAATGCAGCAACTAGAGGAATATGGAACAGAACAAAATCGAAAAACGTATAAAAACCACGGAGCGAAAGAGCCGTTATTTGGAGTTAGTTTTGCGAATTTAAAATTGTTAAAAAAGAAGATAAAAAAAGATCATGATTTAGCAGTTGGATTGTGGGAAACGAAAAATATGGACGCAATGACATTAGCAACTTATATTTTAGACCCGAAAAAAATAACGACAGAACAGCTTAATAGTTGGATTCAGGATGTTGATTATTACTGTTTGATGGATGTTCTTATGACATCTATATGTACTTCGCCAATTGCAATAGAAAGAATGGAAGAGTGGACAAAGTCTAATGATGAATGGATTGGAAGAGCTGGCTGGTCTTTATTAGCAAATATAGCGATTAAAAATAAAACGTTACATGATGATTTCTTCTCTCCGTACTTAGAAGAGATTAAAGAAAATATACATAATGAAAAAAATAGAAAAAAAGAAGCGATGAATAGTGCTTTAATCGCAATAGGAATTCGTAATGAAGACTTAGAGCGACAAGCGATTGAAATTGCACGTGAAATTGGAAAAGTAGAGGTTGATCACGGTGCAACATCATGTAAAACACCAGATGCAGAAAGCTATATAAAAAAAGCGAGAGAAAGAGCTGAAAAAAAGAAAGTGAAATAAGAAAAGAGGATCGGTTATGAAAGCAATTGACGCAGCACAAAACATAATTACATCACAATTTCCGAATTGTGATGTAGCTTTACTCGGCGGAAGCGTTGCACGAGGAGAAGCGACAAAAACATCTGACCTTGATATTGTAATAGTTGACCAAAGTTTAACTTCTTGCTATAGGGAATCTTTCTATAGTAATGGATGGCCTGTTGAGGTGTTTGTTCATAATTTTGGAACATATAAAACCTTTTTCAAAATGGATTGTGATCGAGGGAGACCGTCGTTACCACAATTAGTTTCGGAAGGGATTGCATTAAAAGGGGAAAAGGAAATTGTTGAGAAATTAAAAAAAGAAGCGAATGATTTACTACATAAAGGACCAGCTAAATGGACCGAAGAAACGATTAAGCAGAAGCGATATTTTATTACGGATACTTTAGATGACTTTATTGGTGCAACAAAAAGAGAAGAAGAATTGTTTATCGCTAATTTATTAGCGGATTTAGTACATGAATATGTATTAAGAGTAAATGGTAAGTGGCTTGGGAGTTCAAAATGGTTTATTAGAGTGCTAAGAAGATATGATGAGCAATATGCAAACAAATTTGTAGCCGCTTTTGATCATTTTTATAAAACGGGAGAGAAAAATGAATTAATTCATTTTATAGAAAAGACGTTAGAACAGTATGGTGGAAGAGTGTTCGAAGGATTTTCTATTGGTAAATAAAAAGGGGCGAGAAAAATGAATGTACCATATGTTCAATTAAGAGAATTGACACTAGATGATGTAGAAGATCGCTATCAATGGTCATTAGATAGAGATGTAACAAACCATTTAGTCGTACCAGATCAATATCCTCCGTTCACTCGTGGAGATACGAGAAACTGGATTGAAGCTTGTATAAGCCGAAAAAATGGTTATGAACAAAGGGCAATCGTTACTGAGGCAGGTATACATATTGGATGGGTAGACCTTAAAAATTTTGATAAAACAAATAAAAATGCTGAACTAGGAATTGCGATTGGAAATAAAGACTATTGGGGTAAAGGATTTGGAATGGCAGCTCTAAACAGCATGTTACAAATAGGTTTTTCTCAGTTTGAATTGGAGAAAATTTGGTTACGTGTAGATGAAGATAATACAAAAGCTAAAAAGAGTTATGAAAGTGCCGGATTTGTATGCGAAGGGTTAATGAGAAATGATCGATTGAGACAGGGGAAGTTCATTCATCGCAATCGTTACAGTATATTAAAAGAAGAGTATGAATCAAAAAAAGTAGCCTATAAAAATATTATGTAAATTAAAAAGGGGAAGATAAAATGATTCGATTACTTACAAAAGCGGATGCAAAACAATATTGGGAGTTACGTTTACAAGCATTACAAGTAAATCCAGAAGCATTTATAACGACTTATGAAGAAGCAGTACGTCAAGAAAACCCTCTTGAACGAGTTGCTAGTAATCTTTCATCCAACAGTAGTTTTACATTTGGTGCTTTTAATAATGAAAATCGTTTAGTTGGGATTGTTACTTTATTAACAGAAGAAAAGGACGCATATAAGCATAAAGGACATATTGTTGCAATGTATGTAGATACTGAAAATCGAAGAAGTGGTCTTGCACGTGATTTAATACGTAAAGCAATTGAAAGGGCAAAAGAGATGAAGCTAGAGCAATTGAATTTAGGGGTTGTGTCAACGAACGAACCAGCCAAACACTTATATGAATCGATGGGATTTAAAACATACGGAATTGAAAAAAGGGCTATAAAAATAAATGGTGTGTATAGTGATGATGAACATATGGTGTTGTTCTTTTAAGAGAGGAAGTTTTGTATGAAAAAGACGAAACTGCGACAATAAGATGGGGAATATGGCATATAGCAGATCATAATCGGTATCATCAAGCTCATATCAGTCGTTTGAGGAAATTATACAGAGAATATAAACTACATATTCTTTAATTTTTGAATGAACGAACGCCCCTAAATAATAATTAAAGGAGGCGTTTGTTTTTATTTGTTCGCTTTTCTTCCCAAGCTATCATTAAATTTTTATGATAATCTTTTGGTTTCTCAATAGAAAACCAGTAAATTGAATGTGCAATAGTTGGTAGCCATCTTTTATAGCGGATGCGTATATTTTCATGGTGAGTATAGTGGGTCGAGATTAAAGTAGATTTTGACCCTTGAAAATTTTGATATGTAATGGCCTCGATTTCATACCAATGCACTTTATTCCCATGTAAATCTACTACAATTCCTTCATCATCCCAAAGTGAAATGTAAGTTTGTATGTAGATTTTTCATCGCGTATACTAAAATATATGTTATAGAGATTAAAAATTAAATACAAGGGGTTTTACAATGAAAGCAATTGTTATAGGGATACTGGCATCATTTTTCTTTGCCTTTACCTTTGTTTTAAACCGGGCAATGGACTTAGAAGGTGGAAGCTGGATTTGGAGTGCATCATTACGGTATTATTTTATGGTTCCAATGCTATTACTTATTGTTATGTATAGAGGGGACTTAAAGCAACTCTTTCAATATATGAAAAACAATGCGAAAGAATGGTTAGTATGGAGTATCGTTGGATTTGGTCTCTTTTATGCACCGCTTAGTTTTGCTGGAGCGTTCGGACCAGGTTGGCTCGTTGCATCAACATGGCAAATTACAATCGTTGCAGGAATTTTGTTAACACCATTTTTTGCGGTGGATCCACTACATAAAAAACTTCCGATGAAGGAATTAGTTATGTCGGGCATTATTTTATTCGGTGTTGTTCTCATGCAAGTAGAGCATGCTTCTTCATTAGGTATTCGTGAAACCGTGTTATGTGTAGTTCCTGTACTTATTGCAGCATTTGCGTATCCTCTTGGAAATAGAAAAATGATGCAAGTTTGTAAAGGGGAATTAGATGTATTTCAGCGAGTACTTGGTATGACATTAGCAAGTTTACCATTTTGGTTTTTATTATCTGGTTACGAAGTATCAACAGGCGGATTACCGTCAAGTAGCCAAGTTTTTCAATGTTTTATTGTAGCAGTTAGCTCTGGGTTAATCGCGACAGTATTATTTTTCTTTGCAACAGATCTTGTGAAAGATGATCCGCAAAAATTAGCAACAGTGGAAGCGACGCAGTCTGGTGAAGTTTTATTTGCGCTAGTAGGAGAGCTGATCTGGTTATCTGCACCAATTCCGTCATCATTATCTTGGATTGGTATGAGTCTCGTTATTATTGGAATGATACTTCATAGTTATGTGGCTGTCGTTGTAAAAAAAGAAGAAAAAATAACGGCGTAATGAGATTAGCTCTTTTTATTAAGAGTTAGTCTTTTTTTCATAGAAAGGGATGAAAATATGAATTTACAGCGTGTTGAACAAATTGAAAAAGATTCAATATTAAATGTGCTACAATATGCCGTCGGTCCAAATGAAATAAGCTTAAAGAAAGCAGTATTATTTTATCAAAGTAATAAAGGGACTTTGTACAAATATGAAGAAAAAGCTTGTCTAGGTATTGAAGTAATCGGAGCAACTAAAGCACGAGTATGTCATATAGCAGTGGCTCCAGATTATCGTCAAAAAGGAATTGCACTGCAAATGATTAAAGAAGTGGTAAGGATATATCAATTGACTTATATAGAAGCAGAGACAGACGATGGGGCGGTAGAATTTTATAAAAGAATTGGTTTTCAAGTTAAAAGTTTAGGAGAAAAATATCCAGGGATAGAAAGATTTCATTGTTACATGGAAAAATAGCATGAAAATATACAATTGTACATATTGAATATAGTTTGAAAAAAATAATAATTTCATTATATAATATAGGTATCTGGAAAAATATAGATAAAAGAAGATAGGTGTATAACAAGTGAGAATGGATAAAAGTAAGTTTATAAAAATAGCTACTTCAATAGGGGTGTCATCTTTTTTATTAACAGGTTGTGGTGATTATGAAGAAGAAACTGCTCAGCAAGAAAGTACAGCTGTTAAAACAGATGGTGCAAAACAAAGAAATGAGCAAGAAACATTAAATTGTGATGATAAAGCCCCAACCAATGAAAATGTAGAGAAAGATGAGTTATGCAAGGAAAATAATCCGTCATTTTCATCTTATCATGAAAACTCTCATTTACCGATACTTCCATTTGTAGCAGGATATTTATTAGCGAGTAGAACTTCAAATATGAATTATACAGCAAAACCAAATTTAATGAAGAAACCGTATGCAAATAATGTTATTCCATATCGTGAAAAAGATGAGCGTAGAACAGGTGGCGGTAGTAGCGGTGGTTATACTGGTGGTTCTAACGGTAACAATAATACTTCCAATAAAGTAGATTTAAATAAACAGCAGCCAAATCCATCCAATAAAGTAACACCAGATACAAATACGCCAAAATCATCTACTACGCAAACACCGAAAGTAAACTCTGGTTCAAGTGGAATTGGAAACGCAAAAGCGCCAGCAGGATCCTAAAACGAAAGGGTAATGGAGTAATGTATACAGAACGAGAGCAAGAAGAGTATATGAAAGTATGGTTTTCACTTGCAGAAGAGGCTAGTAGGAATGGTTTCACTTGGCCTAGTCTGTTAGAGAATGAAGAATGGAATCAATATATGGCAACAGGGATGTATCGCATGCCAGCAAAAACTTATACTGCTATCTCAAAAGCGACAGAAGAAATCATGTATGTGTTATATAGAACGTATCAATATATTGTAAATACGACAGAAGATTTTCAAAAACTTGGATTCCCAGCTGAAGCGTGGGAAATGGCGAGAATGAAACATAATGGTTTATTTTCATATTTTACAAGGTTTGATTTTATCGTAAATGGTGACGATATAAAATTAATAGAAGTAAATTGTGATACGCCAACAGGCTATTTAGAACCGTCTGTCGCAAATGAAGTGTTATGCCGTTATCATGATGTAAATCACCCAAACCATATAGAAGAGCATATTGTGCAGGCATGGGAACAAATTAAACATGACTATCATATAGGCCCTGAAGAGACGATATATTTTACTAGTTATGATTGGCACGATGAAGATAGTCAAACGGTTCAGTTTTTAAGAACGTATTGCTTAAATCAGTCAACGGACTATGTAGGAATACAAGACATTGTCGTTGCGGAAGATGGTATATATACGCCGAGTGGAGAAAAAATAAAATATTTATATAGACTGTATCCAATAGAGTATTTAGTAACGGACGTTGATAAGAATGGAAAAAGGATTGGTTTACAATTTTTAGATCATATTGCGCAAGAAAGAGTGAAAATTATTAATCCGCCAGCCGCATTTGTTATGCAAAACAAAAGTGTACTCGCACTAATTTGGAAGCTTTATGAAGAAAGTGTTTTCTTTACAGAAGAAGAGCAAGACATTATTTATAAATACTTTCTACCAACATATTTTTCAAATAAGCGATTTCTAGAAAGACATGAATCATACGTTTCCAAACCTGTATTTGGTCGTGAAGGTGGCGGAGTATCTATATACGAAAATGATGAATTATTAGCTGAAGATAAAACAGAGTATTACTTTGAACAAAGGAAGATATACCAGCAATACATAGAAATGCCTGACTATACCATTGACACATGGGATGGTCCATATACTGGTAAACTATTAATTGGCTCTCACTGTATAAGTGGAAGAGCAGCAGGCTTATTTTTACGTGTAGGTGAGAAAATAACGGGAAACTTATCAATGTTTACTGGGGTTACAATTGAAGGATAAAGTAAACAAAGAGCTCATCATTTGTGATGAGCTCTTTCGTCTATGTATAAAACAGCTTTTTATGGTTGGATGTAAAATCTTCACTTTCTTTTTGTGTTTTAAATCTGAATATTATAATTCGAATATTTTTTTGTGTAATAATATTACTATTTTTTATAGATGTGAAAAATGATTAAGTTAAAAATTAAGAAAAATATGATAATATATTTATATAAAAGTTTAAATTTACGTAGCTAGTGGGGGAACCAATATGAAAATGAATGAAATAGTAGCAAGTACACAATTTCCAAATACAATCGAAACAATAACAAAAGATTTAAAAGCATTAGGAGTCGAAAAAGGAATGACAATTATCGTTCATTCATCACTAAGTTCTATCGGGTGGATATCTGGTGGTGCGGTTGCTGTAGTAGAAGCATTAATGAAAGTTGTTACGGAAGAAGGAACGATAATAATGCCAACGCAATCTTCGGATTTGTCCGATCCGAAACATTGGTCAAGACCACCTGTACCGGAAGACTGGTGGCAAATTATCCGAGATAACGTCCCAGCATTTGATTCACGTATAACCCCAACAAGGGGAATGGGTGAAATAGTTGAATGTTTTCGTACATATCCGAATGTAGTACGTAGTAATCATCCGTTAGGAAGTTTTGCTGCATGGGGAAAACATGCAGTAGAAATAACAATGAACCATTCGTTATCAATGAGCTTTGGAGAAGAATCTCCATTAAGAAAAATATATGATTTAGACGGGTACGTATTATTAATTGGTGTTGGATATGATTCCAATACGTCTGTTCATTTATCCGAGGTGCGTTCTGGTGCATGTGAGTTAATACAAGTAGGAGCACCTATTATAGAAAACGGTGAAAGAGTGTGGAAAGAGTTTGTTGAAATGGATTATGAATCTGAGAAGTTTGTAGAAATTGGTGTGGAGTTTGAGCGAAAAGGAACTGTAAAAATTGGGAAGATAGGGAATGCAACGTGTCGTCTAATGAAACAGCGTGATATAGTTGACTTTGGAACAGAATGGTTTCGTAAGAAAAATTAGTAAGGGATGGTTACAATGAAGGGGAAAAAGGTATTAATTACGAGCGGTGGTTGTCTAGAAAAATGGGATCAAGTACGCGGGCATACGAATATGGCCAAAGGTACAATCGGAAGGATAATCGCAGAAGAACTTCTAGCTAAAGGGGCACATGTTATATATTTACACGGTTATTTTGCGGAGAAACCGAGTGGTGTACATAGAGGGTTAGAATTACATCCATTTGAAGGAATCGTTGATTTACAAGATAAAATGAAAAGTATCATATCACATGAAAAGATTGATGCAGTCATTATGGCAGCGGCTGGATCAGATTGGATTGTGGAGAAAATTTGTGATCAAGATGGTAATGTTCTTAATATGAACGGAAAAATTTCAAGTGATATAGCACCGATTATTCACTTTCAAAAGGCTCCAAAAGTATTAAAACAAATAAAAGAATGGGACCCAGAAACAGTACTTGTTGGTTTTAAACTTGAAAGTGATTTAAATGAAGAAGAACTGTTTGAAAGAGCAAAAAATAGAATGAAAGAAGCAAGGGCGAATGTAATGATTGCGAATTCACCACATTCTTTATATTCGCGCGGAGCTGTGCATTATGTAATTGGACAGGATGGTAAAGGGAAGTTGTGTAATGGGAAAGATGAAACAGCGAAAGAAATTGTCAAAAGCTTAGAGGTATTATGTAATCGTGTCACTGCTTTTTAAAATTAAGTTTTTAGATGAGAATGAATCCGCATAGTAATAAGTAAGCGAAACTTTAATTGGTGGGAATTTTACTTTTACACGAATGTGAAGCGTATACCAATCAAGAGCTATACACAGAATAATTGGTGAGGAGTGGATTCTATGGAACATTTATTAAAGCAAGCTATTAAACTTAGAAACGAAAAGAAATATGCGCAGTCTAAAGAGATGCTTATAGGATTAACAAACTTTACAAAGGATGCAGAAGTACTGTATCAGTGTGCGTGGATACATGATGTAATGGGGCTAGAAACAGAAGCAGTTCCGTATTATGAGCAGGCAATCGCAAATGGACTTGATGGCGAATCGCTTTGCGGTGCTTATATTGGTTTAGGAAGTACATATCGTTGTATAGGGGAATATGAAAAGGCAATTACAGTATTAGAAGCTGGGGTGAAAAAATTCCCAGAGAACGCTCCGATGAAAGTATTTTTATCATTAGCAAAATATAACGTAAACGATCACGAATCAGCGATGAAATTATTACTTGAAACTGTCGTGAAAGTAGAGGAAGTAAAAGAATTTGAACGTGCCATTTCATTTTATAAAGACCATTTAAATGAGGTTTTTAAATAAAGGAGTGAACGTATGGAGGTTACACTATCACGAAGGCGAAAAGGTGTTTGGATTGGACTCGTATCTTTAATTATGCTATTAAACTATTTATTGTATGCCCTTCCAATTGTACCAGTTGCGCCGAAAGAAGTTGTGCTTGGGTCATTATTAGATTGCATGTTTGTCATTCCAATCATCACGTATTTCTTCATTATTCGAAAAAGATACTCGTTAACGTATATAGTTCCTGTTGTAATAGCTGGTTATATTTTTGCAAGATTTATTATTCCAAGTGACTATTTACAAGCTTTTTCATTCATCTCTTATATTATTGTTGCGGCTGAAATTGCATTTGTAGGTCTAGAATTATTCCTTCTCTATAAAATTGTTAGAGTGCTTCCTAAAATAATAAAAAAATATAAAGAATATAGAAGAGAAAATTATTCCTTTTCTTATGCAATTGATGCAGCGTTTGACGCCACTATGAAAAGAAGTAAGTTAGTAGATGTCATTCTAACAGAGTGTAAGTTAATCTATTATGCGTTTTTATCGTGGCGTGAAAAAGTACCAACAGGTAAATCTGTATACTCATATCATAAAAAGACTGGTGCTATAGGTGTGTATATCATGATTATTCATGCAACAATAATTGAAAGCATTGGTTTTCATTATTTACTACATCAGTGGAATCCAGTAATAGCATGGATTTTACTTATTTTAAATGTATACGCGATGATTTATTTTATAGCTGAAATACAAGCGATGCGCAAAAATCCCCTTGTCGTAACAGAAGAACAAGTAGTCATTCAAATCGGATTAGGAAAGAAAATTGTTATGCCATTTACACAAATTGATAATATTGCGTTCTACAAGGGTGAATTGCTAACGGCAAAAGAAAGGAAACAGGTATTGGATGCAACTGTTATGGAGTTCATAAAAGAACCTGCTACTTTTGAAATAACATTAAAAGAGCCAGTGAAAGCGCAGTTGTTATACGGCTTTTCTAAAACAGTAAGTCGTGTTTACTTAAATGTTGATGAAGAACGAAAATTTTATGATGCGGTTAAGGAAAAGTTAAAACATGAGTAATAGTGCTGTTAGTTACATAAAAACAAATGAGCTTCCGTTAGAAGTGAAAAAATATGAAACATGGATAGTGAAAAACTCTTTCTAAATAAGAAGGAGTTTTTATTATGTACTTTTATAAATCATTATATAAAAAACTATACACTTCTTTATCACTACATAAATGGATATAATTGAGGATAGAACTAGCATAAGGGGAAACAAAATAATGAATAAGTTACTTACATCGAAAATTGAAATTATAGAAAGAAAAATCCGGTATAACTCAACAATAGTAGATCACAATTGCTTATTACTTGAAAAGCAATCACAAAGTATCGTTTTATTTCACGAGGTGCAGTATTCATTTACAATGACTGCAAATGATACTAAGTTAACAATCCCAAAAGGAAGTTATACAATCGCATATTACTGGAAAGATCGTCCGTACAATTTATACGTATGGAGAGATATAAAAGGAAAGTATTTAGGTTCCTATTTTAATATCGTAAAAAACACACAAATAAAAGATGAAGTGGTTTCCTTTGAAGATTTAATCATCGATATTATGGTATTTCCAAATGGAGAATACTTCATATTGGATGAAGATGAATTACCAGAACCATTAGGAAATTTCGAAGGTGGGTATGTGAGGAAAGCTCTTTATGGATTAAAAGAAATCATTCAAAAAGAGCTGCCACCAATAGTTTTGGAGACAGCCAGGGTGCAGAGGAAATAAACTTTAATTACATAAATATTTTGAATGGGAATGAGTAGTCTCAAGTTATATGATCTAACTTTTTTAATAAATCTAAGGTTAGTAGCATATTTCTTGAAATTACTCTTTTTTTTGTAGAAATTTCGTCGCTTAGTTATTAAATCCCATCAAATGCATTTAGCGTGTGAGTTTTCTTATTGGTTACAGTGGATTAAAGATCAGAAAAAATAGTAAGTAAACGATATCGTTTAAATAAACAAAAGTAAAATGTTCAAACAAATCATATGTATGTTTTAATAAAACCCAGTTGACTTATCGGAAATATTTGTATAATATGTACTTAATTCCATAACGTATTGCTGATTGGAGAAACCAAAGGCATTTTATCAACAGATAAAATGCCTTTGGTTTTTTTATTGCACAAATACTGAATCTGTTCATTTATATGAATCATTTTAAGGAGGGGAAGAAATGACTGTTTCAATTGATGGGGTATCAAAATATTTTTTGAAACAAACTGGTACGGTTCAAGTGCTAGAGAATATTAATTTTCAATTAGAGAAAGGGGATTTTGTTACAGTAATTGGTCCGAGTGGGTGCGGAAAAAGTACATTACTAAAAATTGTTGCAGGTCTAGATAATGATTTTGAAGGTGAAGTTGTTATTGACGGGGAGCCTATCTTAAAAACGAGCAAGAAACAAGGTTTTATTTTTCAAGAACATAGGCTTTTTCCATGGTTAACAGTTGAAGAAAATATAGCGGCAGATTTATCGTTAAAAGATAAGTATGTGAAAGATAAGGTAAGAGAATGGGTTGAAATCGTTCGGTTAGATGGCTTTGAAAAATCGTATCCAAAAGAAATTTCAGGCGGGATGTCACAACGTGTTGCGATAGTGAGAGCGTTATTAAGAGATCCAAATGTATTATTACTTGATGAACCTTTTGGAGCGCTGGATGCTTTTACTCGAAGTCATTTACAAGAAGTATTGCTAGATATTTGGGAGCAGAAGAAAACAACAATGATATTCGTTACACATGATATAGACGAAGCGATATATCTTTCAAACCGAATCATCATTATGAGTGCAAAACCAGGGAAAATACATAAAGTGATTGAAAATAATTTGCCTTATCCGCGAAATAAAACTTCTCAATCGTTCCAACAACTTCGAACGAAAGTATTACAGCAGTTTGAATATGGAGGGTTGATTCAAACAAGTATATAGGAAAGGGGTGATTTTATATGTATAAAAAATTAAAAATTCTTTCTTTTGCTTTAGCTATATCAGTATGTTTGTTAGGATGTGAAAAAAGTAAAGCAAGTAGAAAAAAAGAAGATGTAACAATACAAATTGGTATACAACAAGGATTAAGCCCGCTATTACTAGCAAAGAAAAAGGGGTGGTTTGAAGAGGAGTTTAAAAAAGAAGGAGTTAAAGTGAAATGGACAGAGTTCCAAAGTGGACCTCCTTATTTTGAAGCAATCGCATCAAACCGATTAGACTTTGGTGAAGTAGGGAATTCTCCAGTCATTTCAGCGCAAGCAGCAGGTATTGGATTTACCGAAATCGCCAATACAAGTTATGCGAGAAAAGGAACTGGAATTCTCGTTCAAAAAGATAGCAAAATTGCGAGTGTAAAAGAGTTGAAAGGTAAAAAAATTGCAGTAGCAAAAGGAAGTAGTGCTTTTAATTTATTATATCGAGCACTTGATAAAGAAGGGATTGATTCAAAAGATGTAGATGTCATTCAATTACAACCAGATGAAGCGCAGCCTGCATTCGAATCAGGATCAGTAGATGCATGGGTGATTTGGGACCCTTTCATATCATTACATACGTTAAATAAAGGTGCGAAGGTGATTGCAGACGGTGAAACATTAAATGTCTCTTCACCAGAATTTTTAATTACGAGAACAAAATTTGCGAAAGAACATCCAGAATTAGTTGAGAAATTCCTCAAAGTTTATGAGAAAGCACGTGTATGGCAAGATGCTAACTTAGATGAAGCAATAAAAGTATATACTTCTGTAAAAAAGATAGATGCGAAGATCGTAAAAGAAGTGTTTAATCACGACAAACCAATTTTAGTTCCAGTAACGAAGGAAATAATAGCAGAACAACAAAAGACAGCGGATTTTCAATATAAGCTCGGTTCTATAAAGAAAGAAATTAAGACGGAAAAAGTTGTAGATAATTCTTTCGTAGAAAAGCATTGAAAGCGAAGTGAAAAGAGGTTTTGTAAAGTGGAAAATACGAAAGCTGTTATTAAACCAGCGAGTATAACGATTGAGAAAAACAGCGTCAAGAAGGTGCGAAAGTTAAATGTAAAAGTTTTAGTAAGGGCGATTACTATACCGGTTATTATATTAATAATTTGGCAGTTAGCTGGTGTATTCGGTCTTGTTTCTAAAACAGTTTTACCAACACCATTAGATATTTTTCTAGCTTTCCAAGAGCTTATTAAAACAGGAGAGTTATTCGGCCATTTAAGTATTAGTGTATTCAGGGCTGCGGCTGGTTTCTTTATTGGTGGGGGCTTAGGAATCATTTTAGGAACGATTGTTGGATTTTCAACGAGAAGTGAGCAATATTTAGATCCATCTGTGCAAATGTTAAGAACTGTACCTCATTTAGCTGTTGCACCGCTTTTCGTATTATGGTTCGGTTTTGGTGAAACATCGAAAGTGTTATTAATTGCAGATGGTGCATTTTTTCCTTTATACGTAAACGCATTTTTAGGTATTAGAGGTGTGGATTCAAAGTTATTTGATGTTGCGAGAGTGTTAGAGTTTAGTAAAAGAAAATTAATTACGAAACTAATTTTACCAGCTGCATTGCCTAACCTTTTACTAGGAGCAAGGTTATCGTTAGGTGTTGCATGGGTGAGTTTAGTAGTAGCAGAACTTATGGGGTCTACAGAAGGTATTGGCTATATGATTATGGATGCAAGGCAATTTTCAAATACAGATATCGTATTTGTCGGCATAATTATATTTGCATTTGTTGGGAAGTTTTCTGACTCTCTAGTACGTTTACTAGAAGTGAAGTTTTTAAGATGGCGAGATAACTTTAAAGGTGAGACAGGGAATTAACATATAAATTATTAGGGGTAATTTATATAGAATGTGTTAGTATACGATTCAAAATAAATAAGGGGTGTGTAAAGGTATGGAATTATTATGGTTTATTCCGGCTTATGGAGATGGTCGATATTTAGGAACGACAAAACGAGGAAGAGCAGCTGAATATGGTTATTATAAGCAAGTTGCTGCGGCAGCTGATTATTTAGGATATACGGGTGTTTTACTTCCAACTGGTCAAGGATGTGAAGACCCTTGGGTGTTAGCTTCAGCTCTTGCTGCTGAAACAGAAAAACTAAAATTTTTAGTAGCAGTGAGACCAGGACTAATGTCCCCTACAGTTGCAGCGAGGATGGCATCTACATTTGATAGAATTTCACATGGGAGGCTGCTTATTAATGTAGTAGCTGGAGGAGATCCAGTTGAACTACAAGGAGATGGATTATATCTTGATCATGATGAAAGATATGAAGCAGCGGATGAATTTTTAAAAGTTTGGAAATCGACATTGCAAGGTGAAACGATCTCTTTAGAAGGAAAACATATTAAAGTTACAGATAGTAAAGTTGTATTCCCACCAGTTCAAATACCATATCCTCCTATATATTTCGGAGGATCGTCAGCTGCTGGAAAAGAAGTAGCAGCTGAACATAGTGATGTATATTTAACGTGGGGAGAGCCGCCAGAGCAAGTGAAAGAGAAAATAGAAGAAGTAAGAAAACTTGCAGAAGAGAAGGGGCGTACAGTGCGATTTGGCATTAGATTACACGTAATTGTAAGAGAAACAGAAGAAGAAGCATGGGAAGAGGCAGAACGTTTAATTCAATATGTGGATAATGAAACAATTGAGCTTGCTCAAAAGACATTTGCAAGATATGATTCGGTTGGTCAAAAACGGATGACCCATTTAAATAAAGGTACGAGAGAGTCGTTAGAGATAAGCCCTAATTTATGGGCTGGAATCGGACTTGTAAGAGGTGGGGCAGGTACTGCACTTGTAGGCGATCCGCATACAGTAGCAGAAAGGATAAAAGAATATGAATCGTTAGGAATTGATACGTTTGTTTTATCAGGATATCCGCATTTAGAAGAAGCGTATGAAGTGGCAGAATTGTTATTCCCATTATTGAAAGACGAGAAGAAAGAAGAAAATAAAATTGTTGGTGAAATGATTGCTGATGCATATGCATTAAAAAAATAGTGAGAAATAAAGTTTCACTTATTTATTGCTTCATTTTGTTTACTGCCTGTTAACACAGGATAAAAAACCCGCAAGTTATTCGCTTGCGGGTTTTCATCGTAAATTATTAGAAAATATGGTAAAATTAAAGGGTAACTTAAGGTGCGGTTGGTTGTTCAATTATCACTTCTCCGAGTAGGAGGGGGGTGATAATACGTGAGTGAAATAGCGTTGCTACTGCAGGGTGGACTGTTTCTCGTTGCATTGTTAACGTTTGTCGTCGTTTTAATAGACAAGCTCAAAAAATAACAACCCACCTATGCCTATAGAATGTGGGTTGTTTTGTTTGTAAGAAACAAATAGGATAAATGAACAATCCAATCTGCTAAGTTACGTGGACTAGTGTGTAGCCGCACACTAGTCTTTTTTATTTATATACAATTTATAATTGGTTTATGTGATTGTATTGTTCTTTTCATACTCATTATAACACAGTGTCTTTTCATCAAGAAAGGAGACCGTATGTTCTGGTCTCTGTTATATAGTAGGTGCTTTTTCTTTAAACAGCCCATCCATATACTGTTTTAAACTTTGGACATAAAATTTCTGTGTATTCACATTATTTACACCGACAATGGGTGATGGAAGGTCAAATCTTTTTTCTGATAAATGAACGACAACATCAAAAATGTCAAACAAACGAATGAAGCAAAACAGACCGTCTTTATCGCTAAGTAAAATAAAGTAATGATTTTCACTACTTGTATTTAGCGTATTCCATAAAGAACTTTTGCTTAAATCACGTACAATGCTTTTTTCTTTTAGTTCCACGAAATCTGCATTTGAGAGAATGGTAGAGATATCAATCGCATCTTGATCTTCAAAGTAGCCATCAACTGTTTGTACAGCGAATGTATAAGCCATTTTTAATATACTCATTTTATATTTACGGTTATCCAATAGCAATTCACGTTGAATAGAACTGGCTACTTTCGTTACACGTTCCTCTTTCCAAATTTCATTATGTAAGGAAATATCGTGCTTTTTACATAGTTTCATAATTAATGCATTAGAATAAAGAATTTCGTCGCTTACTTCGACAACATCAGTCTCAGCAGCCGCAAGTTCCTCACCGTGCTCATTCGTATAGAGTGGGGAATCAATTTGTCTTTTCATTTGTTCAATCTTAAATTGACTCAATTTATGCCTAATTAAAGGACGATCAATATTTGTTGTCATTTGTTCATGACAAGTATCACAAATTGAGTTTGTGAAATAATATCCACATAATATTTCTGGAATGACATATTGTTCACTAAGTTCTTTCGTATCTTTTCTGCAAATGATGCATTGTGTCATTTTTATCACCTTTACCTGCAAATTTGTATGTAATCTCATTGTAGTGTATTTATTGGTATTTTGGAATATTGTAAAGGAAAATAATATGTGAAATTCATACTTATTTTGGTACAATGAAGAGAAGTGCTAGTTTAAAGGAGGCCATTTTTTTGAAATCAAAAGTGCACTTTTGGACATTAGAAGTGCTAATGGTTGTAGGAATCATATTTATTTGCACAAAAATATCATTTTTATTTCAACCGATTGGTATCTTCATATCAACATTATTTTTCCCAATCTTAATCGCGCTTTTTTTATACTTTATATTTAATCCTGTATTAATCTTTTTGGAGAATAAAAAAGTACCTAGAAATTTAGCGATATTGCTGTTATATCTTTTTATCATAACATTAACTGCGGTTGGCGTTGGAGTAGTTGTTCCTACGATTTCACAACAGCTAATGGACTTGGTAAAAAATATGCCAGGCTACATAAAAGAAGGAAAAGTATACATACAAGAATTATCACATCATAGGTTGTTTGAATGGTTATCTACACAAAACTACGTTTCCATTGAAACAATTGAAAAAAATGCGATTGAATACTTAAGAGATATACCAAATACAATTACGTCGAGTGCAACGGCTTTATTTGGTATTATCACGAACGTTGCATTAGTTGTATTTACTGTACCGTTCATTTTATTTTACATGTTTAAAGATGGACATGCCTTTCCAGGAAAAGCGGTAAGTTTATTACCAGAGTCTTACCGTGAAGAGGGGCTTCGTATCATTAAGGAAACGAACGAAACATTATCTGCATATATTCAAGGGCAAGCGCTCGTTTGTATATTTGTAGGTGCGTTTACTTTTATCGGTTATTTAATTATCGATTTACCGTACGCTTTCGTTTTAGGAATTATTGCAGCATTTACAAACATCATTCCTAACTTAGGTCCATTTATCGGAGCAGCACCAGCTGTTATTGTAGGACTGTTCGTATCTCCGATGCAAGCCTTATACGTAATTATTATCGTAACAATTGTACAACAGTTTGAAAGTAATATTATTTCACCACGTATTATGAGCTCGAAATTAAACATCCACCCATTAACAATTATTATCCTAATTTTAGGGGTAGGTAACTTTGCTGGAATCATCGGAATGATTTTAGCAGTACCAGTTTATGCAGTAACAAAAACAGTTGTTTCAAACTTAGTGAGATTGTTTAAAACGAAGAGAAGTAATCGGAAATAGTAAAACCTGAGAAAGATACACCTCTTTTTAAGTGGTGTATCTTTTGTTTATAAAAAAATAATTAAAAGCGGGTTGATTTGATTTTATTATATATTTTTTATACATCAAATTCAGCGATGAACTTGTGTGATATAAGCTCTATAAAACTATGTGGAATCCCTCTGAACTATCCAAATCATTTCCTTACAGCGTGCTATCATCATCATAATCGACTCCTTTCAATTCTATATAGTTAAACGATTAAAGGTGAGTGTAGTATTTGCTTCTACGATCTCGAATTTCATCAATAACTTGTTTATATTGTCTTTCTTGTTTTAATTCATTTTGAGATATTGTTTCTTTTTGAATCGTAATCGTTAAAAAGAATAGGTGAAACTTCATATGTGAATTCCTCCTTTCGAATTGGAATTACAGATGACTACAGTAATGACTTTGTCTTTCTTTTACAGAATCCATAGCCTGATTAATTTGTCGTTCATGAAGCATTTCAGACTCAGAAAATTTATTTTTTTGAATGGTAATGGTTAAAAAGAATACTTTAAATTTCATAAAATAATTGCCCCTTTATAAGTGATTTAGAAAAAACGAGTGTAATAAGAAATTACAGGTGACTACAGTAATGACTTTGTCTTTCTTTTACAGAATCCATAGCCTGATTAATTTGTCGCTCATGAAGCATTTCAGACTCGGAAAATTTATTTTTTTGAATGGTAATGGTTAAAAAGAATACTTTAAATTTCATAGGATAATTACCCCTTTATAAGTGGTTTAGAAAAGACGAGTGTAATAAGAAGATTGAAGCTCTTTTACTTCGTCCATAATGTTTTGAATGTGTTGTTCACGTAAAATCTCTTTCTGTGAGAGCTTACGTTTTTGAATAGTGATTGTTAAAAAGAATGCTTTAAATTTCATGAATATATTACCCCTTTAAAATATATTTTTAATACATTTGAGTGTAGTATGAACTTTTAATGTCAGTTATTTTATCAGTCAGTTGTTTTAACTGTTGTTTACGATTAATTTCATTTTCAGATAAAGTATTTTTTTGAAGTACAGTCGTAAAAAAGAAAATATGAAAAGTCATAAATGAATTCCTCCTTTCGAAAAGGAATTACAGGTGGTCACAGTAAAGTGCTTGGCGCTCCTTAACATCATTCATAGCTTTTTCAATTTGCTCATTATGAAGAAGTTCATCTTTGGAAATTATATTTCTTTGAATCGTAATACTTAAAAACAATACGCTAATAGTCATTGAATGTTGCTCCTTTCTTAGAAAAATAATGTAAGAGACTAAAAAATCGCGCAAAAAAACCACAGGAAGATACAGTTCTCCTATGGCTGGGCGTGAAAAAGCCACAGGAAAGTATACGGCCTCCTGTGGCGAATTTATGAATTAAATGAAATAAAGTACGATTTTCAATTCTCCATTAGGGTGGTCGAATTCATATTTAATTGTCCAGAAAACACAGGTGCAGTTAACGCTAAAGTTAATGCATGTAATTGTAATTTCATCATTTCCTTCGACCTCCTTTTAGAATTTTTTTCTTACGTTAGTAAGTATATACAATTAATGGATAATTGTAAACATAAAAAATGAAAATTTTTAATTTTGATTAAAATGCGTATATTTAAAAGGGATTTGAAAGTAAATATTGTAATTAACGAAATATCGATAAAAATGGGGGATGCTAAATGAAATATATGCATCATAACATGATCGTTATGCTAACAATTTTTTTATTCATTGCGGCTTGTTCTAATGGAGAAAGAATAAAAGATATATATGATATTAGGTCAGATGATTTTAAGAAATATACTGGGACATACGTTGGTAATAATTCAGATGTGGTTGCAATTGTTAATCATTTACCCGGTGGTGGAACAGTTCAAAGTATAAGTTTAGAAAATGAAAATATAAAAGTGAACTATGGCGCAAAAGAAAGTGGGGCTCTTACAGAAGAAATGATTGAGACGTATTGGTTTGATGAGAAGGATACGATGAAGAAGAATTTTTTCTTTAATGCTATATATTTAGTGATTTTAGTGCCAAATGCAAAAATTTATGAGTTTCAGGTAGAGAATAAAAACTTTAAGATAATGAGGGAAGAAATGTTATCAATTTTGCATAGAATATTCGATGATTTTCCAAAAGAAAAAGATATATGGGATAAAAATAAAGTTATAAAGTTCTTTAACGGCAATGAAGAAAAAATTAAAATGCTTGTGGAAGATAAAGATTTTCGGAAATCTTTATTTGCTAAATATCCAGTGAGCCAGTTGAAATAATGGAGGGGAGAAGATGGAGTTAGTATACAAAATTTTTTATCATAGAATACAGGACCTTTATTACAATTTTTGAAAGAAGACATTCCGTACATCCCACATGTAACAGTCGGAAGAAAAGAAAGTGCCGAATTAGCTGCTGAAGTAGTGAAGGAGATTCCTAGTTTTCATGGGAAGTTAAATTGTGTAATTGATAGAATAAGCGTGGAGCGAATTGGAGAGAATGGGGAATCAATTATTGAATTTGAAGTGCCATTTTTAAAAAGCTGACAAAAGTCAGCTTTTTATTTCGTAGCATGAAGTAATGCACCAATTGCACCGCTATTACCACCATCTTGTAAAAAGATTGGTGTTTTATTTTGATATTCGGTGTAGCTACTAATAATATGTTGAAGTTGTACGTTATTACATAAAGTCGAACCAATATAAATAATATGTTCAATGTTTTTTGTTTCAGCGAATTGAAGGCTTAATGCAGTAACGACTTCACCGACAAGTCCTTGTATAGTAGCAAGTATGTCTGAGCTATTATATTTCGATTCTAAAATAGCGGCTTTACCAAAATTGCTAGCAGTTAAGCTATTATCAATAGGTGAGAGAATACCACTATAAATATCTCCAACCGTAATATCTAGTTCTTTTCTAGATCCTACTTTTGTTAGAGGGATTACATCTTCAAAATGATCTATATTTGTTAACAATTTTGAAAGTCCCATAATAGTCCCACCGCCAACTCCGGTTCCACCAGCGCGAATATATTGTTCATTATAAACATAATGGATAGAAGTACCTGTACCGATATTGGTTAAAATAAAATTGTTTATAGTGTGCTTTTCTTCTTTTAATATGTATTGGACACCTGCAAGAGTAGATTCAAATTCGTTTAGCTCTATTATTTTATATGAACCTGTAAGCAGATGCTGTAATAGTTTCGATTTACCACCCGTAATACATATTTGTTTTATGCCATTGTTGTTTTTAATCCAATCTATTATTTTATGTTGTTCATGTGAATAAAATTTTTCAAAAGTTAATAGCTTTTTTTCGTTAAAATAAGCTATTTTCGTTAATGTGCCTCCAGCATCGATACCGATAGTACGTTCCATTTTCCTGCTCCTAACTACGTAATATGTTTTCCTATTTACTTAATTGGTTGAGAATAGATATTTCCAACTGATATAAGGAACACTTTAATCTGCTTGATATATTAATAGTTTTTCTATAGTTACAATAGGCTGGTCGTTTACAGTTGCAATACCTTTACTAAGAATAAAACCTCGGCGATTGCGCGTTAGCTCATAATGTAAATCAAGTTTATCACCGGGATATGCTTTTCCGTGGAATTCAACTCCATCTAAAGAGGAGAGAAATCCTAGTCCTTCAGAATCACTTGTATGTACAAATGCACTAAGCTGGGCAAGTGATTCTACAATTAACATATGAGGCATATGTTTTTGACTATCATTTATAAACCATTCGTTATTTGTAATGAGTTTATATCCTGTAACGGATTCACCTTGTTTTACATTTGTTACTTTATCAATCATTAAAAATGGATAACGATGGGGAAGCGTGTCTTTAATATGCATATGAAAGTACCTCCAATTAATAATACCCCTGCTAAAGTTAAGCAGGGGAGTGGGAACTAATTTTTAACTAATTCATCTACTTTTTCAAGGACGAAAATGCCGCTATTTCTAATATTTTCAACAACTTGTTGCAATACTTCTTTATCTTGAACGAGTGCAATACGTACGAAGCCTTCTCCATGAGGTCCAAATGCATGACCAGGTGTAACAACGACATTCGCACGATCCATTAATGCATAAGCGAAGTCTAGAGAAGTCCATCCTTGTGGAATTTCAGCCCAGACAAACATACTACCAGCTGGCTTATCGACATTCCAGCCAAATGTTCGGAATCCATCGACTAAAGTATCTCTCCGTTCTTGATAAATATCGCGGTTTTTCTCACAAAATGCAGCGCCATTTCTTAGTGCTACAGATGCCGCTTTTTGAATTGGTAAAAATACACCGTAATCGGTATTAGATTTAAATTGAGTAAGTGCACGAACAATTTCTTCGTTTCCAATCATATATCCAATACGGCTACCTGCTAAACTATAACTTTTTGACAAAGAATTGATTTCTACACCAACTTCTTTAGCACCAGGTACAGAGAGAAAGCTAATTGGCTTATTACCATCGAAATAAAATTCAGCATAAGCAAAATCATGGACAACGATAATATTATGCTTTTTCGCGAATGCGATTACTTCTTTAAAGAAATCTTCATGAGCCATTGCTGGAACGGGATTCCCTGGGAAGTTTAAAATCATCATCTTCGCTTGATCGGCAATTTCTTCAGGGATGACTTCTAAGTCTGGTAAGAAATCATTCTCTTTCTTTAAAGGCATGTAGTAAGATGTTGCACCAGCCATTTGAATACCTGTTTCATAAGCTGTATATCCTGGATCAGGAACTAATATAATATCACCTGGATTTGCATAAACCATAGGTAAATGAACGAGCCCGTCTTGTGAACCCATTAATAATAAAACTTCTTTATCCGCATTTAATAAAACGTTATGAGCGTTGTTGTAATATTCAGTTACAGCTTCGTGAAATTCTTGAATACCTGATAATGTATACCCATAGCTCTCTTTTTCACTCGCTGTATGTACCATTGTTTCTCTTACAAAATCAGCGGGCGGCATATCAGGATTTCCGATGCTCAAATCAATCATGTTATGACCTGCTGCAATTTTTTCTTTTTTATAGGCTCCTAATTCACTAAATATAGAAGATTGGAATGCTTTCATTCTAGTTGCTAACGTGTAAGTCATCAAAACCCCTCCTAAAAACAGTGCTTTCATTCTGCGTTTTTAATTATTCTGAAAACACATGTTTACATTTTATCATTTTTTTATGAAAATTAAAACGATTGACAAATTTAGAGGAAGGATTAGCCTATTTTGAAAAGTAACGATGTAAATAGCGTAGATGTGTTAATTGAAATGTCTATTATAGGATTCATTTTATATAACTTAAGATATTTTCTAGTTTTTATTAAGTATATTTCTCATGTTTTGAATGAAAAAGAATACGAAAACAAGGGCTATTTTTGTGGACGATTTCTAAAGTGAAATAACGCAGAAAATATTTTCTGCGTCTCCTCTGAAATGTAATCATTTCTTTTTATATGTGCATAATTTTTCGGCTGTCAAAAAGTATACATTTAATGTACCGTCGGCAACTTTTAAAGTTTGGTCCGATGTAAATGAATTACCATAATCAATGTGATATATATTAGAATTTTTGACAAATGAGCCTTTGTATAAATCGTCTTTATTCTTTGTTGTTTGCATTTCTACTAAATTTTGCACAATTTCCTCTTTATTTTCTTTTTTGACAACTGTTTCAAATTTATAATATACAGGGCATTCACCTTTTTTATTGTCAACGACTTCCCAAGAACCGTATATATTGTTATTGCTGCATCCACTAAGTAGGATGATTAGTATAGGAATTGTAAGTAGAACCTTTTTCATTTTGTGCTCCTTTCTTTTAAATTTGAATAAACGTGCGAATACGATAGGGATATTATAATAAATAAAGTTTAAATTTTTTTAAAGAATTATTTAATTTCATATAAAAATTTAGGAGAAATTAAATAAGCATGAATCTAGTGTAAAGTGAGATTCATGCTAGTACTATAGCCTATGTTATGTCTTTTTTGAGGATAAATAAAGAGGAAAGCAGAATTACTATTCCATTTAATATATATACGCTTGCGATCATAAAGGCTAACGTACCTGCGCCAAATCCTGCTTTATCGAATATAGAAGCAAATGTTGCGATAGTCAAAAAGATAATGGGAGTCAGTAGTAAAAATATGAAACCTGCCACGATTCTTTTTTTAAAACTATGTCCAGATAAGGAAATGGCTAAAAAGTTTAGGATGCTAAACAGAGCAATTGCAAAGAGCAGGACAATAAATACTTGGATGCCATCAGACATTTTACCACTCCTTTTATAAAGAGTACTTTTTATAATCTATTCGAAATAAAAGGGGGATACTCCTTTAGGTAATTTGAATAAACGTAATAAATAGGCGTATTATAAAACAAAGAAGTATGGATTCAATATTTTAGACCCATACTTCTTTGTTTATTTTATAAATTTGCAGGTTGCGAATGCTGTTTTTCATAATGTTTCTGCTTAGAAAGGGAAATAGAAATAATCAATAATGAAACGACTCCAAAGATGAGAACCATATATTGTAACCCAATTGTATCTAAGAAGAAGCCTGTGCCAAGTAAGACGATTTGGAACATAACCCTCTCAAACATATTACGGAATGAGAAGAGGCGACCGTGATAACTTTTTTCCACTTTCGTTTGGAAAATCGTCGACATAATAGGGAAGAAGCAGCCAACACTAAACCCAAACAAACCAAATGATGTAAGAGCCATCCATTTTATATCGCTAAAGAACAATGACAGATGTGCAAAAGCAGTACAAACTGCGAAGAAATATAGTAATTTTTCAGGTTTGAAATGATCAGATAGACGTTTAATTACGAAGGCACCTAACATAAATGCGACACCTTCAATTGTATATATGAACCCTTTAATCGTAGGATCATGTTGCATTTCGCTAATGTTAATAACCATTAAATTAAACCCAGCTATAAATAATAGAGGGATGATACTTAATATAAGTGCTGTAAAAGCAATAGGAATTCCTTTTAAAATACGAAATACTTCCATAAAGCTATTATCTTTTGCAGCTTGTTTACTTGGTGTTGTTGATTTCTTGTCTTCGAATTGTAGGAAGAAAGTCGAGAGGAATAATAAGGCGTATGCTGCCATTGAGAAGGCATACATGTACTGTAAACTCATCACAACTAAAAGAATTCCACCTAGTGAAGTGCCTGCAATACGAGCAATTGTACCAACATTCATATGTACACCGTTCATTTGTAATAACTCATGCTCACGTACGATGAGTGGAATTACAGATTGTAATGCAGGGAAATAAAATGCTGCTGAAATTTGAAGAGCAACCATAAATGCGATCATAAATGCGATACTTTCAAATTGAATAGCAAAAAACATGAAAATAACACTTAAAACTCGACCAAACCCAGCGTAAAGAAGAACTTTTTTCTTTTCATACTGATCGATGACACGGCCAGCCATAGGTCCAACTAGAACACCGGCTAATAGTCCGATAAATAATATAACTGATTTCATGAAATCAGAAGGGACATATTTTTGCATAAATTCAAGGTTGCCAAGAATACCAAGCCATAATCCTAGACCTGCAATAAACTCCCCAATTAGAACAATCCAAACGTTTTTATTACGCCACATAACATAAAACCTCTCCGTCTTTTAAAATGAAAAACGCGTATATAAAACCTCCTTATTTATGTAGTATTTTTATACGAACTTTTTTAGAGTCAGAGTCTATATTACGTGTTTCATAATTGGATTTCAATCTTTTTGATTTGTCAAAAACTTGATGTGTTAATTGATGAAATAAGTGAATCAAAACGTAAAAAATTTATGATTAAAGCTAATAGAAAGTAAGGGGACATATAAAAAAGCAAGAACGTATAACTACGCCTCGCTTTTCTCAAGTACAAAATTAAATATTAGATTCACTTAGCAACATTTACGCTCTTGTCCAATAGCTAAAGCGCTAAAAGATAGTGGGCCAACAACTTCTGCGCTTGCACCACTAGTAAGGTTTTCTACAGTTAATGAATATTCGTGTGTTCCACTGCTAACGTTTTGATCTATAGCTTGAAATGTTTGTACATAGAATTGTTCAGAATCTGTAGATTCAATACCTACTTGTGCATTAAAAATTTCAATATTATCACGGAAAATTCGGAATAAAACTTGTGAAGTCTCAGTTATACCTTCTACACCAATTGTAGCGATTAATTCTACTCGATTATTACGTGAATCTCTACTTGAAATTCGCAATTTCAAATTTGCTAAAATTGCTTTATTTGGAGAAGCTGGGATTGCAAAAGTTGTTTCACCAGTTTTACTAATAGGTTGAGTAGCTTGGTAATCAATGATATGAGTCATATTCTTCACCTCCTCATATACTAGAATATGAAAATAGTGAATAATTAGTTTGGACAAATACTAGATTATTTAATAGAGTCAACAATAATTATTGAAAAGAAGAAATTCACATAAAAGCATTAAGAATATATCACAATAAGATGATATTTTTCTTAATGCTTTTTGTAATTAAGCAGAATATTCTTCTTTACGTACTTCAAAAAATTCATTACGTCGTAAGTAATTATAAATTTTCTCTGAAACCTCTTCTTCTTCAGACACTAAGAAACGATGATCAAAAGCGTAGAAAGATTGACCTTTAATTAATTTTACGTAATACATATTAAACGCCTCCTGACACTAGATTATTACTTGCTTCATATTATGATGGCCTATATGTCTGCTAAAAATACTTGGAGTTTCAAAGGGGATAAGTAAAGAGATGAAAGAGCTTACAATTCTGTAAGGTTTATGTCACCTTTTTCGATAGTTTGTATTTACCAGTCTCTTCTATAATGCAAATAGGTTACATAAAATAAGGGGGTAAAAAGATGGATGAAATAATTGGAGAAGTTGTGGCTGGTATTTGTGAATTTGTAGTGGAAGTAACAGCGGATGCTATAGGAAATTTAGTTTCTGGAAATGATGAGGAAAAAGAAACATTATAATAATTTGTAAAAGAATAAAGTTGATCAAATTATAAAGGCTGATTTCTAAAGGGAAATCAGCTTTTTTATTTTTTACATTATATTAACTTAATTTGAATATTCATTTGTTATCATATTTAAGAAGCCTATATAAGGAGGTGAATAAACAAATATGTCGAATTCAGGGCCTGATTTATCTGTTTCTCGTTTGATTGTGGTAAATATAGAAGAAAAAGAATATCATTTTATTGTTCGTGAACATCCGATTGTAGGGAAATTTATATCGCTATTTGAAAATGGGAAAGAATACGGTTTAATAGATAAACAAATCGCTAATAAAGATAAATTTATTACATCGGAGCTTACTAAGTTAGATTATTTTAATATAGATGTTTTATATCTTACACCTGGGTGGATATGGATTGGTATGGATCAATTTGGTTTACATGCTCGTGAGGCTACTTATAACGAAGTAGATGTTATTATGAAGTTGAAAGAGGATTTATATTATATAGATATATACGAAGAAATAAAAATGTAGTAAATATTTATTCAGGTTAGGGGGGAAGTTCCCATAGCCTTTTTTTTGTTTAATAATAAAATGCAAAATTATATTATTTTAATGAAAGGTAAATATGATAAGAAGTGAGATGAAAAGAGGATTTGAAAATACATTAAGAGAATTGTAATAATTATATGAGTCGTATATGTAAATAACAATAGAAAGAAGATGATAATATGAGTAAAGAAGAGCTTGTGAAAAAACAGTTTGGCAGCAATGCAGATAAATATGTAAATAGTAAAATACATGCTAAAGGACTGGATTTACAATATGTAGTTCAACAAGTTGAGTCTCGTCATAATAATCGTCTTCTTGATGTTGCTACTGGTGGCGGGCATGTGGCAAATATGTTAGCACCTATGTTTGAAGAAGTAGTTGCACTTGATTTAACAGAACAGATGTTAGAAAAAGCAAAAGTTTTTATAAAGCAGAATGGTCATGAAAATGTATCTTTTGTAGCAGGAAATGCAGAGAATTTACCATTTGCAGCCCATTTTTTTGATACAATTACATGCCGGATTGCAGCCCATCATTTTACGAGTCCGGCTCAATTTATTTATGAAGTAAATCGTACGTTGGAGGATAATGGATTATTCATCTTAATAGATAATGTTTCGCCAGAAAATAATGAATATGATACATTTTATAATTTTATAGAAAAAAAGCGTGACCCAAGTCATGAACGAGCTCTAAAAAAGACAGAATGGCTTACTTTATTAGAAAAAAACGGTTTGCAAATGCAGTCATGTCTTACTTTTGATAAGAAGTTTGATTTTGACTGGTGGTGTAATATGATGGATGTCCCTTTACAAAAGCGTGAAAAATTAACAGAATGTATGATGAAAGCACCAAACGAAATGAAGGGATATTTTAATATTCAATTTAAAAATAATAAAGTAGAATCGTTCTATACTGAAATGGCTATGTTTATATGTAAAAAAAGTACAACGTTAAAAAGATAAATGTGTTGCAGTCTTTCTGAAGTACGATATACTTAGTACAGAGAAACTGAGAATTGAGGAATAGTTATAATGATTCGTGTACGCATTGAAGGTACTGAGGAAGAAATGCTTGAATTTATGGGGAAAATGCCAGACATTCCTGGATTTGAAAAGACACATATGAGAGAGCCGAGAAAAGGAAATAACCCGAAATACGATTCAAGTAAAAATGTACTTGCATATTTGTCTTATAAAAAGATTGAAGTCGCCAATAAATAGGCGGCTTTTTTAGTTTGCGCTGTTTCACCGCCTTGTCTTTTTCACATAATAATAATAGTAGATTATGCTGAAGAGGGGTGAGAATAGTTAATAAGAAAATTATCTTTTTTGGAGACTTTGGTATTGATGACGCCGTAGCGTTAATTTATGCAAATAAAACATGTAAATTAGATATTCTAGGTATTGTTGCTGAGTACGGGAATGTATCACGAGATATCGTTACGGAAAATGTTTATTTTTTAGAAAGGTATTATGCTACACAAGTGAAAATTATTGAAGGTGCGAGTAGACCGATGACAGCTGAAGAGCCTTTGTTTTTCCCTGAAATCCACGGGGATCACGGTTTAGGTCCTATTATTCCACCTGAGATGAGAATTTGTAAACGAGAAAATTTTTGTGAATTAATCAAATTAATCGAACCTTGTCCAGAAGATATTATAATTGTGGCGACAGGGAGACTAACGACGCTTGCTACGTTATTTTTATTGTATCCAAATATAATGGATCGTATTTGTTCGTATTATATAATGGGCGGCGCTTTCCTATTTCCAGGTAATGTCACACCAGTATCTGAAGCGAATTTTTATGGTGATCCAATTGCAGCAAATATTGTTATGAAATATGCGAAAAACGCTAGCATATACCCGTTAAATGTAACACAGGGCGCGCTTATTACGCCTGAAATGGCCAATATAATAGATAAACAAGGAACTGGACAGGCGAAACTTATTAAACCAATGATTGATTTTTATTATGAGAACTTTTATAAAAAAGAATATCCGGGTATTGGTGGAAGTCCTATACACGATTTACTACCGTTTATCTCGTTTATAGATGACAGTATTTTCGAATATAAAAAATCGGCAGTGTGGATTAGTACGACAAATGATGTGACTAGGGGCCAAAGTGTAGCAGACTTTAGAAAAATAGCTGAGCCAACAAGGTTTGATAATCGGCCGATTCAAAGAATTGCTGTTGGTTTTAACTATGCAGCTTTTAAAGAAGAGTTTATGCGAACAATATTGAAGCCAGATTGTCCTTAATGTGTGTAATAACAAGTCGGATAAATCGTTAGTTTAAAAAAAAGGTTTAATCTGTGTGTATTATTCTCAAAAATCTTAAAGTTGAACAACATGAATAACTTATGAAAAATGTCACATAACTAATGGTAAGCAATTGTTTCTAATTATATTTTGATTGGTGAAATGTAAAGGAGGTTATTATATGATTTGGTCTTTAATCGTCGGTGGTATATTAGGATGGCTTGCGAGCTTAATTACTGGAAAGGACGTACCTGGTGGTGTCATTGGTAATATTATTGCTGGTATTATCGGTTCTTGGGTTGGTTCGAAATTACTTGGTAGTTTTGGTCCAGTCATTGGCGGATATGCAATTATTCCAGCTTTAATCGGTGCGATCATTTTAATTTTCATTGTAAGCTTCTTATTACGAGCAATGCGAAAATGAATGTAAGGACTGTTTACATTTGTAAGCAGTCCTTTTTATATGTTATGCTAGTATTATACAATCAGGAGGTGTCAGCATTGAAAACATTTACAGTAAATTTCCATCAAGAAGATAATGCTAAAGCGACAACAGTACATAAATTAAGTGAAGAGGACTTCAACAAAGCAACAGAAAAAGGCACTCGTCATCTATTTGATTTAGATACAAACGTTGGATTCTTCGTATTCTTTGACGCAGAAGATGCAGAAGGAAACGATCAATACTTAATGTTACAATACGAAGGTGATCATGAAGAGCCAACTGCGTGCTACGGATTTGATTTAAAACTATACTATCAATTTTTAGCACTGTACTTAAACGATCTTGAGTTCCAAGGTGAAACAGATGAGGAAGAGGAAGAATACGGTCCAATTCATCATTTAGCGCATTTACTTTATCATATTGTTGAAGATGGTAAATCAATCGAAGTGTAATATACATATTTGAAGCTGCCCTTTTTGGGCAGCTTTTTTATATGACATTAGAATGGTGTACTGTGAGCTAAATAAAGTGAAACTTTAATCAGTGGGGGTTTTGTTCATCCCCACTGATTATCAGCCCTCACCAATCGGGCTTTTACGGACAGCAGGGCCCCCACCTAACTTCTTTGTTTCCGCTGAATTTTGAGGTGGGGATCTTACTGCCCGGTAAATAGCGGGATAAATTAATAATAGAAATTTATTTATTACTTTCATGTTAGCATCGTAAAACACCTGTTATAATGATTGTAATTAAATTCATGGAGGCTAATTCTATGCTTGTAGATGTAAAAGCTTTTATTAAAGCTGCAGGTTTAACATGTATTTCATCATTAAGTGGAGATAACACGTTTGCTTATAATTTTGAAACTGTAAAAAATACTATCGCTACATTTTTTAAGAAGCTAAGATTTACCGTATAATTTTATTTCAATCAGTAGGAAAAGAGTAATCACTTCCTACTGGTTTTTTTCTGTTTCAAGGAGCTGTTGTGAGAGCATGTTTTAAGTTATAGATAGAGGATATTATCATTGAGAAGAGAAGGTTTAAATAAGGAGATGAAAATGGTTTCGTTTATCAAGAGGTAGTTACTTCGGATATAACAGACTTGGTTACTTTTTAGAAACAGCTTTTGTAATATATTTTGTACAAGCTTTTGGAGAGAGTGAAGCACTGACTTTTTGGAACAAACATAATTTGAAAAGTAATGTAATGGGTTGGTTAACGAAATGAATAAGATGCAATAGGGGGTAAAAATGATGAAAATATATTTAAAAATAGTTATGTTATTTTTGGTGTTTACATGTATGTTTGCGCTAGTCGCATGTAAAGGGACAGACGAAAAAAAGGAAACAAATCCAACCTCGGAAAATAATAAAAATGAACAAAGTAATTTTTCAGAAGAACAGAAAAATCCTGAAGCAAAACCAAGCAATGAAAAAACAACAAAACCATCGCCTGACCCAGATTCGAAAAATAGAACACTTAATCAAAAATCAATTAACCACGTTAAAGATTTGTTTGAACTCGCAAAAGAAGGAAAAGTACCTAATGTACCATTTGGAGCCCATACAGGGGATATTGAAGAAATTGAAAAAGCGTGGGGGAAAGCAAATAAAACCGAATATGCAGGGAACGGAATGTACGCAACTTTTACAAATAAAAATATTGTTTTCGGATTTAATAAAGGGTCACAAGTTTTTGATGTACGCTCATATCATGCAGAACTAAAATTGATTACATTACAAGAAATTGAAAAAGCATTAGGAAAACCATCTTCAGTTAAAGAGAATGGTGAAGATAAAATATATGTATACAAAGTAAATAACCAGTATGAGCTGAAATTTGTCATTCCAAAATCGACTGGTAAGGTAGATCATATTTCTGTATTTTCACCAGAGGATAGTATTAATAAAATGGCAGGATAAGAAATTAAGTGATTTCAAAAACACCTCACTTTCCTTAAGTGAGGTGTTTTTAGTTGTAAATAAGGAACGTCTCCTGCCATATAAAACATACTTTCATACGCGAAATACTTCACTTTTGTTTTTTAATATTCATCCAATAAGAAATATTGATCTACTGAAAAAGTAGTAACCTATAAATTATGTGTAGGCTGGTTCATGATTTTTTTACGTTCTAAATTTTGAACAAACAGTGCTTGAACAATACCTCCAATTAATAAGAAACTAGCACAAATATAAAACAGCATACTTCCATTTAACTTACTTAATAAAACTGCACCAATAACTGGTCCGCACGTTCGAGATATATCCCAGTGTATACCGTAAATTGAAAAATATAAACCACGTTTATTGTGAGGTGCAATTTCTGAAACGAATCGTAATAAGTGGTTTAGAGCAATACTTTCTCCAATGACTAAAAAGAGTAAGGTGAAGAATAACGACAATAACGTCGTTGAATAACTAAAGCCAACTGCAGCTATTGTATAGCAGGCGTAAGAAATAAGGATGATTTTCGCCATAGAAAATCGTTCAGACCATTTTACGAGGAAGATTTGTAGTATGATTTCCAAAATGGCTTTGCATGTTGAAATAAATGCGAGTATGAATACGAGATTAGGAAATACATGTTCTGCAAAAATACGATAATTCGTCTCAGTTTGTGCATAAAAAAAGCTAATAGGAAGTGTAGAAACCATAAGACCGAATATAGCATAATGTTTAAAAATAAATTGCTTTGGTGAACTTGCCTCAACTGTTTGTTTCGACTTACTCATAGGTGGAACGGTTTCTGGGAGCTGGGTCCAAACAACAACGGCATATATCGTAAGGGTTACACTTTGCACGATAAATAAATATTCTGGGTGAGTATTATAAAAACATGCACCGATTAAAGGGCCGACTACGGATCCAATTGCTCCCATCGTTTGTAGGAGAGCAAAAATTTCTGCTTGCTGCTCTTGTTTTGTTAAATCAGCAATTTGTGCACGCTGAGCTGGAATGTATAAGGAACGGCCAATACCATTAATGACATATAACAGTGCAAATATATAAACAGATTGAGCGAAAACGAAACTGCCGATTGCAACACCTTGTAGTAATAATCCGAGTAACATAATCTTTTTTCGGCCATATTTATCAGTAATTCCTCCAGCAATAAGTGTAAATAAAATGTCTGAAAGTGGCTGTAATCCGAAAATTAGCATAGTTATAATTACATTGCCGTTTAACATTTTATTGACGTAAATAATCATAATGAGAGCTAACATAGATTCAGTCGTTCGGGTTAATAATTCACCACACAATCTAATAAAAATAGGTTTATTGTAACGAAGTAAGAGATAATTCAATATTAATTCCTCCTTTCTATATTGAAATGATAAGATGAAAGGAGAGTTGGAAAAAGGGTAGAGACTATAGGGAGGATTTTTCACCTTTTAGGGGGAGTATGATGTTTATTTTAGATCAATACATTGAACTATGGATTGCTTATGGAAAAGGAAAAAAAGAGGGAGAACGATTGGAAGTAACAGTGCAAAATATATCTGGTACATTATTTTGTACAGAGCGCAATAGTAAATTAATTATAAAAAAATTAGATGAGTTAAATTGGATCAAGTGGTTTCCAGGTCGCGGCAGAGGAAATCGGTCTAAGTTAATATTTCAAAAGCACCCGATATCTTTAATTTTAGATAGAGGAAAAGAAATAACGAAAAAAGGGGATGTGAAAAGCGGAAGTATATTTGTGGAACGCTATAGCTCACATTTTCCATCAGTAAAGGGAGAATATCATTCCTGGGTGGATTCAATATTTGGTCATAAGGTTGAAATGACATCTGAAGGGAGAAGAGATGTACTCCGGTTGCAAGTACAAATGAATTTAGATATCACATTAAATCCTGTATACGCTACAATGCGCTCAGAATGCCATATGGTAAAACATATATTCGACACACTCGTGTATGTAGACGGTAATACAAACATTATAGAGCCAAGACTTGCATTTCACTGGGAATATAATGACGCTGAAAAAATATGGACGTTTTACTTACGAAAAGGAGTTCACTTTCATAATGGAAAACAACTTACTGCACATGATGTTATATACTCGTTGAATCGATTTATAAAGCTGGAAAATAATGCACACGCATGGATGTTACAACACGTTGAAAGTATCCGTTCAGTGGATGACTACGTTTTCGAAATTCAATTACATACAGAAAATCGAATGTTTTTACATATGCTAAGTGCAGAACAGTGTTCTATCGTGAATGAAGATGAAGCAGGAGGGCTAATTGGAACCGGGCCTTTTCAATTATATAAAAGTAATGAAAATCTGTTCATTTTAGAAGGACATCCTTTATATTTTCGTGAAAGACCTTTTTTAGATCGTGTTGAGTTGTGGAATGTAGAACAAGGTGTAGGTACATACGATGTTTTAGTAAAGGCGCAGTATAAAGATAAAGAAAAACATAATAAAGAATTGTCTCGGCTTGAGTCGAACGTGACATATATAACATGTAATCTTACGAAAGAAGGACCAATGCAAGATGAGTTATTTCGGAAAGCGTTATATAACATCATTCATGGTTATACAATCGTTCAAGAACTCGGCGGAGAACGTGAAGAAGTGGCAAAAAAACTAATATTAGCAGGTGAAAGCATTGTAGAGATTGAGGAAGATGTAGAAAGTTTAATTAAAAGGAGTACTTATCATAATGAAGTGCTACAACTCTACACATTTACAGGACGAGATCATGTTGAAGATGCACAGTGGATACAAAAAGAGTGTGCGAAATATGGGATTCGTGTAGAAAATAATTTTCTTGATATAGAAGAGCTATTGGAAGTAAGTACGATACAAAAGGCCGATATGATGCATGATAGTGCCACAATCAGTGAACGAATAGAAGATAGTCTATTATATATGTTTCTTACAAAAAATAGTTTTATTCATGGACAAAGCAGCATGGACTTTCATGAAAAGTTGTCTCCTTATTTTAGACAAGAAGAATTAGAGAAAAGAGTTACACTGTTACGCGATATCGAGGATACTTTGTTACGTCAAATTCATATTATTCCTTTATATCGTAATAAACAAGAGGTAAGTACACATGAAAAAGTTCAAAATATAATGATTAATTCACAAGGTTGGATTGATTTTTATAATATTTGGTTTAAGTCTTGATATATAAGGGCTTTTGCACATTTTCATAAGGTGTGTAAGAGCCTTTTTTGTATGTAGGAATAGGTTTGTTTTACACATTGTTACGCTACTTGTGATAAAAGTCTATTTACAGCGTAACAGTGTTATGTTACATTGTTATCGGGAAGGAGTGTTATACAGTTGAGTACAGATTTAATTTCAAAAAAAGATTTATTAGAACTAACTGGTATTTCATATGGACAGTTATATAGGTGGAAAAGAAAAAATTTAATTCCGGAAGATTGGTTTGTACGAAAATCAACGTTTACAGGTCAAGAGACATTTTTTCCGAAAGAAAAGATATTAGAGCGTATCGATAAAATCCAAACGATGAAAGAGGATTTATCACTTGATGAACTAGCTAACATGTTTTCACCGAGTGTGAGAGAAATTCTTTTAACAAAGGAAGACATTTTACGCAAGGGGATTGCATCAGAACCAGTTTTACAATTTTTCATAGAACAAACGAATAAAAGAGCAGATTTTCAATTTGTAGATATTCTTTATGTGTACATGTTAGAAGAATTACTACAATCAGGAGAGATTAGTTTAGAAGAAGGAAAAATGGTCTTGCAAGTTTTACGTGAAAATTATGAAGCAATTAAACATAAAACTTGTGACTTAATCATTGTCCGAAAGTTAGGGATTTCTACATGTTTATTAGTTTCAAACGTGGACGATTTAATTTTTGAAAAAGGCACCAAAATCGTTTTACGCGAAGCGATTATGAAATATACCGAAGCATTAAAAACTAAATTGTTGTAGTGGAGGAGAAAGTATGCGTACAGATAATTTGATTATAAATGGTTACGGTTCATCGAATGGCGGCGAGTTTCATAAAGTGCAATTAAACGGAAAAGGAACTGTGAATGGAAATGTTGAATGTGAGCAATTTGAATGTAACGGTTACGGTGCAGTTACTGGCAATTTGAAAAGTAGCAGTGCACGAATTAGCGGATCTGGTAAAGTTGATGGCACAGTTCATGCTGAAACGATGCGAATTGATGGAAAAGCAACAATTACGCAAAATGTAAAAGCAAACAGTTTGAAAATTGCAGGAAAAGGTACGATAGGTGGAAATGTCACTGGTGAAGAATTTAAAGTCAATGGTCAAGCTACAATTGACGGTAATTGTGAAGTGGATACTTTTTCTTCAGAAGGACAATTTACAATCGGTGGTTTATTAAGCGCAGATGAAATTAATATAAATATTCACGGTACATGTCGAGCGAAAGAAATTGGTGGTCAAACGATTAAAGTAAGACATAGATCAGGTACATTTAGTAGGCTATTTAAAACAGTATTTGGCTTGCAGTTAGAAGCTGAACTATTAGAAGGTGACAATATCGATATTGATTATGCTCACATAAGAACGGTAAGAGGAAACAATGTTACAGTAGGAGCAAACTGTGAGATTGAACTGATTGAATATACCGGTGTTCTTACTGTTGATAAAAATGCAAATGTAAAAGAAATTAAGCAGGTTTAACGGAAGGGAGAAATCAGTATGGAACATCCACATAGTCTCACAGTAAATGGTTCTGGTAATTCAGCAGGCGGAGATTATAATAAAGTGAAGATTCGCGGTGAAGGAACAATTACGAATGATATGAGTTGCAATGAGTTTAAAACGTACGGAACGAGTGATGTACGCGGTAATGTGAAAGTGAAAAACTATGTCGTGTATGGAGATAACGAAGTACAAGGAAATGTAGATGCGGAATATGTAAAAGTATATGGTAATACACAAATTCATGGTGATGCTCATATTGAAAAAACAAAAGTTAGAGGTATGATAGATATTGAAGGAAAGTTTTCAGGTGATTTCGTAGATGTAAAAGGTGCTTTAAATGTAAAGGGAGATATTGAAGTAGAAGATTTATCATTAACTGGTGGTCTTGAAAGTGATGGATTACTTAATGCTGAAAATATTCAAATCTCACTTCGTTATGAAGGCAGTAAGGTAAGAGAAATTGGTGGTAAAAAAATTACCGTTCGTAAAAAAGCGAGATTTATTCCTTTTACTAGTCATGCTGGAAACCTCCAAACTTCAATTGTTGAAGGAGATGATATCTATTTAGAACATACGATTGCTGAAGTTGTAAGAGGCAACAACGTCACAATTGGTCCTGGATGTGAAATTAGTGTTGTAGAATATCATACTAGTTTTAATCAAAAAGGTAATGCAGTCGTAAAAGAACATAAACAAATATAAGTAGTATGAGGGAGAGCAAGAGATATGGTTGAGAAGAATAATAAGCTCGGCTTTGTTGTGGCGGGCTTATTGCTAGGTATTTTAATGGCATCGATGGATAATACCATTGTCGTAACGGCGATGGGAACAATCGTTGGTGACTTAGGAGGCCTCGAAAACTTTGTATGGGTCGTTTCTGCCTATATGGTCGCAGAAATGGCAGGCATGCCTATTTTCGGTAAGCTATCAGATATGTATGGTAGAAAGAGATTCTTTATTTTCGGTTTAATTGTCTTTATGATTGGTTCGGCACTTTGTGGTACTGCTGAAAATATTACACAGTTAGGTATTTATCGTGCCATTCAAGGTATTGGCGGCGGGGCATTAGTGCCGATCGCGTTTACTATCGTTTTTGATATTTTTCCACCTGAAAAACGCGGGAAAATGGGTGGTTTATTCGGAGCTGTATTTGGATTATCTAGTATTTTCGGGCCATTACTTGGCGCATATATTACCGATTATATTAGCTGGCACTGGGTATTTTATATTAACTTACCACTTGGCATTTTAGCACTTATTTTTATTACATTCTTTTATAAAGAATCACGCGTTCATAGAAAGCAAAAGATTGATTGGTTTGGCGCAATTACTTTAGTTGGTGCAGTAGTTTCTTTAATGTTTGCGCTTGAACTAGGCGGACAAAAATATGATTGGGATTCTAGCTTTATTTTAAGTTTATTTGGTGGATTCGCTATTTTAATCATCGCATTCATTTTTATTGAACGAAAAGTAGAAGAACCAATTATTTCATTTGAGATGTTTAAGCAGCGCTTATTCGGAATGAGTACAATTATTGCATTATGTTACGGTGCTGCATTTATGTCAGCAACTGTTTACATTCCGTTATTCATTCAAGGTGTATACGGCGGGACTGCAACAAACTCAGGATTATTACTTTTACCTATGATGCTAGGATCAGTCGTAACAGCGCAGTTAGGTGGATTTTTAACGACTAAGCTGAGCTACCGAAACATTATGATTATTTCTGCTGTTATTATGTTAATCGGATTATTCTTATTAAGTACATTAACGCCAGAAACAAGTCGTGCATTATTAACGGTTTATATGATTATTATCGGATTTGGAGTAGGTTTCTCATTCTCTGTACTAAGTATGGCTTCAATTCATAACTTCGGTATGGAACAGCGTGGATCTGCGACTTCAACGAGTAACTTCATTCGTTCATTAGGAATGACACTAGGTATTACAATCTTCGGAATGATCCAAAGAACAGGTTTCCAAGATCAATTAGAAGAAGCATTTAAAGGGATGAGCGGGGGAATGAATACAAAATTAGGGGATTCAAGAGCCATTTTATCAGAATCGGCAAGATCTCAAATCCCTCCGCAAATATTAGATAAGATTATTGACGCTCTTTCTAGTTCAATTGTTCAAACATTCATGTGGGCATTGGTACCAGCTGGATTAGCATTCATATTCATTTTCTTTATGGGAAATGAGCGTATGGTAATTAAGAAAGAACAAATGAATAAAAAGAGTGAAACATCAAAAGCGTAATGAAAAATCTCCTTTCCAATTGGAAAGGAGATTTTTCGTATGTACGGTGTTAGATTAGCCTTCGATAATTTCGTATTCTTCGTCTGCAAGTAATAAAATTTGCGTTTTCTTGCCTTTGTTTTGAACTTCGATTACATCGTATGCGCCTAAGTCTCTTACTTTGCTTTGAGAAGCGTTAACCATAACTTCAATAGAATCAATTAAGATATCTTCTTCAATATATGATTCAGGCAATGCCATATCTTCAGTATCTAATACACACGCATATAGATTTTGTAAATTTTCAGTAGTTGGGTTTTGTTCCTCAACATCAATGATATTTTTTACTGCATCCATATTTTCTTCTTTTGCTTGGTACACTTTAATTTTAGCCATAATTTTAATCTCCTTTATAACGTAATCGTAGAGGCTACACCTCATTATAACGTTTTTTTTATGAAAGATGAAATTGTTATATGTATTTATAGTAAAAATTATGTGTCATTACTCAAAATTGGTGTAATTTCCATATAAATGTACAAGTAGGTAACGATAATGTTACGTTAAAGTTATATTGTCCAAGCTTGTCTTATTTTCTTCTCATATATATATGTAGTAGCAATTCTATATAGAGAAGGGATGGAGTGTAAGTGGGTTGTGAACCGAGAGTTTCTAGAGATTTTGTTCAAGTACCTGAACTGGTAGGTTTTCGATTACTTTTATCACATCCAGCTGGAGACCCTTTAAACTACGGATTATTATTTATTAATTTTCCTGATACGATTTTTATTTTTATATTGGCATCAAGCGGATACCTTGCCATTTCGAACTGTTTAAAAATAGAGGGCGGAACTGGTGATGCCGAAATAGAAGAGATGAAAAAATGATAGAGGATGACGATAATACGTACAAGTCAGTTGTTAAATTGACTAAAGTATATAAGAACGGTGAGACGGAATCTTTTATTTATAAAAATGAGTTATAATACATGTATTTAAATGCACCCTCAAACTATTGTTGAGGGTTGTTACATAATTAATTATGTTGGTCCTTTAAGCCATTTGTTAACGAGTAAGAAATATATTTATTGTTGACTTATTTTATAGGTTGATCATTTCATAGTTAGTAGATGTTATAATCATTTTATGTTTACTGATATTTTATAAATATTCGAAGTTTCAATTTAATAGTCAATTGCTTTTATGATGAACAGGTGGGTGTGTATATGAATACGAATTATGGAGCGCTCATGAAAATGTTAAGAGTGGTTGATTCTAAAGAAGGCGGGAATGTAAATGATATATGAAGCGAATATACATACAAGAAAAAAACTAGTTTCTATGTTTGAGGATTTCAATAACGTTGTTTTACTTTCTTATTTACAAGGGCATATGGGTACTGCTTGGGTAAATGATCTTGAAAATCCAACAGTAGCACAAGTTACGGTAGGAATTTTTACATTTTACGCTGGAGACCCAAATACGAAAGAAACAGAAGAGTTATTACGTAATATTCCAGAAAGAATTTTAGTTATCGTAAATAGTGAAGAGTGGAAACAACGCTTAGAAACATTCCATGAAAGAAAAATAGATAAGTTTTTACGTTATAAATTCAAACGAAATCCAGAAGTTTTTAATCGTTCAAAATTACAATCTTTTATATCAGCACTTCCAAAAGAATATGAGTTAAGAAGAATAGATGAGCATATCGCAAATAGCCCCAAATTACATAAGATATCTGAAGATTTTACAAGTCAATTTCATTCGATAGAAGATTATATAAACCGTGGTATAGGTTATAGCATTTTATATAATGGAGAAGTTGTATGCGGTGCATCCTCCTATAGTATTTATAATGATGGGATTGAAATTGAAGTTGCGACTGATCACAATCATAGAAGAGAGGGCTTGGCAACTGTAGTTAGTGCAGCTATTATATTGGATTGCTTAGAAAATGGAAAGTATCCAAACTGGGACGCAGCGAATACTACATCTGCTAAACTAGCAGAAAAGTTAGGATATGAATTTGATAAGGCATATGATACTTATTTTGTAGATAATAGATGAGTGAAGGAGTTACATACTAAAAAATACATGCGCCCTAGTACGTAAGTCTAGGGCGCATGTATTAGTTGGTAAATATCTTCATAACAATTTTATCACATTTTATCTTTTGAATGTTTGGAATTAAAGATATTTATGTGACTTTTTGAAAAAATAAAAGAGCAGTTAGCAAAAGCTAACTGCTCTTCTCCATTCCCCCTTGGAGAAATACAATCATGTTACCTATAGTATTGACAGAACATTGAGTTTTAATCAGCCATTTATAAAAGGAGAGATAAAATATCTTTGATTAATCCTTAGCTCCGATTAGGAGTACTGATAGAAAAACGATTGAGAATATATTTTTTTATTACATTTACAATTTGAAGAGTAGAACGTGTTTATCGTAATTCTCCAAACACCAATTATATTTTTTTAGAATGATTGGATGGACTGCTTCTTTCGTAGTATCGACTTCAGTATATCCATATTTCTTATAAAAGTTTTCTAATTCCTCAAAAGGAAGACAATATACATTTTGTATTTGTGATTTTTTTGCAGTTTCTACTAAAAATGAAACAAGCTTACCAGCTAATTGTAGCCCTCTAAATTGAGGCAGAATAAAAATTCCGCCCATTTCTAAAGTATCTTCATCTATTTGGACTAATCGGCCAACACCTGCATACTCGTTGTTATATGTAATAATTGCAACTTTATCTCTCTTTAAATCACTCCGTACAAATCCTATTGAGTCATATTGGTTATTAATCCATTCTAAATCGTTAGATGTGGCCAATTGAATACTCATATACATCCTCCTTCGGAATACTAGCGCTCTCTTCATTATATAGAACATAAGATACTATATCAAAAGAACCTTGAGATAGCACATTTGTTTAAGTTATTAGTTAAAAGTGTGGGATTGCTGGCATTGAAATGATGGCTTCACCAAACATAGGATAATAATCTTGTGAATTTAGTGTTACATAGTCAAAATAAAAATTAGTTTATGTGTTCGGTAACGCACGATTGTTTAAGTGTAGAGAAAATCATAGGGTTATTTTAATTAGTAGCTACTGTATTCATTGAAGCTATTAAGGAAATGTGGTAATCGCCAGCCCTAGTGATACAAATCATATTAGGATTTAGTAAAAAAAATTCTTCCTGAAAAAGAGGGGGATTAAAGATAAGAGCACTTCGAAAAGTGCCCTTCAGTAACGACTACTCATTCTAAAAAGAAAGGATGCAATATATCATATGAAGTTAAGTGTATTTAAGTATGGGTCTTTTATATAAATGTGAAATAAAAGAGGGTTGTCTTCTTATTAGAAGGCAGCTTTTTGTTATTACAAAAAAGAATTAGAAATAAAATATAAATTCAGTTACTTGTCCAAACAATTTTTTTGAAAATACATAAAATGCTAGTAGTTAGCCAATATTTTTATATTGCTAATTTTTTAGACTAAAAGGGGTGATTTTATGTGTGATTGTGAAGTTTGTAGAAGAAAGAAAAAACGTGATCCATTAAATCGGGGTTCTGAACCAAAAAAACAGGATTCCGAATCAGTAAATTCTTATTCATTTAGTAAAAATGCAAATTTTTTAGAAGAAGCTATACAAACAGATGAAATCGATCAAGTTTCTGAGGAATATATTGAAATAGTAGATTCAGCAGATGTACAAGTTACTACTACAGATACAAAAGCTGCACTATCTATCCAAGCCGCGTTACAAGCAGCTATTGTGGTTGTAGTAAGTATTTCTATAGCAGATAGTGAAAAGGCAGATAAAATAACACAAGAATTGTTTCAAAAATCATCTATTAAACAAATTAATAGACAAAAAACATTTATTAAAAATTCCAGAAACGTAACCGTAACAACTACTGATACAGATATTGCAGTGAATATTCAAATTCTTCTTCAAATTTTATTAGCGTTACTAGTTAAACTAAACATTTTATAAAGTGTCTATCCTATTTATATTTAGCTATAAGGGTTCACTCTAAGTAAATATTTTTTGTTGTAATATGTGGTACAAGCTTGGACTTTCTCATTATGACTGAATTAATATTCAAAATTGATGGGAAATTAAGTATGGAAAACTACACAATAACAAAGGTGGACCTATTATTTAACAGTGAATAAAACTTATATATGTGAAGTAAAGGAAAGCTGTCTTCGTATTAGAAGACAGCTTTTTGATTTTATTAGTAAAAAGCCGTGAAAATAAAAGATTAAGTTACTTGTCCAAGCATTTTTTATTTAAATACATATAATGCTGGTAGTTAATCTAAATTTTTATAGAAAACTGATAGGAGTGAATATTGTAAATGGATGATTTAAATAAATTTTCTTCCTTTAAGTTTGATAAGGATCAAAAGAATATAATTATAGACCTTTTACTCTCAGATATTTTTAATAGGCATGGGATAAATGAAGAAAAACTAAAAAATTTATCGCCAGAAAAAAAGCAGCAAATTAAAAGTATTGTTTCTGAAATACAATCACAAGTTAATAATTATTTAGATTGAAAGGGGGTGAATGTATGAAAAAAACATGTCATTCAGATGAAAATAAAAAGTGGAGTGCATTAGACTCCTCAAATCCTCATCCATCTTTTAAAAATGCTACCGTTTCAGAAGCTGCAGTACAAGAAAGTAAAACTTACCAAATTTCTGAAGAATCTATTACAATTGTAGATTCAGCAGATGTAGAAGTTACGACTACAGATACAAAAGCTGCGTTATCTATTCAAGCTGCATTACAAGCAGCTATCGTGGTTATAATAAGTATTTCTATAGCAGATAGTGAAAAAGCTGACCGTGTAGCACAAGAATTGTTTCAAAAATCATCTATTAAACAAATTAATAAACAAGAAACTGTTATTAGAAATTCTAGAAATGTTACAGTTACGACTACAGATACAGACATAGCAGTAAATGTTCAAATTCTTCTCCAAATTTTATTAGCTTTACTAGTAAAATTAAATATTTTATAAAATGTTTAACCTTCTTTAGATATAGTGCATCTTACAGGTAAATATTCACTGTTTTAATTATAGTACAGGCTATAAATATTTATCATAACTGGACTAATATTCAACATCACCAAAGTATGAATGTAAACAAACAATGTGATGGAAAATAAAGTTTGGTTATTTTATGAAAATTTAAAAGCCATTTCCTTTATTGGATTTGGCTTTTAAATTTTAAACAGTATAAATTTGAAAAGATAATATTAAGTTAAAGAAGTAAAATATACTGATACAAAATACTTATAAAATTACTTGTGTTATAGAAAAATAATAAGAAAAAGGTGTTTAAAATAGAATCATTTTCATTAATAGTTCAAGTTTTGAAGAATAGTGCATACAATATAAAGTGTTTTCCTTTCTTCATTTAAGTTTTACGTATATAATTTAAAAGTACTATTTTTATTTTATTATTTTATATTTATAACAGAATAGAGGTTTAAAAATGAGTGTTAAAATCATTACGGATAGTGCGGCGGATTTACCAGTAGAATTGCTGCAAGCATATGATATTGATTTAATTCCACTCCGTGTATATGATGAAGCAGAAACAGAGTATTTAGATGGAGTAACATTAGAGTCAGTTACATTATTGCAAAAAATGAGAGAAGGCGCTGTTTATAGAACGTCATTGCCTTCACTTGAAACTTTCCAAGAAAAATTTGTTTCTTATGCAAAAGAAGGTAATCCTTGTATATATTTAGCTTTTTCATCTGAACTGTCTGGTACATATCAATCATCAGTTGTCATTAAAGAGGAAGTAAAAGAAACATATGCAGATTTAGATTTAGAAATTATTGATACGAAATGTGCTTCGCTTGGTCAAGGTCTTGTCGTTTTAGAAGCTGCTAAAATGGCAAAAGACGGCGCATCAAAAGAAGATATTTTAAACCGTGTCGCTTTTCTAATGAACCATATGGAGCACATCTTCACTGTAGCTGACTTACAGTACCTTGTTAGAGGTGGACGTTTAAGTAAAGTAGCTGGTTTTATCGGTGGTTTACTAAACATTAAGCCTATCTTAAACGTGGAAGAAGGAAAACTTGTACCACTTGAAAAGGTAAGAGGGAAAAAGAAAGTATTAAGCCGAATTGTTGATATTATGGAAGAGCGTGGTAAAGACCTTAAAGGTCAAACAATCGGTATCACTCATGGTGATGACTTAGAAACAGCGGAAGCATTAAAATTATTAATTACGGAAAGATTCGGTTGTGAAGTATTTATCGTAAATACAATTGGTGCAGCAATCGGAGCACATACAGGACCTGGCGTTATAACGTTATTTTTCTTAAATGAAGTAGAGTAAAGGATTGATCATTTGATCAATCCTTTTTTCTTTAATCTGTGATTACCGGTCGATATGGTATTGGTGAAGATAAAATCTTTGAAGTTTTCCTATATGAATTGCTCTTTTGTAGAGGGAGTATTTTTTATATGTGGAATGATACTTAATGGTAGAAGAAAAGAGTATAAATAAGAATGTATTTGTAGGAATTTAAATATTTGAAGATATCAAAATTTTGCCATTTCATATATAATTGTGTGGGGAGAAATATCTGTAACTATTTGTAAAAATAGGAGGCGACTATAAAAATGCAAGAAATTGCTAGATGGGATTTAAATCGCTTGTATTTGAATGAGGATATTCTATTTCCAATTTTGGAGTTGAAAGAGAAATATTTTGTAACAAAAGATGTAGAGGTTCTTTCAAAGCTAATACAAGCTATTGAGAAAACAGAATACTATTTGTACTGTAGATCAGTTGAAGAAAGTGTACCATCTTACCTTACTAAATTGACCGTGAAAGTGAAGGAACTAAAAAATGAATTACAGCAAGTAATAAAACATAATGAAGTGGAAACTTCAGATAATACTAAGTTAATAAAAGATGAGCTTAATACGTGGGAAAATATGTACATACAATTACGGGATAGGATAGAAATAGAGCACAATAATAAACAATTATCCTTTGGACAAGCAAATACTATTGCAATGAATAGTGATAATGAAAAGGAAAGATTAGAAGTATTCGAGTTACTTACAAGTACTTTACATAAGGAAAAAGAAATCTTTGCTACTGTATTAAATCAAATAGGGAGATTGCGTAATGCAAAGAGTAATGAAATAGAAGATAGAGAGATTTTAACACAATCTTTTCATGCGAATGGCATTTCAGAAACTGTATTATTCCAATGTGGAATGCGACAGAAGAAAACCTTGATAAATTAGTAAGTGCTTTAAACGTGTATAAGAAAGGAAAAGCTTCAATTACATGGCATGAACTTATGACGGTAAAGGAAAGTAATGAGATCATGATTCCTTTTTCAGTAGCAATACAAAACGTTTATGATGCATGTAAGAATATTGATGAAGAATTAGCAGAATTTGCACGTAATGCGATAGAAAGTGGTTGGGTAGATGCTGAACCGAGAGAGAATAAACCACCAGGTGGGTTTTGTGCTCCATTTTTCAGTGAGAAAGAATCGCGAATTTCCATTCGTTATGATGGGAGTATAGATAGTGTAAGAGTGCTCGCTCATGAATTAGGACATGCTTGGCATTTTTATAATATGAGTTTTGAACAATCTACATCTTTTTTAGATGATTATTTGCCAATGAGTACGGCTGAATCAGCATCTATTTTCTTTGAAACGGTACTCTTAAATTATCTAATTGAAACAACGGATAGTAAAGATATGAAAAAGTCATTACTTAGCTGGAAAATAAGAAATAGTTTTAATTATGTAATGGCAATACGAGCATCGTATCAGTTTGAAAAAACATTTTATGAAAAATGTAAAGAGGGTCCTTTAAGTGCTGATGAAATTGAGAAATTATCTATAATTGCACAAAAAGAAGCTTATGGAAAAGCTTTAAGTGAATACCAGCCGTTTGTATGGATGAAATATATTCAATTTTATATAGCAGATGTTCCTTTTTACAATTATCCATACACATTTGGATATTTAGTAAGTTTTAGCTTATTAGAAATAGCTCAAGAAGGTAAAAGTACTTTTCATTCGAAATATAAAGAGTTCTTACGAGAAACAGGAAAGGCTCCAGTAGAGGAGCTTATGAAAAAACATTTTGAAATAGATATAAGAAATTATGAATTTTGGAATAAAGCTTTTATTCAAATTTCTAAAGACATTGATGAATATTTGCAGCTTATGTAAGGGGAGAGTACAGTGGATCAGCAGTTTATAAAAGGTATACCTTTTTCAACTTTAGAATATGCAAAAGCTATAAGTTTATTAAAAGGTTGGCTACATGAACAACAAGAGAAACCAAGGTTTGTAGTAACTGCAAATCCTGAAATTGTTATGTCTGCAAAGGAAAATACGGAAAAATCAAAGGAATTTAAAAAGATGTTACTATCTGCGGATTTAATAACAGCGGATGGGATTGGTGTCATAATTGGCTCGAAAATATTAAAAGGAACTTTGAAAGAACGTGTTACTGGGGCGGATTTAACTCACGATTTAATAAAATATTGTAACGACAATGAATATCGTGTCTTTCTTTTTGGAGCTGCGCCAGAAAGTAATAAAAAGGCATTAGAAAAATTAAATGAGCAGTTCCCAGGAGCACAATTTAAAGGACAGCATGGATTTGTAAATGGTGAAGAAATAGAGGAAATAAAAATGAAAATTAAGCAGTTCAAGCCGCATTTACTACTCGTAGGACTAGGTTCACCAAAACAAGAAGAGTTCATCTATGAAAACATACAAACATTAAACGTTCCGCTATCTATTGGTATCGGAGGCATGATTGATATAATATCTGGTACTGTAAAAAGAGCACCAAAAATAATGAGGGATACTGGAACTGAATGGCTGTATAGGTTACTCTCACAGCCGAAAAGATTAAAGCGACAACTTGTACTTCCGAAATTTTTATTATCGGTTATGTCTGAGCGGATTAAAGGGATTAATTAATAAAGGGGACTACATACATAAACAGAATCGGCATTATCGGAGCAATGCAAATTGAAATAGATTTACTTTTAAAAAAGCTAGTAATACAAGAAGAACAGACAATTGCGGGAATGCCATTTTATATTGGAGAATTCATGGGAACAGAAGTAATTATTACACGTTCTGGTGTAGGGAAGTAAATGCTGCTGCATGTGTGCAAACATTAATTCATAAATTTAATGTAGACTCTATCATCAATACGGGCGTTGCTGGTGGATTACATCCAAGTGTAAAAGTTGGCGATTTAGTTATTTCAACTCACGTTACCCATCATGATGTAAGTAAAAATCAAATGAAAAAATTATTCCCGTTTCAAGAGGAGTTTATTGCAAGTAAGGAATTGATAGAGTTAGCACGTAAAGCATGTAACAGTAATAGTTCAAATATTCAAGCTCACGAAGGAAGAATTGTAAGTGGTGAATGTTTTGTTGAAGATTCAAAGTTAAATGCAAAATTAATAGATGAATATGCACCTCATTGTACAGAAATGGAAGGGGCAGCAATTGGACATGTCGCCTACATAAATGATATACCGTTTCTTGTTATACGATGTATTTCTGACAGCGCAGATGATGAAGCTCAAGTTTCTTATGATGACTTTGCGAAAACTGCTGCGAATTATTGCTCAGAAATTATTATTGAGATGCTTAAAAATATATCTGGTAAAACTATAGTCCAAAAGGAGAGATAGGAATGTTACAAGCATTAATTTTTGATATGGATGGAACATTATTTCAAACAGATAAAATTTTAGAATTATCGTTAGATGATACTTTTGATCACTTAAGATCACTTCAATTATGGGATACGGTAACACCGATTGAAAAATACCGTGAAATTATGGGTGTGCCGCTACCGAAAGTTTGGGAAGCTTTATTACCGGACCATTCTATTGAAATAAGAGAGCAAACAGATGCATATTTTTTAGATAGACTAATTGAAAACATAAAAAGCGGAAAAGGCGCTTTATATCCAAATGTAAAAGAAATATTTACATATGTAAAAGAAAATAATTGTTCAATTTACATTGCTAGTAATGGTTTGAAAGAATATTTACGAGCAATCGTAACTTATTATGCTTTAGACAAGTGGGTGACAGAAACGTTTAGTATTGAACAAATACAATCGCTAAATAAAGGTGACTTAGTTAAAAGTATTATGAACCAATATGATATAAAAGAGGCAGCGGTAGTTGGTGACCGGCTATCTGATATAAATGCAGCGAAAGACAACGGTTTACTTGCAATTGGGTGCAATTTTGATTTTGCGCAAGAAGATGAACTTGCTCACGCTGATATAGTAATAGATGATTTAATAGAGTTAAAGTGGATACTGCCTGCTGTACAGAGGTAAATAAAGTGTGTGCATTTTTTCCAAGTCCTATATGTCTTATTTTATGGAGGGAGTATGCTTAAAAATAATTTTAAAATTAGTAATATTCCTGCGGTTTTGTGGGGAGAGAAGAGTGAAAAAGTTTTTATTGCAGTACATGGAAATATGTCAAATAAGGAAGATGCAGTTATTCAAATATTAGCTGAAGAAGCCAATCGAAAAGGTTATCAAGTATTAAGCTTTGATTTACCTGAGCATGGAGAGAGAAAAAATGATAACACTCCTTGTAAAGTACAGTTTTGTGTTAATGAATTATCTATAATTATGAACTACGGAAAAGTACATTGGAAAGAAATAAACGTATTTGCATGTAGTATGGGGGCGTATTTTAGTCTTTTAGCTTATCAAAATGATGTGCTAGAAAAGGCATTATTTTTATCACCAGTAGTTAATATGGAACGAATTATTGAAAATATGATGAAATGGTTTAATGTAACACCGGAGCTTTTGCAAAAAGAAATGACTATAGAGACACCTATTGGTCAAAAGTTATATTGGGATTATTTATGCTATGTAAAAGAGCATCCTATTCATACATGGAATACAGATACATATATTATGTACGGAGCTAAGGATGAACTGTGTGAACTTGAAACTATTAACTATTTTACAGAAAAACATCGTTGTGAATTAGAAGTTATGGAGACGGGTGAACATTACTTTCATACCGAAGAACAGTTAAAGATATTTGAACAGTGGTTACACAAGCATATCAATTAACAAATTATAATTTAACGTATACCTGCTAGAGAAGAATGAGGAATATATAAACTGATAGTATATTTGAGAGAAATTATAAATGGTGAATGTATACACTTAAACAAACAGATGCTTTAGTTCAATAAGAATTAAAAAACTTTAAAGAGCCTTACGACACACTAGATTGTAACAAGGCTCTTATATTTTCATAATAAAATTAATCAACTGTATTATCGATTTACATATGAAGTGAAGTATATGCATACTATGAATTAAATAAAGTAATAAGCATAAAAATGCTCAGAATAAATGATTCTCGAGCATTTTTATGTATTTTCGTACTTAGGGGGAATGGACTTGAAAGATATACATATTTAACAAATAGAAAATTTAATGGAATATGAATTCAGTCATCTCGTTCAAGACAGTGAAGAAGAGGGCTTTAATTTCCTTATAAGGCTAATAAATGAATATAAAAACAAAATAAATGTATTCAATAAAACTGGAGAATGTTTATATGGTATTTTCCAAGGGGATATGTTAGTCGGAGTTGGAGGTTTAAATAAAGATCCGTACACAAAAGACAATAAGATTGGGCGGTTAAGGAGATTTTATATTTTAAGGGATTATCGGCGTATAGGGTTAGGGAACTTATTATTAAACCAGCTATTATGTCATGCGGAAAAATATTTTGAAGTGATTGTTTTACATACTGACACGAAGCAAGGGGATGTGTTTTATACTGCGAATGGATTTGTAAAAGGGGGATTATATAAGGGATCGAGTCACTACAAACTATTATAGAGATTGCTATCCAAATAATAGCTACGAACAGGTTTTTTGTTGGTAAATCGATATATCTTAAAAATCGCTGATATATGAAGTTGCGATCCTTATATTAAAAGACAACTTTTATAATTTCATTTACTAAATTGTTATTATAAAAAAGAGCACCTTAGCTTTTAAAATTTAGCTTATAAGGTGACTCCTTTTCAGTCAATTATGTTTTAACGTTCATTTGTTTCAATAATAATCCTGGTTTACCTTTTACATAATAAAAATGCGGGTTATTTTCATCATCATAAAGCATAATATAAGGCTTTTCTTTTAGTGGGAGTAGTATAAGTACTTCGTCTATTGTAGTGTGTAACCATTGATTAGTAATAGAAACCGGCTTAGATAAAGGGATTTTTATCATATAGCCATCTTTTGGAACGACATTTAAGTTTTTAAATGGACCAGTAATTGATTTAGCGTATTGAACTGCTTCTTTTTGGATTACTGGATCTAAAGATTGTTTTTGAATGACCATTTCTTTTTGACAATCAAATACTTCAATTTGTTGATTTGTATTTGCGAACGCATTTGTTGATAATAGAAATAGAAGAAGAGAAATGACCCCGATTTTTTTTATCATAGTACAACACCTCACCATTACTATCCCCTCAAAAGCTTTAAATATTTTTCTGTCACATTCATGTAACAAAGATGTTGTATGATACAATTGGTTTTTGTTTAAAAGCAATGGAGGAAAAAATATGAAAGTTTTAATTGCAGATGACGAACAAGATATGTTAAGGATTTTAAAAGCTTATTTTGAAAAAGAAGGCTTTGAAGTATTATTAGCGAAAGACGGAGAGGAAGCACTTCAAATATTTTATGATGAAAAAATTGATTTAGCTATTTTGGATTGGATGATGCCGAAACATAGTGGTATTACTGTCTGTCAGGAAATAAAAAAGAATTCAAGCGTAAAAGTATTAATGCTTACGGCGAAAAGTGAAAGTGAAGATGAATTAGCAGCGCTTCAAAGTGGGGCAGATGAGTACGTAAAAAAACCATTTCATCCAGGAGTACTAATTACACGAGCGAAAAAACTTATTCAGCATGATGATATTATTCAAGTACAAGATGTAAAGATAAATTTCGCCAAAAATAAAGTATATAAAAATGATATAGAGTTAGAAATTACAAAAACAGAGCTCGAATTAATAAAATGCTTTTTAAATCATAAAGGAACTATTTTAACTCGTAAAAAATTGTTAGACATTGTATGGGGATTTGACTATTTTGGAGAAGAGAGAACGGTTGATACACATGTAAGAAGGCTGCGTAAAAAAATTGGAGAAAATATTATTAAGACGCATCGTGGGCTGGGTTATAGTTTGGAGGAACAAAGTGAATAAACTTGGGAAAAAGCTATTTCTCAGCATTTCTTTAACCGTTATTCTTATATTTACAATTTCTTTATTATTAATTAACTTTCTCCTGCCGAAATATAATATTTATAAAACACGTGAAAACTTAAATGAATTTACAACTCAAATACAAAATGCGCCAGTCAATGATTTAGAAGATGTTATTCATACAATTGAAAGTGAAAATAATGTTACAATTGCGTATACGCCAATTAATCAGTCAGAAGATGCTATGAACGACGCGTTACGCATGCAACTTACGAAAAAGAAAGTAACGTTAAATAAGCTTTGGATTACGAAAGACGAAGTTATGAAAGTGAAGACGGAAGGGCAATCGAATAAACTGTACGATCAAGGAAAGGTAAAAGCGAGTTTTTTTGCTAAATATATTGCGAAAGATGATACGATAATTTTAATTGGGACTTCCATTGCGAATTCAAATGAAATTATAAATACGTTAAATACATTTTACTTATATATCCTATGTTTCTCGCTCCTTCTTATTATTTTACTTGTGTGGATACTTTCAAAAATAATAACGACACCACTGAAAGAGTTAAGTGATGTGGCTCAGGATATTTCACATTTGCAGTTTAAAAGAACGAAAGTGAAAACGAATGATGAAATAGGAGAGTTGGCCAATAGTATTAATATCATGAGTGAAAAACTACATGAAGCACATCAAGACTTAACTGATCGTAATGAACATTTAAAACGATTTATGGGTGATGTAACGCATGAATTAAAGACACCGATCGCATTAGTAAAAGCATACTCTATGGGGATTAAAGATGGATTAGATGATGGGACTTATGTAGATACAATTATTAAACAAACAGATCAAATATCAAACTTAATTGAAGAATTATTACGATTTTCTAAACTAGAAAGAGATATTTTACAAAAAGAAGAATTCCCCATTGAACCACTGGTCCAGAGTATATTAGATAAGCATCAGATTGAACTGGATTCGAAAGAAATTAACTTGCAAGTAAATTGTAATGCGGGCGATACAATCGTTTATGCAGATTTAAATAAAATGAGAATGGTGTTTCAAAATTTAATTTCTAATGCGATAAAATATACAGCAAATCAAAACATAATAATTACATTAGAAGATAGAAATAAAAGTATATATTTCCAAATAAAAAATGGCATTCCTACGGATAAAATTAAGGATATAGAGAAAATTTGGGAGCCTTTTTATGTACTAGAATCTTCTCGTAGTAAAGAAAAATCAGGTACAGGATTAGGTTTAGCGATAGTGAAAAGTATTTTAGAAAGGCATGGTTTTGAATATGGAGTTTCCTCTATAGATGGAGAAATTCAATTTTATATAAATGTGAAAAAGGACTAATGAAAATATTAGTCCTTTTTGCAGCTTTAGAGATTAGCGATACAGGATGAATCACCATAATTTTCAAAATTGATGTATTAAATGGAGAATTAGCAAATGTTCTACTTTCATTAAATTCACGTGAAGTTCACAGGAAAACGTTATATTTACATAGTTATATTTGAATTTAATGAAGTGAGGTATTCAGATTTGAAAAGAAAGAAATTAGTAATTGGTAGCATTTTAATGGGTATGACGTTATCTTTATCTGCATGTGGTTCATCAGATAATATTGTAACGACAAAATCAGGAAGCATTTCAGAAAGTGATTTTAACAAAAAATTAAAAGAAAACTACGGGAAACAGAATTTATCTGAAATGGTAGTAGAAAAAGTATTAAATGATAAATATAAAGTTACGGATGAAGAGGTAACGAAACAACTAAAAGAATTAAAAGACAAGATGGGCGATAATTTTAATACATATATGGAATCTAATGGTGTGAAAAATGAAGATCAGTTGAAAGAGAAATTAAAGCTTACTTTTGCTTTTGAAAAAGCTATTAAAGCAACCGTAACGGAAAAAGATATTAAAGATCATTATAAGCCAAAGCTTCAAGTTAGCCATATTTTAGTAAAAGATGAAAAGACAGCAAAAGAAATTAAAGAAAAATTAAATAGTGGCGAAGATTTCGCGGCATTGGCTAAACAATATTCAGAGGATCCAGGTTCTAAAGAAAAAGGTGGGGAACTATCTGAATTTGGACCTGGTATGATGGTGAAAGAATTTGAGGATGCTGCGTATAAGTTAGAAGTTGGTCAATTGAGTGAACCTGTTAAATCTTCTTTCGGATATCATATTATTAAGCTAACGGATAAAAAAGAGCTTAAACCGTATGAGGAAGAGAAAGAGAATATTCGTAAAGAATTAGAACAGCAACGTATACAAGATCCTCAATTCCATCAACAAGTTACTAGAGAACTGCTTAAAAATGCAGATATAAAGGTATCTGATAAAGACTTGAAAGATACCTTTAAAGAGTTAGAAAAATAATAAATGGAATGTAAGGCAAGCGATAGAAATATCGGTTGTCTTTTTCTCTATTTATCCCGCTATTTGCCGGGCAGTAAGACCACACCTCAAAATTCAGCGAAAGCAAAGAAGTGGCCCTGCTGATCGTAAACACCCAATTGGTGAGGGCTGATTAAAGTTTCACTTTATAAAGAAGGAGGAAGTGGGAAAATACTTTCATACCTGCATTAAATTTTACTTAATAAGAAATCTTTGAGTTTCTCAACTTTTATATAAAATAAAACTGAATTTTCAGTTATTTTGTTATATAGTAAAGAGAACGAATAAGGGGAGGGAACATTTTGAGTAAAAAGAAAATGGCAATTACACTGTCAGCAATGCTATCTGCAACAATTATACCTAGCTTTACTATGGATGTGCATGCAGAGAAGAAGGAAGAGACTAAAAGTACGAAAATTGAATTAGAAAATGGGATGACAAAACCGATTTATTCTCTCGATGAAGCTATTATCGAAAATTTATATGTAGAGACAGAAGTTGATAGTGATCGAGACGGTAAGAAAGACAGAGTATCGATAAAAGTTATGCGTCCAAAGACAGATCCGAATGTGAAAGTTCCTGTTATTTATGAAATGAGTCCATATCGATCTGGATTAAAAGATGTTCCTGTATATAATGTAGATGAAGAATTGTATGCGTATGAAGGAAAACCGTATGGAGCGGTTAATCTTGGTTCGTATGGGAACTATTACGTGCCAAGAGGTTATGCAGTTATTCTAGGCGAAAGTATCGGTACTGGAAAATCAGATGGATGCCCTACAACTGGAGATGAACAAGAGATACTCGGGACAAAATCTGTTATTGATTGGGTAAACGGTCGCGCGAAAGCATTTACAGAACAGGGTGAGGAAGTTCAGGCAAATTGGTCTACAGGAAATGTAGGTATGACTGGAGTTTCCTATAATGGTACTTTACCAAATGCTGTTGCGACTACTGGAGTCGAAGGTTTAAAAACAATTATTCCAATCGCAGCAATTAGTAGTTGGTATGATTATTATCGTGCAAATGGTGCAGTCATTGCTCCAGGCGGATATCAAGGGGAAGATACAGATAATATGGCAGAAGCAGTACTGACAAGGGAAAACCCTGAAGTTTGCGGACAAGTTATAAAAGAGTTAACGGCTGGACAAGACAGAAAAACAGGTAATTATAATGATTTTTGGGATAAACGTAACTATGTAAAAGATGCTAAAAATGTAAAAGCGAGTGTATTTGTTGTTCATGGTTTAAACGATTGGAATGTTAAAACAAAACAGTTCGCGCAATGGTGGGAAGCACTTGGAGAAAATAATGTTCCTCGTAAAATGTGGCTACATCAAGGTGGTCATGGTGGGACATCAAGTAATAACTGGCAGCAAACACAAAATAAATGGTTAGATTATTGGTTATACGGAATTGAAAATGGAATTATGGATGAACCAATGGTTGATGTGCAAAGAGAAAATAAAACGTGGCAAAAGATAAAAAATTGGCCAGATCCATCAGCTGTACCTTCAAAAATCCGTATGTATTTAAGTAATAAATTAGTCAATTTGCCATTAAGTATGGGATCGGCTAATAAAGTTTTCTCATTCTTAGATGATGCACAAATGAAATCAAACCAATTAGTAGCAAACCCAGAATTAGAAGTAGCAAATCGATTAGTATATACAATGCCTGTACTGCAAAAAGATACGCGTATAAGTGGTACACCAAAGATTTCAATTACAGGAAATATTGATCGATCTGTATCAAATTTAACAGCATTACTTGTTGACTATGGAGGAGCGAAGCCGGAAATCGTAACGAGAGGCTGGATGGATCCACAAAACTTAAAGAGTATAGAAAATTCAACAGCGATTCAACCGGGCAAAGATTATACATTTACATGGGACATGCAGCCAGATGATTATGTATTTAAAGCGGGGCATCAAATCGGAGTTGTTTTAATTGCAAGTGATTATGATTATACAATTAGACCGAAAGCTGGCACGAAACTTACAGTGAAATTAAGTGAAGTGACATTGCCGATTGTGAAATAAATATTTTTTCTAAAGAGCTTACTAAAGTAAGCTCTTTAATTTGTAGTCTGAATTTTTAATTTTTATATTTCAAATTGGAAGGTTATGTAATACAATATCATTATATTCTATGGAAAGTGAGTGATATATTATGACAGTCAGCTCTTTGGAAATATCATTAAAATCAGAGGTGCAGGAAGATTAGTTGAATTGAAATCTTCCGTACGTAAAAACGGAGGAGAAAATAAATGTTTAGCTTTTATAGTACACTTTGTACAGAACTGTATGATTACACAAAACCAGTCGGTTATTCTTTAAATGGTGATATTGAGTATTACAAAAAACGTTTAAAAGATTGTAGAGGAAGAATCCTCGAAGCCGCAGTAGGTTCAGGACGTGTCATCATTCCGCTTCTAGAGGCTGGTTTTAAAGTGGATGGGATAGATTATTCACCTGAAATGCTAGATTCTTGCCGTAAGCGCTGTAAAGAGAGAGGCTTACATCCTAATTTATATGAAGGAAGCTTGCAACAATTTTCACTTCCGCATAAATATGACACAATTATCATTCCTACTGGATCTTTTTGTTTAATTGAAAATTGTGTGGATTCTATAAATGCATTGAAATGTTTTTATGAACATCTTAATCCAGATGGACGATTAATCGTAGATATTATGCTTCCGCATGACTGGAAGACTGGGGAAATTCATACATCGACTTTCTCTTTGCCGAGTGGAGACGGAATCACATTAGAAAATAAATCAATTGAAATAGATTGGCTGAACCAAGTTACTGTATCATATTTGAAATATGAAAAGTGGAGTAAAGGACAGTTAGTACAAACAGAACTACAACGCTTTGCGCTGCGCTGGTATGGAATAGAAGAGTTTAAACTTCTTTTAGAAAGTATAGGTTTCTCTAATATTACGTGCTCTGCTGAATATGATTATGAAAAAGAACCGTCAAATGCAAATCAAATGATTACTTTTGAAGCTGTGCGAAAAGAATAGAACTAAAACTATGAATAAAAAATAAGGCAATCGATTTAAAATCGGCTGCCTTATTTTTTATTTTATGTAATGGTTTATAGAGAAAGATTGGAGGGAAATAAATGAAACTTATATTAATATTTGGCCCACAAGCAGTTGGAAAAATGACAGTGGGGCAAGAATTAGCAACATTAACCGGTTTAAAACTTTTTCATAACCACATGACAATTGATTTAGTAAGTCCAATTTTTGATTACAGTACGAAAGAAGCAAAAAGACTAGTAAGTTTATTTCGTAATGAAATATTTGAAGAAGTATCTAAAAGTGATTTATCTGGAATGATTTTTACGTATATATGGGCATTTGACCTCCAAGCGGATTGGGATTATATACATCATGTAGAAAGTATTTTTGAATCAAAAGGTGGAACAGTGTATTTTGTAGAGCTGGAAGCGGAATTAGATGAAAGATTAGAACGAAATAAAAGCCCGAATAGATTAGAACATAAACCGAAAAAAAGAGATATTGAGTGGTCTGAAAATAATTTGAAAGAAACGATGAAAAAGCATAGATTAAACTCTCTTCATGGTGAAATTGAAAAAGAAGAGTATATAAAAATTAATAATACGTATTTGAGTGCAAAAGAAGTAGCGGAAATGATTAAAGAGAAGTTTCAATTGTGAAATTTTTGAAGTCTATTTCGTTTTCGTTGCCCAAGCATTCTCCTACTAATTACATATACTATTTATGTTAAAGTCGGCTACTATTTTATATAGGGCTGTTATTTTCCTATAAATGCTATTTTAGTGAAGTGGGAGGAATCAATTTGGAAAACGTAGAACAAGATAGAATTGAAAATCAAGTGTATTCAAATCGTGTAGTAAGATCAGAATTTGATTCGAATTGGGAAACTTGTATATCAAAGAGTGGTTATGTAATTTATGTAGCAACAAGTAATAATGCTGAAGTAATAGTGCTTCTTGCAGATGGTTCAAGTAAATTATTAATTTTCGAAAAAGGCGGTAAAGTAGTAGTTGGTGGCGGTGGAACAAGTCATTACAGTAAGCCGCATATTGCAAGAAATATTTAAGATAGAACATGTTAATTAAGAAGAAGCTGGAAAACGGTTGTCATTCATGTTTAGGGCATGATAGACGAACCGTTTTTTATTTGTTTATAAATTTAGAAGAACTTCATTGATTACAAATACATCAGGATGAGCAGCGAAATTAGAAGAAAACTTGGCGGGTAATGGTACAAAATATTATGTAGGTTTGCAAGAATCTTATAAGCGATATAAAAAAGCATTTCCTATTTGGGGAAACACTACTTCTATGTTATAGTATAATAGTGTTTTTAGATGGTGCTATTTTAATATATTTATAATTTTGTTATGTATTATTTTTATATTAAATAAGCGTCTAAAGTATTTTTTTATATAAGGAGTAATAATTAGAGAAATGAAAAATATAGACTTTATACTAGAAAGTGATGAGGCATTAAAACCGTCTGAACGATTAGTACTATTATTATTAGAGAAGCATAGAATGCTATATACGAACGATCTATTGGCATTATCAAATTTATCATATAAAACATTAACAGATTCATTAACGGCGCTAGTTTTAAAATCGTATGTGTTAAAGGAAACAGGTAAGGGAAGAAGACAGAATTGCTATAGATTAGTATGATAAGGCAGCTGTTTTAGAGACTTTTACATATGTTTTTTTCAATCGTAAGGTAGAAGTGTGTTTTTTGTTTTCAAACGAAAAATTTACTATAAGAGGGTTTAAGATAGTATCGTTTCATTTTTGTAAATGTAATTATTTCATCATTGAAAATACAAAAATAAAATAAACAGTATAAAAAAGAAATAAAAAAACAATCCATTTTAAAAAGGGATTGTTTTTTTATTGGAATAATATTATTTGATATGTTGAAAGCATAAATAGCAGAATAAACATTACCTGTTTTAGTTCATGAAACTGAACAAATATGATGAAAACTATGTGTATAGTTTTTTGCTTGCTTTTTCAGTAACTCTAATGAAATCATGATCTTCATTGTTTAAAGGCAGTATTTTTAACATTATTGCTATTCAGCCATTAAGCACAAAAAAGTAATATATATAATATTATTATGTAAACTTAAGATTTTAAAAGGAAAATATAATAATTAATAGAACATGTAGAAGGAGATGCTTAAATATTTTGAAGGATGGGAGATTATTATGGAGCATTTACAATCAATAGCACAAGCTGTTATAAGTGGTAATAAGGAAAAAGTAGTGAAGTTTATAAAGGCGAGTCCAAGTATTGTTAACGAATGTAGTGAAGATGGCTGGACACCACTTCATTTAGCAGCTTATTTTGGACAGAAAGAAATAGCGAGTTTTCTTTTAGAAAGCGGTGCAGATATACATAGTAGAGCGAAAAACGAAAATGAAAATACACCTTTGCAAGCGGCAATTGCGAACAAGCAAAGTGAACTTGTCGCTTTCTTAATTGAAAAAGGATCAGATGTAAATATTATGCAAAGTGGTGGCTGGACAGGACTCCACGAAGCAGCATTATTAGGAAATGAAGAAATAATTATGTTGCTCCTTAAAAATGGAGCTAATAAGATGATTAAGAAAAATGATGGGAAAACAGCGTATGATATTGCATTAGAAAAAGGATATAATCACCTTTTACATCATTTGAAACAGGAAGTGAACTTATGATGAATAAATGGAGTGTTGGTATATTTTTATTTAATGAAGTAGAAGTGTTAGACTTTGCAGGGCCATTTGAAGTTTTTTCTGTAACTGAGGTGAATGAAGAAAAAACATTTACTGTTTATACAGTTAGCGAGAATGGGGAAATGATTACAGCAAGGAATGGATTGAAGGTACAGCCAGATTATAGTATTGAAAATTTACCACCAGTGGATATTTTAATAATTCCGGGTGGGCTAGGTGCTAGAAAATATGAAATAAAAAATGAAATAGTAATAAAATGGATTCGCCAACAAATGAAAGAAGTAAAGCTGATGACTTCAGTTTGTACAGGAGCGCTATTACTGGCGAAAGCAGGTTTACTGGAAGGTTTAAAAGCAACAACACATTGGGCTAGTATTGAAAAGTTTAAAAATGAGTTTCAAAATGTTGAAGTTATAGAAAATGTAAAGTTTGTAGATGAAGGACATATTATAACATCTGCCGGAATTTCAGCTGGAATTAATATGGCATTTCATATTGTGAAAAACTTGTTAGGTGTGCATGTTGCGGAGGACACAGCGAAGCGAATGGAGTATGATATTAGTTTGCCAAATTAAAAAGCCCGGATTGGGCTTTTTATATTGAATGAATATAGTTAAGCTCTTCATCACTCAAAATAGGGCGAACAGATGCATTTGCATTTTCTTGTGCTTGTGTTCCTGTTTTTGCACCAGGAATTACAACACTTACTGCCGGATGAGAGAGTACATAGCGAAGTGCAAGTTGCCCTAGGGTCTGATTTTTATTTGAGAGCAGCCGAAGTTTCTCTACGGTTTGTAAGTCTTCTTGAAACCAAGTTTCATTTGGCCAATCTTTGCGTAAATCTCCATCTGGAAAAATTGTTTTATTTGTGAATTTTCCAGTTAAAATGCCCATTTTTAATGGACCACGAATAACAGCTCCTAGATTTTTCTCTTGTAAGAATGGTAATATATCTTTTTCTGGTTTTCGATTTAATATATTGTAATCAAGTTGTACGATATCAATTTCGTTGTTGTTATTGAAATGATGAATGTATTGTAAATCATGAGTCGAAACACCGACTGCTCTTACTTTGCCATCACGTTTTAATATGTCAAATGCACGTAGAAATGCTTCTGTTTCTCTACGATTATGCCACCAAATATGACAAAAATAAAGATCAATATAATCTGTTTGAAGACGTTGTAAACTTGTTTCGAATACGGCGATGATTTTTTCGGGAGTATCATATACAGGAACTCCATTAGGGTCGTAGTGATGTCCGATTAAACCACCTTTCGTTGATAGGATAATATCATTACGATGTCCTTTAATCGCGGTAGCTACCAACTTTTCACTATGTCCTAAACCATACACATCCGCAGTATCAATAAAATTCACACCACACTCAATTGCTTTTTTTATAGCGGTTATAGATTGTTTATCGTTAACAGGTCCCCATTCATCACCACCGATTGCCCATGCGCCAAAACCTATTTCAGAAACAGTTATTCCAGTTTTACCTAATGTGCGGTAATGCATATTCCCCCTCCTTGTAAGCATGTTATAACATGGATATGTGGGGAAGGAATTTTGTGTGTGAAAAAACTCTTCTACAATAGTAGAAAAAGAATTACAGAAACTACTATTTTATAGCAGCATGTATAAAAAAAATCGGTGTAAATATGGAAATGTCGTCGAATGCTATCTTTAATTGGTTAATTTATGGGATATTTTTGTGAAGGAGTTTATTTTATAAGAATAGAATTTAGTTTAGTAAGAAAACGTGCCGATGGTAGTGAAAAATATGGGTTAGGGGGATTTGAATGAGGAAACTCGAGCGAGTAAATGTTCCTAATATACCAGAGCAATTATCACAACCTAGTGACAAGCGTAGGATAAATAAAAAGAAGTTAAGGCGACTTATTTTAATGGTCCTTTTTATTGCGGCAACTACTCTATATGTTCAATATATTTTAACGAAACAACAAGAAGTAATTGATAAAAAGAAAGATACGATTACGGATCAAAAGAAGCAATTAGTATCTTTAAAGAAAGATAAAGATTCTTTAAAGACTAACATAGAAAATTTAACAGACGATGAGGAAGAAATTTTGAAGTTAGCGAGAAAAGAGTATCAATTTTCTAAGTCAAATGAAACTATATTTGTGATGCCAAAGTAATAAAAACAGTTAGCCATTGAACTGCACCCCCAATTGTTAGACACCGTCTAACAATTGGGGGTGCAGTTTTTTATGTATGAATGTCATGGTACAAGGAACAATCACATATTGTAGAAATGAAGAGTTTAAGCTATTTTCATAAATATGGAATATGCACTAAAATAAATGTTGTTAAAATTCTGTCAATTATATTATAATACAAGGTAAGCGGATACATTTTTTAATCAACGTTGAGTTCCTCGCTCATACGACTATTAAGAAACCCGTTATCCTCGTATAAGAAAGGAAGATAGCTGTGTACGCTTCAAATACAATTTATATCGTAGGGGATGCGAAAGCACCTCAAAATAATCCCATTACTGAAAAGTTTAAAAGCTATTTCGTAGCATTTATACTTGTTAAGGATACAGGGGAAATTGTAGATGCAGACTGCTCAGCGACAATTGCATTAACATCTCAATTTGTTAAATATTTATTTCTACATAAAAATATAAATGACCCGGCGTTAGTAATGGAAGTAAAGAACCGATATTTCGGTTCTTCTCAAAAAGCGTTACTTGTAGCGCTAAAAGATGCACAGAAAAAATATAATCAGATTGCTGCTTTGTCTACTCAATCATAGACAAAATCCAGCCGTAAGAATCATTCTTATGGCTGGATTTTTTTATTTCACATTATCGTCCTACATCAAAAGTGAACGAAAACAAAGTAGAGAGATAGAAGAGTAAATGCCCAATAGGTTTACCTAATAATCCGTGGGTATAAATCTCCGGTGGATTAAAATTTCACTTCATTGGAGAATGAAAGGATGAACAAAATGAAAATTACAGATGTAAAAGTAAATCGTAGACGTGTAAAACTGCATACACCGTTTAAAACCGCGCTTCGTACTGTAACAGAAATTGAAAGTATAGATGTTTATATTCATACAGACGAAGGAGTGATTGGTAAGGGGGCTGCAGCCGCAACGCCAGTTATTACGGGGGATTTCACCAGCGGAATGGAAGAAGCGATTTTAGGACCGATGCGTTCATGTTTAATTGGTCAAAATATCATTCAGTTTCAGCAGTTACTACAGGGCATTCAAATGAGTTGTATTGGAAATTCAAGTGCCAAAGCAGCGGTAGATATCGCTTTATATGATGTATATTGCCAATATCAAAATGTGCCGTTATATGCCTTGTTAGGCGGGAAGAAAGAAATTCATACCGATATTACAGTGAGTGTGGATGAGCCTGTATTAATGGCAAAAGAAGCGAAGAAACATATAGAAAAAGGATTTCAAACATTAAAGATTAAAGTGGGTAAAGAGGCGCATTTAGATTTGGAACGTATTGAGGCAATTCGAAATGTGGTACCAAGAAATACGATATTACGTTTAGATGCGAATCAAGGTTGGAGTCCAAAAGAAGCGGTCTCTATTATTCAAGAAATGGAAAATCGTAATTTAAATATAGAATTTATTGAACAACCAGTACACGCGAAAGATTGGGATGGGTTAAAGTATGTCAAAGATCGTGTGCAAACGCCAATTATGGCCGATGAAAGTATATTTTCAGCAAGTGACGCATTAAAGCTCGTTCAAGGAAGATATGCAGACTTCATTAATATTAAATTAATGAAATGTGGTGGTATACGTGAAGCATGGCGTATTGCAGATATCGCAGAAACAGCTGGTGTGAAGTGTATGGTGGGCAGCATGATGGAATCTTCACTTTCCGTTAGTGCTGTTGCGCATTTAGCGGCAGCGCATCCTAATATTCATTATTTTGATCTTGATGCACCGCTTTGGTTAATGGAAGAGCCAGAAGGAATGACTTATTCTGGATCAAAGGTAAACCTTCAATCGACAGTGAATAGTAAGTCTTAGGAGAAGAGACTAGTAAACTATCTTTTAAGGGGGATAAATATGAAAAAAGTAGGAACTGCATTTTTAACAACTTTATTTATATTTTCATCGTTTACATCGGCAAATGCTGAAGAAAAGAAGGATAATAAAGCATTTATAGATGTATCTGCTGCAACGTTATGGACAGTACCTGATTCATTAAGGCCAATCGATACACCGAGTACAACAAATCCAGTGGATCTATGGAAATGGACGAAATCAATGACACTTGACGAGAAACTATGGTTAACAAATGCAAATAAATTAGAAACACAAGCGTTACTCGGTCAAGAAGTAACTGTTATTGATAAGAAAGGCGAATGGGTGAAGGTATTAGTGCATGGACAGCCAACACCACGAAATGAAGAAGGTTATCCGGGCTGGATGCCTGAAAAGCAATTAACATATAATCAAGAATTTGCAGATAAAACAAATGAACCTTTTGTGTTAATAACAAAGCCAACAGCGATTTTATATATAAATCCTTCTGAAAAACATAAATCACTTGAAGTCAGTTATAATACAAGACTGCCGCTATTAAGTGAAGACACAATTTCATACCGTGTATTGTTGCCAAATGGTCAGAAAGCATGGCTACGAAAAAATGATGGAACAGTTTACCGTTCTCAAACTGATATTCCAAAACCGACCGCTGATGATTTAATTAACACAGGGAAAATGTTTTTAGGATTACCGTATATATGGGCTGGTACAAGTGGTTTTGGATTTGATTGCTCTGGCTTCACGCATACGATCTATAAATCGCACGGCATTACAATTCCGCGAGATTCTGGACCGCAATCAAGAGCAGGAGTTGCAGTTGATAAAGAAAATCTACAAAAAGGAGATTTAATTTTCTTTGCACATGATCAAGGGAAAGGTAGTGTCCATCACGTCGCAATGTATATTGGTGATGGCAATATGATTCACTCACCAAGAGCTGAAAGATCGGTAGAGATTATACCGCTAAATACACCAGGATATATAGAAGAATACGCTGGTGCTCGTCGTTACTTACCTTAAAAATAGAGGGGGTTTTTAAATGAAAAAAGTTGTTCGTTACTCATTAGTTAGTACTCTATTAGTTTCTTCATTTTTAGTTGGCTGCGCAAAAGAAAAAACTGCAACAAAGCCCAAAGATGAGAAGAAAGTATTACAGTTACTAGAAACGGGTGAAATTCCGTCGTTAAATTCAGGGAAAGTAACAGATGCAGTCTCGTTTAACGTTTTGAATAACGTAATGGAAGGACTATTTCGTCTATCGAAAAATGATGAAGTAATTGAAGCCGGCGCACAAAAATATGAAGTGAGTAAAGATGGAAAGACATATACATTCCAATTGCGTGATGCGAAATGGTCTAACGGAGATCCAGTAACCGCCCATGATTACGTATACGCTTGGAAGCAATTGATTAATCCAGATACAGCTTCTCAATATGCATACATTGCGTACGATGTAAAAAATGCTGAGAAGATAAATAAAAAACAACTAGGTCTAGATGAATTAGGAGTAAAAGCGAAGGATGATAAAACATTCGTCGTAGAGCTAGAACATCCTGTACCGTATTTTACGAAATTATTAATTTTACCATCCTTCTATCCAATTAACGAAAAATATGCGAAAGAGCAAGGTGATAAATATGGATTAGAAGCAAATAAAACGGTATATAATGGACCGTTTACATTATCAGAGTGGAAGCATGAAGCTAGCTTTACAATGAAGAAAAACGATAAGTATTGGGATAAAAAAGAAGTGAAGTTAGATGAAGTAAACTATCAAATTGTAAAAGAAATTTCAACTGCGGTAAATTTATATGAAACAGATAAAGTTGATAGAGCTGTTATTTCTACAGAATTCGTAGATAAATATAAAAATAATAAAGAGCTAAAACAATATACAGATCCAGTTATGTACTTCTTCCGATTTAATGAAAATGTACCGATTCTTAAAAATAAAAATGCACGTCTTGCGCTAAGTACAGTTTTTGATAAGAAGGGACTCGCAGATTCATTTTTAAATGATGGATCGGTTGCAGCGAACTATTACGTACCAAAAGGATTTTTAAAGGGCCCAGATAAGAAAGATTTTAGAAGTACGTCTGGTGAGTTTAATAAGACAAATGTAAAACAGGCGAAGGAATATTGGGAGAAAGCAAAACAAGAGACAGGTACAAATGAAGTGACTTTAGAATTATTAAATTATGACTTAGAAAACTTTAAAAAAGTTGGAGAGTACATTAAAGAGCAGCTTGAGAAAAACTTATCAGGATTAAAAGTGAATGTGAAATTACAGCCGCATACGCAAAAATTAGCACTTGAGAAGAAGAAAGAATATGAAATGTCGTTATCACGCTGGTTACCAGATTATCCAGATCCAATGACTTACTTAGAAGTATTCCTTTCTGGAAGCAGTGTTAATAATACAGAATATGCAAATCCAGAATATGATGCATTAATTAAGAAGATTAAAACAGAATTAGGTAATGATGAAAAGGCTCGCTGGAAAGCAATGCAAGATGCTGAAAAAATGCTACTTGATGATGCAGTAATTGCACCGGTATTCCAGCGTGGATTATCTTACTTACAAAAACCATATGTGAAAGATTTATATGTACATCAATTTGGTCCAGCTACAAGTTTAAAATGGGCAGATTTACAAAAATAAAAGAATGGGGAAACAGACTTCACGTATGTGATAGTCTGTTTTTTCTTATTTAAAGTTAGAAAAATAGTTGATAGTATAATTTATTAGTCTGTAAACAGTATTTGGAGGGAAAATGATGTCTATGTTTGAAGAAGAGAAAGTAATTTATACAAAAAGATTATTTATGAGGAAACCAATTGTAGAAGATATTGATCAGTTTTATAACATATTAAAAAAAGATACTGTTGGCAAATGGCTGGCTAAATCAAGAGGAATGTCGAAGGAAGAAACAAATGATTATATTGGGCAACTTATCTTACATTGGGAACAGTATGACTTCGGGGTATGGTTGTTATTTAATAGTGAAACAGGAAAGCTTTTAGGACATTGTGGTTTAAGAAAGGTAGATGAAACAGGTGAAATAGAAATTATGTATCTTCTTGACCCAGAACATTGGAGGAATGGGTATGCATTAGAAGCAGCAGAGGCTTCCATTAAATATGCAATAGAGACTTTGAATGTAACAAGAATAATTGCTAGAGTTAAAGTAGCAAATGAGAGCTCGAAAAAACTTTTACGAAAGCTCGGGTTTATATATACTCATGAAGTTGATCATAGCGGGCGCTTATTATCATATTTTGAACTCCATACATCATCCAAAGAATTCTAGACATTTCATATATTTTTTCATTGTTAAAAAATAAAATTATTACTAAAATTCCAGTGTGAAATTTATGTAGAATCTTGTATAATTAAAATGTTTCTATGGAAACATTTTCTTGCGCTATTTATATAGGGCTTAATAGAACAAGGAAGGAAATACATACATGTATATAATAGATAAATAGAATGGAACATGTATAGAGACAAAGGAGAGAAAAGATGACGTGTCAAAAACAAGGGTTACAATTTAATAACGATAGAAAGAGGGACAGAAGATGAAAATGAAGCATGCTTTTGGTCCTATAATTTTAGCGTGTGTGCTTTTTTTCATTATCATTCTAATCCCATCGAAAAGTTTAGTATCGCTTATTAGTGATAAGAAGGTAGAAGATGCGGCAACTTCTTTACAAAAAGAGAAATTACAAAGTGTTTTCTTACAGCAAAAAATGTTAGAGAATTCACAGTATTTACCGATGTACGGTTCATCAGAATTTTTACGAATGGATGCATATCATCCGTCTAATTATTTCAAAGTAAATCCAGCTGGTTTTACACCGTTTTTAATTGGAACTGGTGGTACACAAAGTTTAGCTCATATTTTAAATATGACATCTACTATGGATGAATTAGAAGGTAAAAAAGTAGTCTTTGTTCTTTCACCACAATGGTTTACAAAGACTGGTGTATCACAAGGGGATTTCACTAATAATTTCTCCAAACAACAAGCATATCATTTTATTTTTAATGATGAGATAAATCCAGGAATGAAGAAGCAAATCGCGAAACGGCTATTAGATTATAAAGTTGTTCAAGAAGATGATATATTAAAAAATTCATTAGAAGGTATTGTATATAATGATACGAAACATAACATAAAAGCAGGTTTAGTTAAACCACTTGCTTATATGCATCGAAATATTTTAGATCATAGAGATTTATTTAACTCTTTATTTAAAATCGAACCGATGAAAGAGAAAACAAATATCGGACTTCGTTCAATTTCTTGGGAAGACGCACGTAAACACGCAGAACAAGAAGGTAAAGCAGAGTCTACTACAAATACATTCGGAATTGAAAATCCGTATTATCATAAGAATAATCTGAAGAAAAAACTAAAAGGTTTAAAAAACTTTAGAGCAAATGAAACATATGATGAATCACCAGAATACGATGATTTAAAAATTATTTTAGATTTATTTAAAGAGAAAAATGTCAAACCACTCTTTATTTCTGTACCTGTCAATGGACCTTGGTATGATTATACTGGATTCCCGAAAGAACGCCGTGAAGTGTATTATAAAAAAGTTCGAGAACAGGTTGAGAAAGCAGGATATCCAGTAGTTGATTTCTCTGGTCATGAATATGATAAGTATTTCTTAAAAGATACGATTCATTTGGGCTGGAAAGGTTGGATTTATTTTGATGAAGCAGTGCAGAAATTTAATTCTGAGAAATAAAGTATAGAAATCGGAATGGCTATGAGCCGTTCCGATTTTTTTAGTATAGAGGATTTTGGTGAGGACAATTTGGGAATGCATGTATATCTTGAATCTGTCTATGATCATAATGTTTCATTGCGAACTGGGCTTGATAAAGGTATTCATACACATATAATTGACCATCATGAGCTGAACATAATACACTAGAAGTTCCTTGCCCATTTATGAAGGAAATACCGATAGGGCGTCCGATTAAGTATGGTATTTTTTGCTGCCAATGCATAGGGGAATCCCCCCTTTTTGAGATAATATACGAAAGAAATGATCAAACGGTTGCTTATCCATGTAAATGTAGATGGAAAGGTGTTATATAATTCTTGAAGATTAATTCATATATAAATAAAAAACCGCTATAACTCCGAATGAATTTATAGCGGTTTTTGTTATATTCTTAAGCAAGATTTTTACGCTTTTTTGTCCATTTTTTTATAACGAAGTATAAAAGTATAAGTACGACGCCACCAATTGCGAATGATTTCACATAAGGACCAGCAATATCGTTAATATTTTCCCAATTTTCACCTAGTTTTTCACCTAAATAAATGAAAATAATAGACCAAGGGATAATCGCAAGTGCTGTTAATGTAGTGAAACGTAGTAAAGGCATTTTTGTAATACCAGCAGGAATTGAAATCGCATGACGCACTACTGGAATGAAGCGTGCTGTAAAAATGACGCCAGTTCCGTAACGATTAAACCAATCTTCTGCAGCATCTATTTGTTTTTTATGTATGAAAATATATTTTCCATAACGTTCTAATATAGGGCGTCCGCCGTATCGTCCAAGCCAATAAATAAAGATTTGGGCAATAACACCGCCAATTGTACCGAATACAACTGCGCCTATAAATGAGATACTTCCATTGAATACTAAGTATCCTGCATAAGCAAGGACAATTTCACTTGGGATAATTTCAATCATAAGTCCAAGCATAATGCCCCAATAACCTAATCCTTCAAAAAACGTTAATACTGAATGAATAAAACTACTTAACATTGTTGCACCTTCTAGTTTATGAATTTTTGAGTATAAGAACCTTTTATTTAATTACGTAAAAGGTTCACTATATGTAGATTATACCTTATTTACATAGGGGATTGCTATTTCAATTCTTTTATGTCTCTCATAAGTATTATAGTAAAGTATATAAGCTACGTTTTCATGAAGGGTTAATGAAAAGATTATTAAAAATTTCTCATATATCAATGATAATAGACTGAAAATTAAGTATAATGATATAGGTCTTTCATTTACAAAAATAGGAGGAGAACGTATGTATATTACAGATCCGATTTATGGACCAATCTCTATTCGTGATAGAGATATCCTTCGATTGATAGATACAAAAGCATTTCAAAGGTTGGCGAATATTAAACAACAAGGACATACTTATTTTTTACATGAGAACGCAATACATACGAGGAAAGAACATTCGATAGGTGTATATGTGCTAGTAAATAAAGTGATAGAACATCTTACTGAGATTGGTGACATACATTTATCGAAATATGAACGAAAGCTAGTATCTACTGTAGCCCTTCTACATGATGTTGGACATGGGCCATATTCACATTGTTTTCAGCAAATATCGGGTGAAGATCATAGTGAGTGGACGGTACGAATCATTCAAGAGGACGAAGAAATACGTACGATTTTAAATCAAACACCTAGATTATTAGATGATGTAACGAAAGCTTTAACAGAAGATGGAGTTTTTCCAATTATAGATGAGCTCTTATTTAATTCATTAGGAATGGATCAATTAGATTTTTGGAATAGAGATTTATATTACTCGTCGCTTGAATTAGAAGGTTTACAGATAGAAGGATTGATTGCTAACATGCGTTTAATTGACGGTAAACTTGTTATTGAAGAATCGGGAATCCCCTTCATCGAACAATTAATGAAAATGAAAGAAGGGCTTTACAATAATGGATTTGGCCACCCGTTTGTGATAGGAAAAGACATATTGCTGCAAACAATTTTTAAAATGATAGAGGAGAAAAATCTTTCGTTCTATACTCCTGAACTTCAAAACTTCTTTCATAAAGGAGAGAAGTTAGAAGTAGAAGACTTTCTTCCGTTACAAGATGAAATGATTTTAAATGAAATACAGTGCTTTGCAAAATCAGATGATGTTGAAATAGTATCTTTAATTCAACTTTATGTTTCACCAACTAAAAGTTTATCATTTCAAAAAGGAGTGGAAAAAGGAGTGGAGGGTGATTTTAAAAAGGAAAATAACAATTTAGCGATAATAACTGAGAAAAAGGCGTACAGTTCATATGCAGGTGGTATTTACGTCCATAGTGAGGGGCAGTTAGAGGACATTTTAGAGAAATCAAATTTCATTCAAGAGATAGTAAAATTGCCTAAAAAAGAATATGCCTATTCAATTTGATTTGGTTCGAAAATAAAAAATGAATGAGATGGAAACGTAAATTTAGAGGAGGGAATAAAATACATGAAACATAAAATTGCTGTACTGGCAGATGTACATGGAAATGCAACTGCTTTAAAAGCAGTTATCGAAGATTCTATGAAAGAAGGTGTGACTGATTATTGGTTTTTAGGAGATTTAATTATGCCTGGTCCTGGATCGAATGATTTGTTTGAAATATTAGAAAGTATTAACGTTGATACTTATGTACAAGGAAACTGGGAAGATAGTTTTCTTGACGTTCTTAATAAAAATATTGATATTGATAACGCAACTGATATTTATGTTTCTAGATTAGTTTAGTATCAATGTGAAAACCTGGATGAAAACTATATTAAGCATGTTAAAAATTTACCATTACATATAACAAAACAGTTTAATGATTTATCAATCAGTATTAGTCATAATCTACAAAATAAAAATTACGGAGGAGATTTGTGGCCCACTAATAATCAGGAACAGTTTGATCGGCTATTTGATCGTGATTATGATATTGCGATTTACGCTCATACCCACCATCAATTGTTGCGCTATAGTAGCAATGATCAATTAATTATTAACCCAGGAACAGTTGGACAACCTTTTTACAAGTGGAATAAGCTAAACTCTGACTTGCGTGCTCAGTATGCAAGTCTTGAAATTGATGAGGCAGGGATTACTGATGTGAGGTTTAAAAAGGTTTTTTACGATGTAGAAAAGGAATATAAAAATGCCATGAATAAAAATCTTCCTTACATTGATTTATATCGTGAGCTGTTAGAGACAGGAAAAACTCATACGCATGATATTGAATTATTACAAGAAATTAATGACAAATATAATTATAAAGATGAAGTAATTAAGTTTATCGAGAAAATGTGATAGGAATTTAATAGAAAGAAATGAACATTGTTGAATGTTAGGTTAGTAATGTTTTTTACATAATACATAATCAAGAGTTATTTTATAATGAAACTTAGATGTAAAATGATTTTTGTATTTTATATTGATTGAAAACAAGCATCCCCCTGTCCTAGGTATATGACGGGGGGGATGCTTGTTTTTTTAAGGCTTCACATCTAAGTTCTGTAAAAATAAAGTTGCTGTTACGTAACGCTTTGCTAACATTTGTACATAAGCGGTATGTACAGAAAGGGTCGCAATAATAATAGCGTTACGAATTGCTTCGCGTTGTTCGTTATTAATTTGATCGAACTTACTTGCGATTTTATCAGCTTTTTCTTTTACGATGTTTTCAATTGTATGAACGGTATCTGTTGCATTTAATTGTAAGCAATTCCCTTGATTGAGTTCTTCAAATAAAGAAGAGTATGCTACATATAAATGAACAGGATTGATTAAATCATCACTTCGATCGGCTGGGTCATTTACAATAAGGCGTAATAGCTTACGAATGGATTCAAAATCAAGTGCTGTTTTTAAATCTTCGACAATAAATAGTAAGGCTGCTTGTTCGATTGAATATTTTTTCCCTTTTTGAGGAGAGCCAATCATTTCTTTTATATCTCGTTTCACCCAGTTTTGCATAGCAGTTACAGAGAAACTTGTGTTTTCAATCTGATTGCCAAGCGCAACTATTTCATTTAAAGAAAAACCGACATCAGTATCGTCAATTTTAATCAGCTTTTCAAAAATAGGTGAAAGTGCGGTAGTAATAAAAGCTGTAACGCTTTGTCCGCTTTCAATATCTTTTTTATGTGACTTTGCCCAAGCTTCTTGTAAAATACCGAGAGGCTTTTTCGTATTCCATCCTCTTAGTGATAGAAGAAGGGTAGCCATTTCGTTTCGTGTGAGATGAAATGTTTCCATCTTTTCACCTCCAAAATAATAAAAAGTTCTTATGAACTTATAATATGTTTTGTTTCATTTAAAGTCAATTCTGTTTTGCTTAATTTTTCCTTTGTGACCAAACTGTTGAAAGTAAATAATACTTGCATATTTCGATAAAAGTTCATATAATAAGTTCATAAGAACCTTTAAAATGTTCTTAAAAACAAATCTATCATTCTGAATTTACTAGAAAGATAGATTTCACATATATCTATATAAAAGGAGAATGGATATAATATGTTGAAAAAACTTGTAGCAGTAATGACAGCATTCATGGTTATCTTTGGGGCTAGCAGCTTTATGTTCGTAGATCATGCAGCAGCGAAAAGTTACAAATCTGGTAAAAAATCATTTACACCAAGTTCAGGTCAAAAGTCAAAAGTTGATTTAAACAAAAAAGACTCAAATGTAAATTCTCAAAAAACGACTCCAGATTCAAAAACGAAAGCAACAAACACGGCACCAAAAAGTAATAAAGGAAGCTTTATGAAAGGTTTATTACTAGGTGGTCTTGGTGGTTTACTAATGGGTAGCTTATTTGCAAATATGGGAGCTCTTGGTTCTGTATTAGCGTTTATGGTAAATATGTTAGTAATGGCTGGTATCGTAATGTTAGCAGTTCGTGCATTTAAATACTTCAAAGACCAACGTAAGAAGAAAGCAGATGAAGTAGCATGGAAACAATAAAAATTTCTGAACAAGAGCTTATAAATGCGCTTTGTATATATATCGCTGAAAAAAGACAAGTGGGTCCAGAAGAAGTATTAGTTGAACTCATGTATGATGACGACTACGGTTTCTCTGCGGAAGTAGAGGTAAATGGTCGCCAGCAAATTTTAATTCAAGCAAACTTAATCGAAGCTTTACGCTTATTGCTTGACAGAGAATATAATGTCAATCCATTCGCAGCGAGGTTACAACTTGAATTAGATGATGAAGAAGGCATTTACGCATTAGCGAAATTTAATAACTCAGATGAATAGAGAAAAGAGCTGTCGAGAATAATCTCAGCAGCTCTTTTTAGTATGTGCATATGTAGAAGAGTAATCACGCCAAATTTCATTCATCTTTCGTCTACCGATATCTACCATCGGATTAAACTGAATTGCAGATTTCTGACGAACAAAGTGAACGTTTTGAATGGCGTGAGATAATTGTTGGTCGACTATATCACGTTTTTTGCTTGCATATTTAGCAATAGATAGACCTGCAACTGTTCCTTGCGCCATCGCAATTTTTCCGCTTTCAATGCCTGTAATATTGCCGGCTACAAATAAACCAGGAAGAGGGGTTTCCATTGTTTCGGAATGGAGAGGAACGTGTCCGCCTAATTCTGAAATGTAATGGAAGGGACAACCAGCTACAGCTGCAAGTTCGGCAAGTGGGTATAATCCCCCGGCAATACATACAAAATCTGCTTCATATATTTTCTCTGTTCCATTGATAACATTTCCTTTAGAGTCAATATTAGCAATACGTACACCTTCAACTTGATCTGTTCCGATAATTTCAAGAGCTGCTTTCCGAAGGTGAAGTGGCGTTCCGTTTATTTTCATTCCGTTGTTTGGATAGAATGTTAATCCAGCTTTTCGAATCCAATCAAATTTCATAAAGTGACTACCTATTCGTAAGAAAGCAGAAGGAGCGAGGTGAGCTGCATTTAAAAGAGAGTTTAAAACTTCTTCAGGTTCACCAGCTTTTTGACTTAACTCGCTTTTCTCAGGGAGTACAATATGATCTACTGTAATTCCCGCTAATTGCAATTCACTTAAAATGGCGAAAGACAAAATGTTAGCACCAATAATAATTCCTTTTTTTCCAACTTGCACGCGATGAACATTTGTCATAACTTGAGCTGCTCCAATTGACATCACTCCTGGAAGTGTCCAGCCAGGAAGGGGAATAGAATATTCCGCAGCTCCAGTAGCAAGTAGTACGAAAGGTGCTTCTAACGTACCGATATTAGTATGTACAAACCAATTGTTTTCATCTCTATCTAAATTATAGACCGAAACACCGCACCTGATATGTACTGAAAGTGATTCTGCTTCTTCATGAAGTCGCTTCGATTCTTTTATTCCGTTCCACCATTCTCCAGTAGGCTCTTGATGCAACTGTCCTAACAATCTCCCGCCCGGCTTCATAAATTCATCAATAACGAGCACTTTTAGTCCGAAACGAGCACAAGAAATAGAAGCAGATAATCCCGCTGGCCCTGCACCAATAATAATTACATCACTCATCGTTTTTTCACCATCTCTCTCACGATATTCGGATGCTGTTTCCCGCTTTCAACAACCATGTTTTCTTCTACAACAGTTAAGCATGCGCGTACATTTGTTTGATTATTTACTGTCATGCGGCATTCGGAACAGTGCCCGATATTACAATAAATACCTCGCGGTGTTCCGCTATCTTCATGAACTCTTAATGTCCTAATTCCATTTGCTAACAGGGCAGCAGCTATCGTTTCATGTTCATATGCTTCGTATTGATGACCGTTAAATTGAAAGGTAATACGCTCACTACTTTGTAAAGTACCTAAAATAGGGTGATGTGTAATTCTACTCATTTACTTTCACCTACTGATCCAAAAGTAACTGCACGTATTGGTGGTTGATATTTTAACGGTAGTTCATTAAGAGTTACGTCAGGCTTCGCATTTTCAATCATTCGATCTATCATTATTCTGCATGTGCGACCACCGCAAAATCCCATGCCAGCACGTGTTCTTAGTTTTAATTCTCTTGCCGAGCAGTTATATTCAGCAATTGTCGATTGAAGTTGCCCATATGTAACCTCTTCACAACGACAAACGATTAAGTTGTTTTTATTTGTCATGTGTATTCCTCCTCTAGTTCGGTTTTCACAAATTATATATGCAAAAATCATGCCAATATAGAGGAGGGAGAGAGGGCTACCTGTAAACGCCTGATCGGTGCATACTGATTCTTTATTGAAGTCCAAGTTTCTTTAAACGGTTATATAAAGTAGCCCTTGTTACACCAAGTTGTTTTGCGCATTCTAATTTATTCCCATTTAAAATTCGTAAAGCCCTTTCAATAACTTTTTTCTCATGCTCATCCATCTCTTCTTGTAAAGAAAGGATTGTATTATTGTTGCTGAGTAATAGGGAATGGGCTGTATGGTTGTCTAAAGTTTCAGTCGTATGAAATGGTAAATATTCTTGTTTTATAATTCCGTCTGTTGCGAATACCACAAGCCGTTCAACAACGTTTCGAAGTTCGCGAATATTACCTGGCCAATTGTAATGAAGCAGTTCATGCATAATGCTTGAAGGTAAGTCACGAATTGGTCTGTTATAGTTGATTGAAAAATCGTTTAAGAAAGAATAGGTTAATTCAATAATATCCTCGCGTCTTTCGCGCAGCGGTGGAATCTGCAAGCTAACTACATTTAAGCGGTAATATAAATCTTCTCGGAAAGTTCCTTTTCTCATTTCTTCTTGTAAATCACGATTTGTAGCAGCGATAATACGGAAATCAATATTAATTTCTTTTTCACCACCAACTCGGTAATACTTTCGCTCTTGCAGTACACGTAACAGTTTTACTTGCATATCAAGTGGCATTTCACCTATTTCATCAAGAAATAAAGTACCGCTTTGCGCGAGTTCAATTTTACCTTTTTTTCCTTTACTATTTGCTCCAGAAAACGCCCCACGCTCGTAACCGAATAATTCACTTTCAAATAATGCTTCTGGAATTGCCCCGCAGTTAATCGAAATGAAAGGCGCCTTCGCTGCTTCACTTGCTTCATGAATTGCTTTCGCAAATACTTCTTTTCCAACTCCGCTTTCCCCAAGTATTAAAACAGTTGATTTCACCGAACAAACTTTTCTAGCTAATTGTATCGTTCTTTGTATAACAGGACTTTTTCCATTCATCGCAAGGAATGGATCGGATTCATCTTTATACTTTGCCACTTCTTGTTCTAAACGGTGCATTTCATGTGACATATTAAATAGTTTTTCATTTAAAGCGACTTGATTTGTAACATCTGTTTCTGAAACGACTGCTCCTATAATTTCATCATTACAATAAACTGGATTTGAATTAATTAATACGAATAAATCGGGGCGAGGCTGATGGAACTGAGCGACTATGCTTTTTCCATCATGTAAAGATTGTAAAATTTCCAAGTCTTTATAATCAAAAAAACGAGTAATCGGTTGCCCAATAATCTCATTATGGTTGACTGAAAATATTTTTTCAGCACCATCTGTCCAAGTTCGAACGCATTCTTTACTATCAATTACTGTAACAGAAGAGTCAGTTGTTTGTATTACAGTGTCATAAAATGACTGTAGTTCATTGTAGGACTTATAAAGAAATGGAATCATTTGCTGAGAAGTTATACAGCATATCGGCTCATCGTTTTCGTTAAGGATGATAACAGCTAATTCATAAGAAAAAGCGTCAATTAATGCAGTGAATGAGTCATCTACATAAATAATTGCGCAATTATATTCTTCTGTAGTAGAAGGGAGGTAATAAAACCTTTCGTTTATTTTCTTAATGCGATCAAGGCTACATGTATGATTGATTAAAACGCTTTCCAAAAATTCTTGTATAGTCGGAAATGAGAATTCCATAATGTCCTCCTGTTATGTATAAAAATTTTGACAGTGATAAAAAAATAATACACCTATTTACTATGAATTTAAAATATTTTTACAAATAAAAATATTATTTATAAAAATTGTATATGTACAGAATTGGCACGTCAATTGCATAAAAAGAAAGTGAGAGGGCTAGGAAAGGAGGAGTATATTGTGAGGCACTGCGACGTTTTAATTATAGGTGGTGGAATAATAGGGTGTTCTATCGCTTATTACACTTCAAAATACGGAAGAGACGTAACAATCATTGAAAAAGGGGAATTTGTCAGCGGGACGTCTTCACGGTGTGATGGGAATATTTTGGCCATTGATAAAGACCCGGGATTTGATAGTCAAATGTCTTTAGTAAGTCAAAAATTAGTAACTGATTTAAGTGAAGAATTAGAGCATTCATTTGAATATAGGGCACCAGGAAGTATTCTCGTATGTGAGTCAGACGAAGAGATGGAAGCTGCGCAGCAATGGGTAAATCGGCAAAAAGAAGCTGGATTACCGTTTCGAATGCTTGATAGGCAAGATATAAGGGAAGAGTCGCCTTTTTTTGCTGATGATTTATTAGGCGGTTTAGAATGTGCGACGGATTCAACTGTGAATCCATATCTCCTTGCTTTCTCGCTTCTGTCAGAGGCACAAAAGTTTGGCGCAAAAGCTTTTAAGCAGACGGAAGTAAAGAGTATGGAAATAGAGACGGATGGTTCATTTGTTGTAGAAACTACGAATGGAACTTTTACAGCACAACAAGTTGTAAATGCAGCCGGTGTGTGGGCTCCTAAGATTGGTCAGATGTTAAATATAAATATACCAATTGAACCGAGAAAAGGGCATATTATTGTAGCTTCAAGGCAACAACACGTAGGATGCCGTAAAGTAATGGAATTCGGTTATTTAATTTCTAAATTTGGCGGAAAACGAAAAGTGGATGCTTTAACTGAAAAATACGGGGTTGCTCTCGTATTTGAGCCTACTGAAAGTCAAAATTTCTTAATTGGTAGTAGTCGTGAATTTGTAGGATTTCATACGAGGATAAATAATGAAGTCATTAAATGTATCGCAAATAGAGCAATTCGCTTTTATCCGAAAATGGCAGATATGATGGTAATTCGTTCTTACGCTGGTTTACGTCCGTGGACAGAAGATCATTTACCGATTATTTCACGAGTGGAACATATTCCGAATTATTTCATTGCCGCTGGACATGAAGGTGATGGGATTAGTCTTGCAGCAGTTACTGGAAAAGTAATTGAAGAGTTATTAAATGAAAAAGAGACAATTATTCCTATTGAACCACTTCGTTTGAGTCGTTTTACAGAAAGGGTGTTAAACGGATGAGGTCACAAAGAGTCTTTACGACGATTGATACACACACAGGTGGGAATCCAACGAGGACATTAATTAGTGGACTTCCAAAGTTGATTGGAGAGACGATGGCAGAGAAGATGTTACATATGAAAAAGGAGTATGATTGGATTCGAAAATTGTTAATGAATGAACCGCGTGGTCATGATGTAATGTCAGGAGCATTATTAACAGACCCATGTCATCCTGAGGCTGATATAGGTGTTATATACATAGAGACAGGTGGATATTTACCGATGTGTGGTCACGATACAATCGGTGTATGTACAGCGTTAGTTGAATCAGGTTTAATTCCGGTAGTTGAACCGATTACTTCTTTAAAACTAGATACACCGGCTGGCTTAGTTGAAGTAGATATTGCTGTTCAAGATGGAAAAGCAAAAGAAGTATCTTTCTGTAACATACCAGCTTTTTTATTGAAAAATATTACTGTACAAGTGAAAGACATTGGGACTATAGAGGCTGATATTGCGTATGGAGGGAATTTTTATGCCATTATTGATGCGAAATCAGTAGATCTAGAATTAGTACCAGAAAATGCATCTACAATCATCGATAAGGCGATTCATATAAGAAACACAATTAATGAGAAGTTTGAAATCACTCATCCAGAGTATTCGTTTATAAGAGGATTAACACATGTTGAATTTTATACAGATCCTACTCATGAATGTGCGCATGTGAAAAATACAGTTGTTGTACCACCAGGCGGAATAGATCGATCTCCATGCGGTACAGGAACATCTGCGAAGCTAGCTGTATTATACGCTCAGAAAGAAATCGAAATTGGTGAAGAGTTCATTCATGAGAGTATCGTTGGTTCTTTATTTAAAGGATATGTCATGAATACGACACATGTTGAAAATATTGAAGCTGTCATAACGAAAATTACGGGATCAGCTTGGCTTATGGGTATGCATAGATTTTTTTACAATGAAATGGATCCACTTAAAGAAGGATTTTTGCTAATTCCGCCGATGGAACATGAAACGGAGGATATAAAATGAACATTCAAAAAATGTATACAGCAGTAGACGTACATGTAAATGGCGAGGCATTTCGTGTAATGAAAGACGTACCATGCAAATACTACTACAGTTTGGAGCAATTAAATGAACAATTTTCAGGTGAATTAGCAGAAGAGATGAAGCTTTTATTAAATGAACCACGTGGTTTTATCGGTTTGAATGGGTGTATTGTCGTTCCATCTATCTATAACGAAGTGGATGCAGCTGTATTATTTTTTAATCATGAAGGTTCGGTTCCGCTTCATTATGGAGGCATTGTTGCAGTAATAACGATGTTACTCGAAAGTGGGTATTTAAAAAAGAGAGAGTCCAATCAATACAAAATTGAAACGTTATGTGGAATATTTTTAGTTCATGCGTATGTAGAGAATGATGAAGTTATATCGGTTTCGTTTGAAAGCAAACTATGCTATATGATTGAGGGAAATTTACAGGTTGGTAATGTAAGTTATTCTCTCATACAAGCAGATAAAGTATATGCAGTTGTAGAGAAAGGTGCGTATTCGCCAGAAATTCACATGGAAAACATTTCTGAATTGAAAAGATGGGGAGAAGCTACACTACAGACTATACAAAAACAGTCGCTAATAAAAAGGCTTATTTTAGTAGATCCTTCGCAAAAAGAAAAGAACCATATAAAATCGATTACATTTCATGAAGATAACTTTATCGTACATTCGCCAGGTTTTGTTTCTACTATTGTTTCCTATGTTCATGCGTTATTTAAAAATGATTATATGGCGGATAAACCTTTTAAAAATGAAAGTATATTTAATAGTTTTATAACTGTGGAGAAAGTGAAGAAGGAGGAACTAGGATACATTTTCCGTTTTGAAAGTAGAGGGTTTATTACAGGGATGCAGACGTTTCTATTAGACCCTACGGATCCGTTTCCGGCAGGTTTCTTATTAAAATAAAATGTGATAAGGAGAGATAAATATGCAAAAAATTAAAGGGGCATTTCCAGTATTAATAACACCGATGGATGAATTTCAGGAAATTAATTGGGATGGGGTAAAGCAAAATGTAAATTACTTTATCGAACAAAACGTTGCAGGTATCATCATTAATGGAAGTACAGGAGAATTTGTAAGTTTATCAAAAGAAGAACGATTTAAAATGATAGCAACCGTGTTGAAAGAAATTGATGGCCGTATTCCAGTTATTGTTGGAACTGCAGCAGAGACGACGAAAGAAACAATTGAATATACGAAACATGCAGAAGCGCACGGAGCGGATTGTGCATTAATTATAAACTCTTACTATTGTAAACCAAAGGAAGAGGAGATTTATTTTCATTTTAAAGAAATCTCAAACTCTGTAAATATACCAATTATGTTATACAATAATCCATTTACTTCTGGTGTTGATATGAGTACAGAGCTAATGCTCCGTATTGGAAAAGAGTGTGAAAATGTTACACATATTAAAGAATCTAGCGGAGATATTCGAAAAGCGAGAGATTTAGTAAGACAAAGTGAAGGGGCTTTCCAAGTCTTCTGTGGTTCTGAAGATTTAGTTATGGAATCATATTTAGTTGGTGCCTCGGGATGGGTTTCAGTAGCAGGAAATATTGTTCCCGGTCTCGTTACAAAAATGTATGAGCATTTTCAAAATGGTGAATTAGAAAAGGCGTGGGAAATAAACGATGCTATTTTACCACTTTGCGAGTTTCTTGAAGGATCAGGGAAATATGTTCAAATCGTTAAACGTTCTATGGAATTACATGGGCAAGCGGGAGGACCTTCTCGCTATCCAAGACTAGGGTTAACTGTAGAAGAAGATCAAAAGCTTCAAACGATTTTATCAAATATTGCAGCTCATGCAGCTGTTTAAATAAGGAGGAGAACATAATGTTAAAGACAAATATTGAGCTGAAACCAAAAGTGGAAGCGTTTTTAAATGAAGAAATTAAAATGTTTATTAATGGCGAATTTGTTTCTGCTATTGGCGGAAAGACGTTTGAAACGTACAATCCAGCAACAGAAGAGGTTCTAGCAGTCGTATGTGAAGCGCAAGAAGAGGATATTGATGCCGCAGTAAAAGCGGCAAGATCTGCATTTGAATCTGGCCCGTGGGCAGAAATGACTACTGCTGAAAGAGCGCATCTTATTTATAAATTAGCAGATTTAATTGAAGAACATAGAGAAGAATTAGCGCAACTAGAAGCTTTAGATAATGGAAAGCCATATCAAGTAGCACTTGATGATGATATTTCAGCGACTGTAGAAAATTATCGTTATTACGCAGGATGGGCTACAAAAATTATTGGGCAAACAATCCCGATTTCAAAAGATTACTTGAATTATACGAGACATGAACCTGTTGGTGTTGTAGGACAAATTATTCCGTGGAATTTTCCGCTTGTTATGTCTTCTTGGAAAATGGGAGCTGCACTGGCGACAGGTTGTACGATTGTATTAAAGCCAGCAGAGCAAACGCCTTTATCTTTACTATATACAGCGAAACTCTTTAAAGAGGCTGGATTTCCAAACGGCGTTGTAAACATTGTATCAGGCTTTGGTCCTGAAGCAGGGGCTGCAATTGTAAATCATCATGACATTGATAAAGTTGCTTTTACAGGATCTACTGTTACAGGAAAGTATATTATGCGTCAATCTGCAGAAATGATTAAGCATGTAACGTTAGAGCTTGGCGGAAAATCACCAAATATCATTTTAGAAGATGCGGACTTGGAAGAAGCGATAAATGGTGCATTCCAAGGTATTATGTATAATCACGGTCAAAATTGTAGCGCAGGATCACGTGTATTTGTTCATCGTAAACATTATGAAACTGTAGTAGATGCACTTGTGAAAATGGCGAACAACGTAAAACTTGGAGCAGGTATGGAGAAAGGAACGGAAATGGGTCCACTCGTATCTAAAAAACAACAAGAGCGTGTGTTAAATTATATTGAGCAAGGGAAGAAAGAAGGTGCTACAGTTGCGGCTGGTGGCGAACGTGCGCTTGAAAAAGGTTATTTCGTTAAGCCAACGGTATTCACAGATGTTACAGACAATATGACAATCGTTAAGGAAGAAATATTTGGACCAGTTGTTGTCGTACTTCCATTTGATTCGACAGAAGAAGTAATTGAACGAGCGAACAACTCATCCTATGGCCTTGCTGCGGGTGTATGGACGCAAAATATCAAAACGGGTCATCAAGTAGCAAATAAATTAAAAGCAGGAACAGTGTGGATTAATGATTATAACTTAGAAAATGCAGCTACACCATTTGGTGGATATAAACAATCTGGTATTGGCCGCGAATTAGGTTCATATGCGCTTGATAATTATACAGAAGTGAAAAGTGTTTGGGTAAATATAAAGTAATAGGGCGTTTTACTGATAAAAATTGAGGGATGAAATAATGAAAGATGCGGACAACTAGAAAGTTTGATAATAGTTGTCCGTTTTTTTTATATACAAAATTGCTTTTCCAAAGAATGATAAGGGGGATTTGGATGGAGAATTTAGTAGAATGGTTAGTAGGGCAAGTGTGGAGTATCGGTTTAGTTGTTTTTGCATTAGGGGCAGGCGTATATTTCACGATTGCAACACGCTTTTTGCAAATCCGTTATTTTAAAGAGATGATTAAACTATTATTTGAAGGAAAGAGTTCAGAGACGGGAATATCATCTTTTCAGGCATTTTGTTTAGCCTTATCAGGAAGAGTTGGAATTGGTAATATTGCAGGGGTAGCGACAGCAATTGCTTTCGGCGGTCCTGGAGCTGTATTTTGGATGTGGGTAATGGCTTTGTTAGGGGCAGCGAGCGCGTTTGTAGAATCAACATTATCTCAAGTATACAAAAGTAAAGTAGGGAATGAATATCGCGGCGGTACTCCATATTTCATTGAGAAAGGTTTGAAAATGAAATGGTTTGCAGTCATTGTAGCAGTAGTTGTAACACTTTCATATGGCGTGTTATTACCAGGTATTCAATCTAGTAGTATCGCAGTTGGATTTGAAAACTCTAATGGTATTAGCAAATATATAACTGGTATATTTTTAGTCGTGTTACTAGCAGCAATTATTTTTGGTGGTGTAAAGAGAATTGCTGGCGTTTCTCAAATGCTTGTTCCATTTATGGCAATTGGTTATGTAATTGTTACATGTATCATATTAATTGCGAATGTAACGGAGATTCCAAGTATGTTTGCTTTAATTTTCTCTAGCGCATTTGGTGTAAATGAAATGTTTGGTGGAATTGTTGGTGCAGCTATTGCATGGGGCGTAAAACGCGCTGTATTTTCAAACGTTGCTGGTGTCGGAGAAGCGACGTATAGTTCGGCGGCTGCTGAAGTATCGCATCCCGCAAAACAAGGATTAGTTCAAGCGTTTTCCGTATATATCGATACAATTGTCGTATGTACAGCGACAGCTCTTATGATTTTAATAACAGGTATGTATAATGTTATACCTGAAGGGAAAACCGCCATTGTACAAAACATAGGAAATGTGGAAGCTGGTCCAATTTATACACAACAAGCAGTTGAAACTGTGATAACAGGGTTTGGTCCAATATTTATTTCAATTGCGATTTTCTTTTTTGCATTTACAACGTTACTCGCTTATTACTATATCGCTGAAACGACACTTACTTATTTAGATCGTCAACTGAAGTATGGCTGGTTAAAACCAGTTTTGAAATTTGGATTTTTAATTATGGTTTACATCGGTAGCGTTGAATCAGCGTCGCTTTTATGGAATCTTGGAGATTTAGGAATCGGTAGTATGGCATGGTTAAACTTAATCGCAATCTTACTTTTAAGTAAAACCGCATTAAAAGTGTTAAAAGATTATGAAACGCAGAAAAAAGAAGGGAAAGATCCAGTATTTAATCCTAAAAATGTGGGGATTGAAGGATTAACATTTTGGGAAGAAAGAAGTAAAGAGGTTGAAAGAAAAAGTTCTAGAGAAAAAGTTATTGTCGATGATAATTTAAAATTATAACTAAAATTAATTGAAAATTCTTAATTTAAAAGAAGGTATATTGCCTCCATTTCATCACATACTACAATAAGTATGGATAATATGACTGGAGGGAATAAGATGGAACATGAGCAACATAGTTCGATAAATGATATTCTACATCATTATAAAGAAGGTATAGGTAGTTTTACAAATCAAATTCCTGAAATCGCTGAGACATATAATGCGTTCACGCAAGCTTGTTTTCAAGAGGGTTCTTTAACAAAAAGAGAAAAACAACTTATTGCATTAGGAATTAGTTTAGCAACGCAAGATGAGTATTGTACAATTTATCATACAAAAGGTTGTCTTGATCAAGGATGTTCGGATAAAGAGATTCTAGAAGCATGTGGTGTTTCAGCAGCATTTGCTGGCGGAGCTGCGATGAGTCAAGCGGTAACTTTAGTGCAAGAGTGTTTAACAGAATTGAAAAATCAAAAGCATTGAATAAAAAAACGTTTTAAACTTTATGTTTAAAACGTTTTTTATGTGAAATTAAATTTAAGTATAAAAATTATCTAGGATGGGTTCAATTTATGGTTATACAATAATGGAGAATTTTAAATTTAGTAGGAATGAGAAATAAAAACTATTTATTTAGTTTTAAGGTTTTGTAAAAAGCTTCAATTGTTTCATATAATCAATAGCTTTTGTTTTGTTTTTCTGTTTAGAAACATAATGTGCCTCATTAAAATCTCTATAGTAACTGTTAACTACTTCTTCAGAAAGAGCACCGTCAGATATAGCTCTTTTAACCGCGCAGTTTGGTTCATTTGTATGTGAACAGTTAGAAAATTTACATCTCATAGAAATCTCTTTTATATCTTCATATCCAAAATCAAAATTCCTCTCAAGGTTTATCAAGTCAAATCCTATTTTACTAATAAGAAATCCCTCCACTTTTGAAAGAGTCTTTTAGAAACATACATACAAATTTTATCGTTTTCAATTTGTATTCACTTTAATATTCTATATCTTCATAAATAGATTTTTCTACATCAGGAAGAACTGTGTATATACTCTTACCGATTAAAGCTTCTAATTCTTTCTTAATCGCATAAAACCCTTTCCAATGTAAAGATGTATGAGATGTTGTACCATGACGCAAACCAACAGAAATTAATCTTCTTTCCAGCGTAGTAAAGCCATCCGCATCAGCAAGAGCGTCACAAAGAGTAATTACTTTATTGTATAAGTCGTAGTTACAATGTTCATTTAATATTTCAACTAACCGACTTCTCATATGGTCAGGAACGAGACTCCATTCCGCTGCAATATCTATATGTTCATTTTTGCATGGGAATGAGTGTGTTACACAAATAACAGCGTTTCCTGTATACCCTAAATCATTCATATACATATAACCATCATAGGAATGAATGACCGATTTGGTAAAACCTTTGTATCTTCCGATATCATGCAAAAGGGCAGCATTATATGCTATGTCAGCATCTAGCTTGTACCCTTTTTTTATAAGTTCTATAATTATGTTTTCAGTTGCATGAGCAACATGTAGTGAATGTTCAAACCAAGGGCCCGGGTTTTGTTCATATGCCCATTCGAGTAATTCTTTTGCGTACGTTCTATCTAATATATATTTCATATCGTTATCCTTTCACAAAAAATCATATCTTACTATAAATTCCTCTTATTATTTCATTATTCCTTCTTTAAAAATTGTTACAATGAAACAAAAGGGGGAAAAGTAATGCGAAATTTAGTAATTGAAGAAATTAAGCAACTAGAAAATGATATGGAAGAACTTTCGAAACTTTTAAAAATGGTTGTAAATGATGGGGCATCAATTGGTTTTTTGCCTCCACTGGAACAAAAAGACGCAACAAAGTATTGGCAAACAGTATTAGCGCCAGAAGTGATATTGTATGTGGCTAAAATAAACAACGAAGTAGCAGGGAGTATTCAATTACAGTTAGTTACAAAGCCTAACGGAATTCATAGAGCTGAGATTTGCAAATTAATGACTCATCCAAACTTTAGACGTAACGGTATTGGACGATCGCTTATGAAAAAAGCTGAGGAACGAGCAAAGCAAGAAAACAGGTCTCTTTTAGTATTAGATACAAGAGAAGGAGATCCTTCCAATAAATTGTACAAATCACTAGACTACCAAGAAGTTGGAACAATACCAGGGTATGCAATTTCTACGAATGGAAAGTTAGATGCTACGGTTATTTATTATAAAAACATTTAAGTTATAATCAAACGGGGAGAGTGCTTAATTATTAGTAAGTGAATAATAAACGACTATTTTTAACACCGTCTATATTTTTCTGGCGGTGTTAAAATAGTTAATTATAATCTAATTAACACACTAAATGAATTTGAGAAAGTTTTTAGAGGGTTCTTTTAGTAATGATTCTCGTCTTATAATAAATGTAGAGAAGATGACTAGCCAACTATAGTTATTTTCGCTTTATTATGGGAAGGGGATGAAAGTATGAAAAAGAATAGTTTACAAAAGATGAAGAAAGTTATTTTAAGTGGTGGCGTATTACTTACGGGATTATTAACATTTGGATTTTCAGAAAAGGCTTCAGCTCATGGATATGTAGAATCACCAGCGAGCCGATCTTATTTATGTAAGCAAGGTGTAAATGTAAATTGTGGACCAATTCAATATGAACCACAAAGTGTAGAAGGGATAGGTGGATTTCCACAACTAGGACCTTCTGATGGACAAATTGCAGGGGCTGGTCATTTTCCCGCTTTAGATGTTCAAACTGTAGATAGGTGGAAGAAAGTTACGTTAAATGGCGGGACGAATACATTCAAGTGGAAACTAACGGCTCCTCATAGTACGAAAGAGTGGAAATACTATATTACGAAAAAAGGTTGGAATCCCAATAAACCTTTGACGCGATCAGATTTAGATTTAGTGCCATTCTATGTGAAAAATGACGGTGGAGCTAGACCAGGGACAACAGTAACGCACGAAGCAAATGTACCAACTGACCGTAGTGGATACCATCTTATTTTAGCTGTTTGGGAAATTGCAGACACTGGAAATGCGTTTTATCAAGTTATAGATGTAAACCTTTTGAATAATGGCTTATCCTCAAATTTCGCTTTTAACAATGTAGTGCAAGCTCCTACACTATTTTAATTGAAACATACATTTCGATCATCTAATTCATTTTAGATGATTTTTTTTATGAAAATGATGAAAAATATAGAAGAAAGTGCAATTATTTATAAAAAAATATGCTTTAAATATTGTCATATTTGCTTCTTTAAGATATCCTTTTCATGAAGAGGTGGAAAACATGGAAAAAGTACTAGTTTTCGGGCATAAAAACCCAGATACAGATGCAATTTGTTCTGCAATTGCTTATGCAGAATTGAAAAAAGAATTAGGAATGAATGCTGAGCCTGTACGTTTAGGCGAAATCAGCGGTGAAACTCAATTTGCGTTAGACTATTTTAAAGTAGAAGGACCGCGTTTTGTTGAGACAGTAGCAAGCGAAGTGGACAACGTTATTTTAGTTGACCATAACGAGCGTCAACAAAGTGCTAACGATATCGAATCAGTTCGTGTGTTAGAAGTTATTGACCATCACCGTATTGCTAACTTTGAAACAAGCGATCCTATATACTATCGTTGTGAGCCAGTTGGCTGTACAGCTACAATCTTAAACAAAATGTACAAAGAAAATGGCGTAACAATTCGTAAAGAAGTTGCAGGTTTAATGTTATCTGCAATCATTTCAGATTCTTTACTATTCAAATCTCCAACTTGCACAGAACAAGACGTAGCAGCTGCTCGTGAATTAGCGGAAATCGCTGGTGTAGATGCAGATAACTACGGCTTAGAAATGTTAAAAGCTGGTGCTGACTTAAGCGGAAAAACAATGGAGCAATTAATCTCTCTTGACGCTAAAGAATTCCAAATGGATAATGCGAAAGTTGAAATCGCACAAGTAAACGCTGTTGATACAAACGACGTTCTTGTACACCAAGCGGAACTTGAAAAAGTAATTTCTGCAGTAGTAGAAGAAAAAGGTTTAGACCTATTCTTATTCGTTGTAACTGATATCTTAACTAACGATTCTGTCGGTCTTGCGATCGGTAAAGCAGCAAACGTTGTTGAGAAAGCATACAACGTATCACTAGAAAACAATACAGCTACTTTAAAAGGTGTTGTATCTCGTAAAAAACAAATCGTACCAGTATTAACAGAAGCATTCCAAGCTTAATCGTATTGCGTACAGATGAACAGTAAGGACAAGTAGTCAGATTGGCTACTTGTCCTTTTTTATTTATAATAAGCAGAAATTTTTAACTTTTAAACAGTCGCATTGTGTATGCTTAATGATATGGAAGTATTGAAAAGTAAATTACAGGGGCTTTTTGAAAAAATATTGCATCTGTTTCAAAATTAGAGAGCTGGATTTCGGAGGAACTGCGTTTAAACGCTGAAATACAGATGTTGCGTTTAACTTTTTAGAAGAAAGGATATAAAGTTTTGATTAACGAATTAAAATAAGGATAGCGTTAGCTATCCTTATAATCGTTTATTCGTAAGATTTTTTCTTGTTTATATAAAATGTGATTATCGTAGTAATGAAGAAAATAGGTATCGCATACACTTGTCCAACAAATAACTTCCAGCCGACATAATTATAGCCTTCAGATGCTGGGATGATAACGGAAATAACGCAAACGATAAAATAGACTAATAGTGCAGGGATAATATTTTTCATTTTTATGAACCTCCTTTATTGTTTTATCAATACATACTTGTATTATAATTTAGTTTCATTATTTTGAAGAAAAAATGAAAAAATTTTTATGGTATTATAATATTTGCAATGAGAGTAATCTATAGTACACATATGGTAAAATGTGTAATTTTAACTTTTAGAATTATTATATAGTATCTCGAGAAAAAAATGTACAAAATAACGAATTTTATTTACCAAAGTAAAGGGAGTAGAAATATATATGAAAAGGCTATGTATAATTCCATGCGGAAAAAAGAAAATTTGGGATAAACATTCAGACTACGGACCGATGGAAGCAAAAGATGTATATATTAGTCCGTTCGGAAAAGCATGTCAGGCATACGCAACTATGTTTTTCGAAAACTGGGTTATATTATCAGCGAAACATGGATTTTTAAGACCAAGTGATATTGTATTAGAAAACTATGATCTTGCATTTGATTCAAAAAGCGATGAGGTAATAAGTATAGAGCAATTACAAAAACAGATGGTAGATAAAAGTTTACTGCAGTTTGACGAAATCGTCTTACTAGCAGGGAAGAAGCATAAAAAAGTAGTGACAAAGTTATATCCAGAAGAAATGATTACATATCCGCTAGAGGGGTGTAAAGGAATTGGGTATATGTTGCAGAGGTTGAAAGAAGCTGTGAAGGAAGGGGAGGAAATATAGGTGTAGTTTCAGTGATTTTAAACTCTATTTATTTAGGGAGCTGAAAAGTAAAATAGAGTTTTTAGGCATCGCCGAAAGGGTGATGCTTTTTTGTTCGTGTCGTCATTCATGTAAAAGTAATTTAGAGAATAAATCATTCGATTTATGAAGCGATAGCTTTTTTATATCGAAAACAAATTGCGTCACTTTTAGAAAATATAGGACGTATGGGCACAGTTAAGATTGTAAGTGGGAATAGCAATAAGACAAGTTTTGAATAAGATATTAAGAAAGGAGATGTTGATGAATAATGGCTAGATATAGTTTGCACGGAGGACACAATAGTATTGTTCAAGGTGCTAATTTCGGGAATCGGAAAGAACACGTTCTAGATAGGCAAGTTAAAGATGCCGTGACGGCTAAGTTAAGAGCCCTAGGACACACGGTTTATGACGATACGGACGAGGTAGGGGCAACTCAATCACAAAATTTAAATAATATCATTCGGAATAGCAATTCCCATGCTGTGGATTTAGTTATTTCTTTTCATCTTAATGCAAGTGATGGAAATGGACAGGGTGTTGAGGTTTTATATTATGATCAGAAAGATTTGGCGGCTAAAATCTCAGCTCAACTAGCAAAAGATATTGGATGGCGTGATCGAGGTGCGAAACAACGTACAGATTTAGCAGTATTAAATGGAACGAAGGCACCGGCTATTCTTATTGAATTAGGGTTTATTGATAATGAATCCGACATGGCAAAATGGAATGTTGATAAAATCGCTAATTCTATTGTATTTGCTCTTACAGGACAAACTGGAGGAGGTGCAGCGAATTTGCTCAAAGTAAAAACTGGTGGTGTAGCATTTAGTAATTTACAAGCTTTGGCTCAAGCTATGGTTGATGCGGGTATTGATGGACAAATTGTCGTTCAAAAAGATGGCATTGGTTATGCTATAACGAATGGCTATCCGTCCGGGAATATCGATAAATTTACAGCTTGGTTAGATGCACGTAAATGGTACTATGAGTACGTGAGATAAAACGAAAATTGGTTTGATTAAAAACTAAAAATTGTCTTATTTTTAGTTAACAAGTATATTAAGTAACTATAAAAATATGGACAATTTATATGTAAATTAGTACACAAAACCACCTGTCAGAAAGGTGGTTTTATTTATCAAGCTATTTGCGGGAAGTAAAATTCTCACCTCAAAATTCGGATGAAGCTAAGAAATTAGGTGGGAATTACACTGCTCGTAGCCTCCTACTAATTATCGTTTCACTTTATATAGTTTAGAGTTTTGTAAATCTTTACTTATTAAACCCGTAATAATATTTTGTTTTCTCAATACATAAGCCGAATTTTAAATTATTACCCAATAATATAATACCTCTCATACTATTTATTAGTTGATAATAACAAAAAAACAAGCTTTGAATATAATAATGAAAAAGGATATGTTAAATAATGGGTTATATTGTAGATATTTCGAAATGGAATGGCGACATTAACTGGGATATCGCAGCACCACAATTAGATTTCGTAATTGCACGTGTGCAAGATGGTTCAAACTATGTAGATCCTTTATATAAAAATTATGTACAAGCAATGAAAGCAAGGAATATTCCGTTTGGTAATTATGCGTTCTGTCGTTTCGTTTCAGTAGAGGATGCACGGATAGAAGCAAGAGACTTTTGGAACCGTGGTGATAAAAATGCAACAGTTTGGGTAGCTGACGTAGAAGTAAGAACAATGAACGATATGAGAGCGGGTGCACAAGCTTTTATTGATGAATTACGCAGATTAGGAGCTAAGAAAGTCGGTTTATATATTGCTCATCATATGTATGCTCCATTTGGAATGGCAAATGTCAATTGTGATTTTGTATGGATTCCTCGTTATGGTGGTAACAAACCGGCGTATCCATGTGATATTTGGCAATACACAGAGACAGGCAATGTGGCTGGTATCGGCAAATGTGATTTAAATAAGCTGATTGGAAATAAGCCGTTAGCTTGGTTTACAAATCAAATTGTTGAGCCGATAAAAAAACAAGAAGGGGTTGGAATTATAGTGAATAAATATAACAAAGTAGTTACTTATGAATTTGGTGTAAATTTAATTTCTGACATGATTCAAATGATGGATAAGCTTGGATATACTTCTAAAATAATATCTCGTGGAGATAACCAAGGGCTTGTGTATTTCGAAACAGATTATCGTCAAGGGAACGAACTGGACAAAGCAACTGCTTGGTTAGATACGAAAGGAATTAAATATTTTTATACAAAAGAGTAGTGTGCTAAATAAAGAGCCGTCATGTGACGGTTTTTATTTTTATTTAATCTTTTAACTCTACTTATAATATGGAGAAAATAGACTAATAAACAAGCCTTTGTATACTTTCAAACATAGAATATGATGAATTCTATCAAGGAGGAAGCATATTTATGAGAAATACTTGTCATTGTGGACATTTTCAAGATTGTAATAAATTTTGGGATGATTTAATGTTTGGGAGATGTAGATGTAAGCGCAATGATTTTCACGAGTGTTGTTGCAAAGAGAAACCGAGGTGTGAGTGTGAAAAATGTCATTGTAAAACAAAAGCGAAATGCCATTGTAGGCATGAAGAGGAAGGGTATTAATAATAAAAAAGAGTACGATGTGTACTCTTTTTTGGGGTGATTATATTCCATCTTGAACAGATTTCTTTACAATTACCCATGTGTCTTTCTTTTTAACCGTTATAGCTACATTAGTTCCATTAGATTCCTTATAAAAGATATATCCATTGTTTGAGTTTACATATGTAACTGGTTCACCTATGCAATCTCGCGAGCAGGATTTGTTGACTAGTTCAATTAAGGATAGTTCACTTGGATCGGTTTTACTGGCTTCTATAACAGCATCAAGGGTTGTTTTTCGATAACCTTGCAAGTTTATATGAAAAAGCTGCTCTATTTCTCCTGTAATGCTAGTGTTCATTACTTCTACTGAATTCTTTTTTTCTTGAAGAAAGCCGTTTTCATAAAGTAATTTTGTATAGCCAATCCATGCTATTAACACTAGCATGAAAAACATACCCGTCATTTTAAGTATTCGAAGTCGTTTGCTTATAATTGTTTCTGAGTATTTCATTCACTCTAATCCTCCAATGTTTTTAATTTAAAATATGCTTGGATACATACTTTTAGAAGAGGATGAAAGTTAATGAGTTTTTAATAAAAAAGAAAACATCCAGGGTTAGATGCTTTCTTTTTTTGGTATTTTTGGCTATCTGTTAGTTACTTGTTTCATAAGTGATCTTATTTCTTTAACTGGTGGTTTCTTATCATAGGCATCAACGTAAGAAAAGTAGTAGTTTAAGTTTCTTAGAAGACCTTTTCCTATTTTTGCACTTAAGAAAGGAAAGACTTGTCCGGTATAATCATCGAGAGATTTACAGTAATATTTTTCATCTAAATATATACTGTATTTACATGTTAGTTCTACTAAAGGATTCCCTTCATCATCAAATACTTCTTTAGAATCAATAATATCTATTAGTGCAAATTTTTCATTTAAGTAAACTTTCTTTTTTTTTTCGTGTTTATTTGTAAGTATAAAAACGAGACCAATCGCGTTAATCAAACTATTTCCTCCTATAAAAAACGGATATTAATAAAATATATCGATATAAGCTAAATGTAAAGAGGAGAGGTGAAATATCATGGAGAGAAAACTAAATAAGCCGATTGGTGAGAGCTGATAATCAGTGGGGGATGAACAAACCCCTCACTGATTAAAGTTTCACTTTATTGAAAGACTTGCGGGAATTGTTTTACGATTGCGTTTGTTATCATGTCAGCCATTTCTAATGCTTCTTTTTCAATTTTATCGTAAAGTTTTACTCCTGCTTCATAATCTTTATTTAGGAAGGCAAGTGCTTCTGCTTTCGTTAGTGCTAAATGTTCATAAAACATTTTTCTAAATTCTTCTTTATCTATATATGGGTTGATACTGTTAAGAAATTCAATAATTGCGTCACCATTAGCGTACCATTTTTTCTCTATAGCGGCCGCTGCATTTTGATTACCCGCTTTTGCGGCTTTAACAAGATCCGCTGCAATTACTAAGTGATCTTTAATTAATGCACTATATTTTTTCACTGCATCCTCACCGTAAAATGGTTCAAGTGATAGTCCCATATGTGTTGCGTTTTGTAGAAGTCGTCCAACAGTAACATTAACATCTGGTAAATTAAATACTATACTTATAATAGCCAATCTCGTCCAAGCGACGTGTTGTTCCCATAAAGAACGCATATACCCTTTTAAAAAATTCTCATTTTTACTAATTCGGTAGTTCCGTACGGATAAATCATAGTTTACATAAGGGTTATGGTAGGGGGAGTAATACGATTGCCAATAAGAATACATAAATAGTAACACTCCTTTGAACATGTATAACTCAAAGTATGATGAAGATTTATTTTTAGTTACGTGTCCTAGATTATTTTTAGGGAATTTGAAATGGAGAAATTCAATGAATGGTGTTGTGGTATATATGAATAAATTGAATATAAAGTAAAAGAGGGTCTGTAAGGGAAGTTGCAGACCCTCAAAAGGGTATTGCCGAGATGTCGGACTCGACTACGTAATGTTATCATAAAATTCTTTTGAAAAAACCTGGTAAATGTGTCCAAATGAAATTGGGACCTTCATACAGTCAAAGGGACCTGCTTCCCGCGGCAGGCCCCAATAACTAGATAATGTCGATGAGCAAAAAACTCATCTGGAGTACTTTTATAGTAACAAGTAAAATGTGTTTTGTGTATTGAGAAAGAAGAATTGCATAATTATATGTGAACAATTTAAATCCCAACAATTTATGATTATCATTAATTGTTGGGATCTAAATATGGTTATAAAATGGAGAAAAGACTTGGAAGTGAGATCGAGGTACACAGAAGTATGTAATCATGAAAAAGACCTGCTAATATAAGCAGGTCAACTTAAGGGGTTTATCCAACAGATTATTATATATGGTAACAACTGAATTGTAGTAAGTCTATACATTTAATATTGAGAAAAATTCTGTGAATGATATATTTTTTGCACATATATTAACGTCTAAAAAGTTGAGAAAGAAAATTAAAAAGCTTTTTATAAGAGAATAATGGCTGGTACTTATAGTATGATTCATATTTCCACGCATCATTATTAGAGAATTGGAGTTTTTGTGTTTTCGTTTTTGCCTTGATGGAACTCATATTACGATGTTTCATATAGTAACCTCCTGAATTTATATGTATACGATTAGTAGTATTCAAGAAAGGGAAATAAAATGAACATTTAAATTGAAACTCTTTCTTCTTGTGTACTGGATTTACGTTATAAATGTTGTAAAACATATAAAATAATGATGCTAATTCATATTAAATAAGTGAAGAAACATAGAATAATGAAAAAACAATAAGCATCTAATCATCCCTTTCAAGTCGCATAAGTGATTGATATAATAGAAGTAGATGAAAGATAAAGAAAAGCGGGTGACTCTTTTTTGTTTACTAAAGCACAAGAACTTTTAGCGTCCTACTTTGGTTATTCTTCGTTTCGAAGAGGACAAGATGAAACAATTAAAAATGTACTAGATGGGAAAGATACGGTTTGTATTATGCCAACGGGTGGCGGTAAGTCGATTTGTTATCAAATTCCGGCATTAGTATTTGAAGGAACGACGTTGGTTATATCGCCTCTAATATCACTTATGAAGGATCAAGTAGATACATTGGTACAGAATGGCATTTCAGCTACATATATTAATAGTTCTATATCTATTGCAGAAGCAAATCAGCGAATTCAATTAGCGAAACAAGGACATTACAAGTTACTTTATGTGGCGCCTGAGCGTCTTGATTCGATGGAGTTTGTTGATCAACTTATCGATATGAAAATCCCTATGATTGCGATTGATGAAGCACACTGTATTTCACAGTGGGGACATGATTTCCGTCCAAGTTATTTACATATACATCGCATATTAGATTATCTTCCAGAAAAGCCGCTCGTATTAGCATTAACAGCAACAGCAACACCGCAAGTACGTGATGATATTTGTAACACACTTGAAATTAATCAAGAAAATACAATTATGACAACGTTTGAGCGTGAGAACTTATCGTTTTCTGTCATTAAAGGGCAAGATCGAAATGCATATTTGGCGGATTATATTCGTCAAAATCAAAAGGAATCCGGGATTATATATGCAGCTACTAGAAAAGTAGTCGATCAGTTATATGAAGATTTGATGAAGGCAGGTGTTTCTGTATCAAAATATCATGCTGGTATGAGTGATAGTGATCGAAATGAGCAACAAGAACTCTTTTTACGAGATGAAGTAAGTGTAATGGTAGCAACATCTGCATTCGGGATGGGTATTGATAAATCGAATATTCGTTACGTAATTCATTATCAGCTTCCAAAAAATATGGAAAGTTACTATCAAGAAGCAGGACGTGCTGGTCGTGATGGATTAGATAGTACATGTATATTGTTATATTCTTCTCAAGATGTACAAGTACAGCGTTTTTTAATTGATCAATCAACTGGAGAATCACGTTTTTCAAATGAACTTGAAAAATTGCAAAATATGACCGATTACTGTCATACAGAACAATGTTTACAATCATTCATTTTGCAATACTTTGGAGAAGAACCGAAAGAAGATTGTGGACGCTGTGGTAATTGTACAGACAATCGCGAGAGCATCGATGTGACAAGAGAATCACAAATGGTTTTATCATGCATGATTAGAACGAACCAACGCTTTGGAAAGCAAATGATAGCGCAAGTATTAACTGGGTCGAAGAATAAGAAAGTTATTGAATTTAATTTTCATACTTTACCAACGTATGGGCTTTTATCGAACCGTAGTGTAAAAGAGGTCAGTGAGTTTATTGAGTTTTTAATTTCAGACGAGTTAATTGCAGTTGAACATGGCACTTATCCGACGTTAAAAGTAACTGAAAAAGGGAAAGAAGTATTACTTGGTAAAGAGAATGTTTTACGAAAAGAACGAGTAGAGACAAGACAAATTGTTCAAGACCATCCTTTATTTGAAGTGCTTCGTGAAGTACGTAAAGAAATTGCACAAGGAGAAGGTGTACCTCCGTTCGTTATTTTCTCTGACCAAACATTAAAAGATATGTGTGTGAAAATGCCGCAAAATGATTCTGAATTGTTGACGGTAAAAGGTATCGGAGAACACAAACTTGTGAAATATGGCTCGCACTTCTTACAAGCAGTTCAGCATTTTATTGAGGAAAATCCAAATTATGCTGAAACGATTAAGACAGAAGTAGTTTCAGAGCGTAAAAAGTCAGGAAAAGCGTCCGCAAATTCTCATTTAGAAACATATGAAATGTATAAACAAGGTATTGATTTGAATGAGATTGCAAAAGAACGTAACTTATCAAGACAAACAATTGAAAACCATTTAATTCGCTGCTATGAGGATGGAATGGAAGTAGATTGGCAAAGCTTTGTTCCAGCAGAGTATGAATCTCTTATTGAAACTGCCGTTCAAAATGCAGAGGGTGGGCTGAAATCTATTAAAGAACAGCTTCCGAATGAAGTGAGTTACTTTATGATTCGTGCTTATTTACAAATAAGAAAGTAGAGACATATAAAGGGGATAAGAATTTATGTATCATGTGTTCGTTTATGGCACATTAAGAAGAGGACAAACGAATGCTCATTATATGCAAGGTGCAACATGCATCGCAGACAGAGCTTGGACATATGGAAAATTATTTGATACGAATGAAGGATATCCGGCCATGACTTATTCGATTGAAGAACAGGTGTATGGAGAAGTTTATGTAGTAAATGATGAGATATTGTGTAAGTTAGATGAACTAGAAGAATATACAGGTAATGCGGAGACTGATTTATATGATCGAATCACGCAAACAGTATATGTTGCTGATAGGGAAATTGAGGCATATGTGTATATCGCTCAGAATAAAAAGATGTTAAAGAAAGTGATAGACTCTGGTGACTGGCTTATGTATCAAAAAATATAATAAGGTAGTTTTAAAAATTGGAAAGCAGATAATGACGAATTCATTATCTGCTTTTTATTGTGTGAATAATTGGCGTTCTCTTTTTATTCTTATAGTTCTTAGTACGATTCCAATTCCGAGAAATAAAACAGTAGCAGCGACCCCGCTAGTAGGATTTAACCAAAAATCACTACCGTTTGTAAAAGTAATAATCCCTGTTATTGTAACTAAAACAGTAGGAACAGCAGCCTCGATTGCATGCATGATAACACATGGCCAGACGGATTTTGTAAGTCTATATATTTCAACATACATAATTGACCAACAAACCATAAGGATACAGCCAGATAAAAGCATATTTAATCTTGAGATGGATTCAAAATATTAAAAATATTCATTCGAAGAGCCTCCTTTACTTTTATTTATCCTACTATTTATGGGCAGTAAAACGCCCATTGATTAAAGTCTTTCATTTTTACAATGTTTTTTAATAGATAAATTAAATAGGAGACAAATAGAAAGTAGTATCTTTTGTATGCATCACTATACTATATGTGTATTTGTGTGATTTAGATGTTGCATATTCTTTTTAAATTAGAAAGATGAAAAGTAAGTTTTTTCGGAAAATTTAAATGGAAACTATTGACTTTATGATTGGGTTTTTAATACAATGATACTTCGACTGAAAAATTAGAACGGACAGGAGGGAATCGTCGAAATGAGCAACATATTTGAAGATGAGTTACAAAAAATGAAGGATACTTTACATACGATGGATGAGCAATTGGATAAGCTTGAAAAAACCCCGGTTTATTATGGAGAAGATTTTAAAGAGCAAATTCTTGAAAGTATGAGGGAGTCTAATAGACAAAACTTACGTATTGGTGTGCAAGAGCCGTACTTTGGAAGGTTAGATTTTCAGGAAGATGGAAAAGAAGAAGTTATGCCGATTTATATCGGAAAAGTAGGGGTTTCGGATATGGACACGATGAAGCCAATCATTATTGATTGGCGGGCGCCTGTCGCAAGTATGTTTTATTCATTTACCGGTGGAGAAGAATTAGCATTTTATCAATCACCAGATGGGTTAGTAGAAGGTGATGTGTATTTAAAACGAAACATTTCCATTCGAAAAAGAGAACTTGAACGTGTTGTTGATACATATGTAAAAGGAAATGAAGATGTATCGCATGCCGATGATTTTCTTCTATATCGATTAGGTGAGAATAAAGATAATAAGCTAAAGGATATTGTTTCAACGATTCAATCGGAACAAAATGATATTATTCGAGCGGAAAGAAATTTACCATTACTTATTCAAGGGGTTGCAGGGAGCGGAAAGACAACAATTGCTTTACATCGCCTTGCTTTTTTAATTTATGAATATCGTGAACAACTAGAAGCAGAAAGAATGATCGTATTTGCGCCGAATAGTCTGTTTTTAGACTACATTTCGAGTGTACTTCCTGAATTAGGTGTAGGGAATATTAGTCAAACAACGTTTCTGGATTGGGCATTACGTACGTTAGATGATTCAGTGAAACTAAAGCAGACAGAAGAAAAATTGAAAGAAGCATTTTCAATTAATCGTGATGAAAAGAAGATAATGCTAGGTAAATTAAAGGGTACGTTGGAATTTAAGACGTTTATTGAAGAGAGAATGATCCAATTTGAAAATGAGTTAGTTCCGACAAAAGATTTTGAGGCGTGGGATAGAGTGATTATTCCAGTAGAAGATATTAAAAAATGGATGCAAGTTGAATATAAACATTATCCTTTACAGAAAAGAAGAGAACGATTAGTAGGACGAATGAAGCGCTGGATTGAAATTGAACTTAAAAAATTCGGGGAAACAAACGAGAAAAAATTACTTAAAAAAGAAGCGACTAAGAGACTGAACGCATATATGAAGTTTTGGCCGAAAATGAGTGCTCTTTCACTGTATAGTTCAATAGTAAAAAGTAAAGAAATACTCGAGGTATTACCTGAAGAACTTGTTAAAGAAACAGAAAAGAGTTGTCGTAAAAAAGAAGTGTATGTAGAAGATTTACCAGCTTTAATATACATACATCATCGTATAACAGGGATTGAAATCGGGCAGAAGTTTCATCACGTTGTTATTGATGAAGCGCAAGATTTTTCGCCTTTCCAAGTTTATGTATTAAAAGAAATTACATTAGGTAATTCTTTCACTATATTAGGTGATTTATCGCAAGCGATTTATGATTACCAAGGAATTGAAGATTGGAATGCTTTTAAGGAAGTATTCCAAGAAACCGGTTATTATGAATTGACAAGAAGTTATCGTTCTACAAAAGAAATTATTGAATTTGCAAATGAAATAATTAAAAATGCAGAAATCCCAGTAGGACTCGCAACACCAGTCTTCCGCAGTGGAGAAGATGTGAAAGTAATTCATGCGGAAAATCAATTTACTGAAATTGTGAAGACGGTAAAACATTTGCAAAATGCAGATGTGAAAACAATTGCGGTAATCGGAAGAACAGAAGATGAATGCCGTGATATATATGTGAAATTAACAAATGCAGGATTAACGGTAAACGTAATTGAAGCAAACCAAAGTAAATATGAAGGTGGTATATCAGTAGTACCTGTCTATTTAGCGAAAGGTTTAGAATTTGATGCGGTGCTTTTAATTGATGTGGATGAGGAACATTACAAAAACACAAAACATGATGCAAAGTTACTATATGTCGGATGTACGAGATCACTTCATGACTTATGGATTTTCCATAGTGGGGAAGCGTCACCTTTAATTAAAGGATTAAAATAAAGTGAAACTATAATCAGTGGGGAGTTTTACTGCAAGCTAATGTGGGATAAATATAAAAAGAGGGTTTCTATTACTGTCTACTTAACAGGGAAATGACTATGAAGACCCTCTTTTTATATTGAAATTAATGTTCAATTTTAAACGAATAAAGCCATTAATATTAAATCTTGATAGCTACCATCCAATTTTACACCCTTTGCTTTTCTACCCTCTTCAAAGAAGCCTAGATTCTTATATAACTGGATTGCACCTAGATTATCTTCCATTACCTCAAGACAAACTTTTTCAATCTTACTGTTATTTTTAGCCCAATTGATTAACGTTTCTAGAAGAGCTCTTCCAATACCATAATTTCGATATTCGGGTAGTATGGTCATCGCAAAAGCCCCTTGATGACTAATTTTTTCTTTGTTTCCGTTCTTAAAATCTATTGCACCGACTAACTTACCATCAACTTCAGCAATAAACTGTACATAATTTGGATTTTCATAATAAGCTTTTAACGTTTTTTGAATAGCATCGATACGCACCTTTTTTACATCCTCAACCGTACTTAGCATGTATGGAGCGTTTATTAAAGCTTTTGAAGCAGAATCTAGTATTCTTTCTGCATCCCGTTCTTTAGCTTCTCTAATTATTATTGTTTTTCCATCCTTAGATTTATAAGTAAAAACATTAGTTGATAAGATACTACACACCCCCTTTCGGAATATAATTAGTTGAATTTTTTAACTATCGTACGATTATTAAGTAAGAAAAAATCGTATCACCTTTTTCTGCAATCGCTCTACTTCAACGTAATGACGATTATTTCAAATATTTTTAATTTTTACAAGGATTTATTCCGTTATATAGCCCGATTGTTGAATAACATGACTGGCGTTTTTTAAACAACTTTATTATCTCTGTACACGATGAATTAACGACTTGAGCTGTTGTGTAAATAATATACAATGACCTTTTCTAATTCCTGAGTTTGTTCTTTTTCCCGTACAAGAACGGCATCTACTGGAGTTTGTGTATGTTTTAACCAATCTAGAATAAGGTGTAGTTGTTCTTGTATTTGCCCAATGTTTTGCTCCTTTATGTTCTTATTCTGAATTCTATCAATTAATTGAAGCATATAGGGAAGTTTTTCTATACATTCACTTAAATCTCCGCAATAACCTGAAGGGAATTCATGTGTACCAAATTCTAAAGTATTGATGTAATTAGAAACTAGGTATATCAAGGCTTCTTGTTCGGTATCACCACCTAATTCAATCGCTTTTCGAAGGGATTTTTCTAAATCGTCTTCTTTATTGCTAGAGTCCATATAAATTCCTATCCATCTAAAAGGTCTTGAATCAAATGGGTTGTTTTCTGTCCATCTATATAGAATGTCAATTAGAAAACTATTTAGTGAGAAAGTTAAGACCTCATCTTTTTCGTTTAATGCATCTAAAATAGTAAACAGCGAAATGGCAAACTCTTCTTGATCTTTTGATTCCCATTTCTTTGCATTTGTAATAAATGTCTCTAAATGTTTAAAAGCTAATTTTCGAAGTCCCGCTTCGCGATGCTGACAGTAACAAATAAAATCATGCCAATGCTCAGTTGTATTCATATGTATAATAATAGTTTGTAATGCAGTGAGAGGTTTATCCACTATAAGTCCCCAATCTATTAAGCACGTGTTGAAAATTTAGTGTTATTATATCATTACAGAAATTAAAGTAGGAAGAATTTAAGATGGATTTTATTGGTCACGGGATCCAATCGATTGGTAATGTAGCGGTTCTAACAGGACTCATTATTGAATTTGAAGATGAAACGTAAAAAAGTTATTATGTTTATCTGAATATTGAGGGAATGTGTTTATTTAATTTTTAGAAAACATAGACTATTAAATTTGTAAATGGTATAATCTTCTTATTATTGGAATTAAAATCAAAATATTTGAAAATAAAGGATAGGGTTGGTTTTAATGGGGGATTCTGATCACAAAGAAACACAGGCAATATTAAAGTTATGGTTTATTTATATACCACTTGCATTTGGAGAATTTGTCTTTTCGAATATCATAGGTTATTTAAAAAAATAAAGATTTTGTATTTGAAAAACAATTAACCTAATTTAATTGTTTTTTTATTTTCCTCTAATAAACCAAACAAAAATTGAGATTTTGAACAAGATGAAGTTTATGAAGGAAATAACGTTGATTAGGTGCTGAAAACGGGAATTCATTCAAGCATGGTAATTCGCCGTTTTTATAGCTTCCTATAGTGAGATGTTATGTTCACATCATATGTATACGATATTTGTAACTTAATATAGCATTACTGGAACTTCAAAATTAGTAGTTAAGGTTGTTACCTTATAGAGTGTTATATATAACTTAGCTAAAAAAGCACAAATCATATAATTTGAGCTGTTCATTATCTGTTTTTTGGTAAAAAATTATAGTTTTTGTCACATTAATACTGTACGATACATAGTATAAAACACATACTGTATGACATATAGTAATGGAAATGAGGTGAGTGAATGGATACTTTATTAAATTCGTTAATTACTGAGTTAAGAAGAGGGACATTAACGTTAGCTGTTTTAAGTCAATTAAGAACGCCGCAGTACGGATATTCACTTGTCCAGTTATTAGAGCAATCAGGGGTTACAATTGATCAAAGTACTTTATATCCACTACTTCGCCGATTAGAAAAGCAGGAATTAGTGACGAGTAGTTGGGATAAAACGGAGAGTAGACCTCGTAAGTATTATGTTTTAAGTGATTATGGATTAGAAATATTTTTGCAGTTGAAAAAAGAATGGATAAAGGATTCGAAAGAACTTTATAACTTATTAAAGGAGGAGGAAGAGAATGAATTTAATTGATCTCTATATCCAAGAGGTTGCGAAGAGATTACCTGAAAAAAATCGTGAAGATATTACACTTGAACTAAGGTCAACTATAGATGATATGTTACCTGAAGATTATAATGAGAAAGATGTAAAGAGCGTTCTCGAAAAATTGGGGAGTCCGGTTTCATTGGCTAATGGTTATTTGGATAGACCGATGCATTTAATTGGACCACGTTATTTTGATGTATATACAACGTTGTTAAAAATGATTATACCAATCGCAGCTGTCATTGCACTCATATCAATGGTTGCAGAAAATTTTATAGGCTATAGTGGTGATCAAGCGGTATTAAATGTTATTTTACAATTGATAGGTAAAGGCATTGGGGGAATTTTTGAAGTGGGCCTCCATGTATTTTTCTGGTTGACACTTGTGTTTGTTATTTTAGAAAGAACAGATAAAGACAAAGGTATCGAGCCGTTGACGACAAGTTTAAAAAAATGGACACCAGATGATTTGAAAAACATCTCGTATATCCCAAAGAAAAAAGTAATCTCGAAGTTTGAAGTTTTTGGAGGTTTAATGTGGACAGCAGTTTGGGCTACACTTTACTTTTATGCGAATCATCTTGTTGGTGTATATAATGGTACGGCAAATGGACTGAAGTTTGTCTCGCCAACTTTTAATCAAGATGTTTTATTGCAGTACTGGCCAATCGTTGTAATTATGATCGTTTTTGAAATATGTATATCCCTTTATAAATTAGTGCAGGGACAATGGACTCAAAGATTGGCGATTGGGAATGCTATTCTTCAAATAGCTGGGACGATAGTATTCATTGTGATTGTAGTAAATCCACATGTATTTAACGCAGGGTTTATTACGTATTTGGCAAATGCATTTACTATTTCCTCAGAGGAGTTTAAAATGTGGCTCATTGGGGGAGGAATTTTCTTCTACATGTTATCTGCTGCAATAAATATATTTGATGGTTTCCGAAAAGCTAGTATTCGTATGTAGATGAAAATCGGAAATTTCAATAAAATAAAACTATTAAAAAGATAGTAAAATAAGGTGAACATGATGAAAGGAAGAAAATAATGATAAGGGAAGCAACGAAAAAAGATTTAGCATACATTTTAGATATTTATAACGATGCGATACTTTATACAACAGCTGTATATGCGTATAAACCTGTAACCCTTGAAAATAGAATAGATTGGTATGAACAAAAAAAGGCTGAAGAGTATCCAATTATCGTATATGAATTAGATAATAAAGTAGTAGGATTTGTGACATTCGGCCCATTTAGAGCGTGGCCTGCTTATAAATATTCAGTTGAACATTCTGTGTATGTAGATAAGGCATATAGAAAAAATGGCATTGGGTCTTCATTAATGAAAGAATTAATCAAAATTGCAAAGGAAAGAGGGTATATGACCTTAATTGCTGGAATTGATGCAGAGAATGAGAAAAGTATTGCCTTGCATCAAAACTATGGATTTGTTCATGCAGGAACAATAAAAAAAGCTGGTTATAAGTTTAATAAATGGCTAGATTTAGCTTTTTATCAGCTGGAACTTAACGGTCCTGAAAATCCTATAGAAGAATAAATATTTTTCGGTAGCAAGAAAAAATTCATGCTACCTTTTTCTTATTTTAATAGCTCATATGAGCTGCTGAAAAGGTTTTTTATATTCGATATTGAATTTATTGGTATAATAGGAATGTTTAACGAATTTCCACTTCTTTATGTGATTGGGGGAAAAGATTTACCGAATCGCCGTGAAAATAAAGAGGTAGATGAAGCTTTTGCAGTAGTTTTAAAGTACATATACAAAGAATATAGTGAAAGCATGCTAGGAGTGAGCGATTGAAAAGAAACTTAAAGACTTCAACAATCATTATTTTAATTTTAACGATTATTGCTCTTGAAGTTGGAATCGCACTATATGATCACAATTTGTCATTAAATACAATTTACTTTGCAGCGATCCTTATTTGTATTGTATTGCTTTTTGGCACACGTGTTTCTGAAGAGAAAGAAAGTACATCGAAACGAAGACCAAGAAAAATAGCTGTTATATTTTGGCCATCTATTTTATTGTCTACCGCTTGTTTTGCAGTTATAAGTTACATAAGGTTAGGCTATGTCTCTGTACCAGGGATAATTGGCTTTTCATGCTTTGTTACATATGGTGGATTCGTTTTGATTAGTATTTTAAAGAGGAAAAATAAAATGTAGCTTACTAAGCTGAAAGGAAGCAATGTATATGAAACATATAGAGAACGGTACACGTATTGAAGGAGAATACATTAAAAATAAAGTCATTCAATATAATATGTCCATCTTAACAGATGAAGTAAAACAGCCGATGGAAAAAGTAAGCCTCGTAGTAAAAAATGAAGAAGGAAAAATATTTGGTGGTGTAACAGGTACGATGTATTTTTATCATCTTCATATCGACTTTTTATGGGTTGATAAATCAGTTCGTCATGACGGTTATGGTAGTCAACTGTTACATAAAATTGAAGAAATTGCGAAGGAAAAAGGGTGCAGATTAATATTGCTAGATTCATTTAGTTTTCAAGCGCCAGAATTTTATAAAAAGCACGGTTACCGAGAGTATGGTATCGTTGAAGATCATCCAAAAGGTCATAGTCAGCACTTTTTTGAAAAGAGATTATAATAATATTATGTATACTGATTGATGGGAGAAAGCATATGTACACGTATAAATTGCAACAAGAACAACCAATCTGTGCAGAAAAAATTAAGAAGCTTTATGATTCTGTCGGTTGGTGGCCAGAAAGAAAAGAAGTCGATATTAAAAAAATGTTAAAGAATAGTATAGCCATTGGAGTATGGGAAGAAAATGAATTAGTTGGATTTGCTAGAGTCGTTTCTGATGGTGTTTTTCGAGCATACATTGAAGATGTTGTCGTACATGAGAATGTAAGAAATAAAGGTATTGGAGAGAAAATGCTTACAATATTACTTCGAGAAATATCTCATATTGATATTGTTAGTCTATTTTGCGGAGAGAAGCTAATAAAGTTTTACGGTGAGCAGCAATTTCAAGCAACGAAGCAAATTGTGATGCATCGTAATCAAACAGGGAAAGAATAAGAGGTACCAATTAAAATGAATGCAACAAGAGCGTACTGTTTATCGAAAAGAAAAGCGACAGAAGATTCTCCAGATGGCTGGAGTGCAACATGTATGAGGCTTAATAATAAAATATTTGCGATAGTAAATCATGAAGAAGGTGAAAAGGCTGCGATTACATTGAAGTGTGATCCAGAAGTCGCATTAAGAATAAGAGAAGATTATCCAGAAACAATTATTCCAGGGTATCATATGAATAAAAAACATTGGAATACCGTTTATATTCATAAGGGTATAGAGCAGGAGCAAATTAATAAAATGATTGATTGGTCGTATGATTTAGTACTACAATCATTTTCAAAGAAAAAGCAGCAGGAGTTAATGGATTAATATGTATTAGGAGTGTGTGTAATGAAAGATTCGATTAAAGATACGTATGATAAATTAGCGAGTACATATAAAGAAAATCTAGATTTCGCAAATCCATATAACAGTTATTATGAAAGACCGGCGATAATGGAGCTTATTCCAAAGGAACTAGAAGGAAAAAAGATATTAGATGCTGGATGTGCAGCTGGATGGTATACTTCTCAATTCATAGGAAGAGGAGCAAATGTTACAGCAATTGATGTAAGTCCTGAAATGGTAAAAGCAGCAAAAGAAAATATAGGAGAAGAAGCGACGTTCCTTTGTCATGATCTGCAAGAAACATTGCCATTTGAAGATAATACGTATGATGTGATTGTAAGTTCATTAACTCTTCATTATATAGAAAATTGGAATCAAGTATTTCAAGAATTTCGTCGTGTATTGAAGCCAGGTGGAGAACTGATTTATTCTATTCATCATCCTTTTATGGATTTCACAAAGTTTCCATGTGAAAATTATTTTGAAAAACAGTTATTAATAGATACTTGGGTTAAACCGAATATTACTATTGAAGTCAAGTTTTTTAGAAGATCATTACAAGACATACTAAATGAAACTACAAATTATTTTGTATTAGAAGAGATAGTGGAACCGAAGGCAATTGAAAAAATGAAAGAAGTAAGCGAAAAATCATATCATTATTTAAATATGAATCCACATTTTCTTATCATAAAAGCAATCAATAAATAGCTAGTAAAATAACTTTGTTTTACTAGCTATTTACAGTTTTACATTACATATTAGGAGACTTTAAAATGAATACGAAACGAAATAGAGTAGTATATGCACTATTTACTATAGTTGTTATTATTTTAGGTCTTAGCTCAAGAAAGTTTGCTTTTGCACTACCACATCTATTAAATGATTATTTAGGTGATGCATTATGGGCATTAATGATTTTCACTGGCTTTGGATTTTTGTTTCCTAAAACAGAGACGAAGAAGTTGGCTTTTACTAGTTTAATGTTTTGCTACGGGATTGAAGCGAGCCAATTGTATCATGCGGAATGGATAGATAGCATTCGTGCAACGACTTTGGGCGGACTCGTGTTGGGATACGGTTTTTTGTGGAGTGATGTAGTGGCTTATACAATTGGTGTTGGAGTGGGAATACTGTGTGAGGTTATTTTTCGGAAGAAATAAGAATTGTAAAAGGGGTATTTGTAAATGGAACAAGCAATGGAAATTGCAAAGCTTTGGTTTCGAAATGAACATGTCACAGCTACTGTAATGCAACCAAAAGTAGCGAAGGTTTTATGCAAGAATAAAGAGTACATTTTAAAGAGAACGGGATCGATAAAGCAACTTCTAGTTGAATTCGATGTTTTGAAGCAACTGTATGAAAAGGGAATTAAAGTACAGAGAGTAGTAAAGACAGTAAATGATGAACAATATGTATTATATAAAGAAAAATGTTATTGCTTATATGAGTATGTTGCCGGAAGTGTTTTAGAAATAAAAGATACGGATAAGCTGGAAAGGCTAGCAAGTACAATTGGAGAAGAAATAGCTAATCTGCACAAAGCATTACATTCGGTGAATAGTGACCATGAGTTAATAAAAAGAGATTTATATAAGATGGTATTTGAATGGGCTATACCGATTTTAGAAAAGAATGAGCATGTTCATCGAGAGGTAATTCAAAAGATGGAGCGAATGCACACAGATTTCAAGGAAACGGTCCATCCATTACCGAGACAAATTATTCATCGTGATATGCATCTATCAAATGTAATCTTTAAAGATGATAAACTGGAAGGTTTTATAGATTTCGAGATTTTAGAAAATAATGTAAAAATATTTGATGTATGTTATTGCTGTACAAGTATATTAAGCGAGCTATTTAGTGATGAAAGATTAAGAGGGAAATGGTTACATATCGTTAGCAAAGTCTTTGAAGGTTATTATAAACAAAATGATTTAACGAAAGAAGAACTAAAAGCCATTTGGTATGTTATGCTTTCAATTCAAATTATCTTTATTGCTTATTTTGTCCAGTTACCAGATTTATTAAATTTAAATGAAGAAATGTTCTTCTGGATTTTTGCTAATAAGAAAGCTATTGAAGAAGTTATAGAAGGTATCGTAAAGGTATGAAAAAAATAATATTAATTGGTTCTGGTGGTTCAGGAAAATCTACATTAGCAAGGCAGTTAGGAAATAAATTAAATATTAAGGTGCATCATCTTGATGCATTATTTTGGAAACCGAATTGGGAAGGGGTTCCGAGAGAAGAACAAATAACAGTTCAAAATAACTTAATTAAAGATGAGAAGTGGATTATTGATGGGAATTATGGCGGGACGATGGATATCAGACTGAATGCAGCTGATACAATTATCTTCCTTGATATTCATAGAACAATTTGTATTTATCGTGCTTTTAAAAGAATTATAAAATACCGGAATAAAACAAGGCCAGATATGGGCGCGGGATGTGAAGAAAGATTTGATTTGCAATTTTTTAAATGGATATGGAAATATCCTAATGCTAAACGACCTACAATTTTAAAAGGGTTAGAGCAATTGTCCGAAGAGAAAAAGGTTATTGTTTTAAAATCTCCAAATGAGGTTCGGAAATTTTTAGAGCACATATAATAATACAATGTGACACAACAATTCTTTTTGGATCTTACCGATTAGTTTAATTAAACTAATCGTTTTTTATTATGAAAAATTTAACGCTTTTTGAAAATTGTATTTTGTAATGAGTATATGACTATAAATTCATATAAAATGAACGTTTGGAGGAATAGAAAATGACTAATGATTTAATTCAAACAATCGATTCATTAATGGTAAATATTCCAGCTGGAGAGGTAGTATTAAGAGATGATCGAATAAAAAAAGAATGGCTAGTGCAAATTCAACCATTTCTTCTTGCGAAGTATGCTGTAACAATGGAACTATATGATGCTATTACAAATAGTCCATTAAATAATTTTGATAAAAATCATAAACCAGTTGTCAATATTTCATGGAACGATGCCATTGCGTTTTGTAATGTACTTTCAAAAAAAGCGGGATTAAAAGAATATTATTCTATTAGTGATGGTGGTCAAATTGTGAAATGTAATTTAGATTCAAATGGCTACCGATTACCATGTGAGGCAGAGTGGCAATATGCATGTAAAGCAAGTACAACCGGATATACATACGGGAAACTTCATGATATAGCGTGGTATAATGAAAATTCAAATGGAGAGATTCATGACGTTGGCCAAAAAGAACCGAATGCATGGGGACTTTATGATATGCTAGGGAACGTTTGGGAATGGTGTTATGATTTGTATGATGAAACAGTGTACGGATCATATCGCATTTTTCGTGGTGGTAGTTGGGCTGAAACAGCGAGAGGGTGCGGCGCTACTTGTCGTCGTCGAAGCCATCCTACATTTCATATAGATGATCTCGGTTTTAGACTCGCTAGGTCAATTTAGTAGGAACATGCTACGAACAACTAAGAAAAGAGTATGGAGAAAATCCGTACTCTTGCCAACATAGAAACGATTTAACGTAAGGAGTGTTTATTATGGCGCGTGTTTTATTTATTAACGCTGGATCAGAAGGACATATAAATCCAACTTTACAAGTTGTAGAAGGATTGATTTCTCGTGGTGAAGAGGTCGTTTATTTTTCAATAGAAGCTTTCAGGGATCGGATTGAGAAGACAGGTGCTACTGTACGAACGATTGATGATCAAAAATTTATAAAAGCGTTTCTATCTGGAGGCAGAAATTATTTACAGGAAAGAATAAACGGCCTTCTACATACAGCGGATATTGTAATATCTAGCGTTCTAGAACAAATTGAAGGTGAACATTTTGATTACATGATTCATGATTCTATGTTTGGTTGTGGCCATTTAATTGCTCAAATTCTTAAACTTCCAGCCATAAATTCATGCACATCTTTTGCGCAGGATGAAAAATCCTTTGAGCAAATGTTAGGTCATCTGTCAAAAAATATCCCAGTAGAAATTCATGATAAAATACAGAATGATTTTCAAAACTTAACGAAGGGAATTGCTGAAAAATATGGTGTTGAAATAAAATCATCGTATGAAGTTTTCTGTAATCCTGCACCCCTTACTATTGTGTATACAATTAAGGAGTTTCAGCCTTTTGGTGATACGTTTGATGAAACATATAAATTTGTAGGACCATCTATCTCTGCACAAATGAAAAACAGAGACGTTGATTTTACTTCAATTGAAGAAAAAAGTCCGATTTATATTTCATTAGGTACTGTTTTTAATGAAGCGATTGACTTTTATAAACTGTGTATGAAGGCCTTTGAGAATAGTGAGCATACAATTGTTATGTCTATTGGTAATAAAACAAAAATAAGTGATCTAGGCGAAATCCCTAAAAACTTCATTGTGAAAAACTATGTGCCTCAAACCGAACTGCTTACTTATACGAAACTATTTATTACACACGGCGGGATGAACAGTACGCATGAAGGATTATATAACGGGGTTCCGCTCGTTGTAATACCGCAAAGTGCAGATCAGCCAGCAATTGCAAAGCAAGTGGAGAGTCTTGGAGCAGGAGTTCAATTACATATGAATGAATTAACCGTGGAGAAATTGCGTGAAAGTGTGGAGTTAATTTTAAATAACCCTTCATATAAAGAGGCTGCTTTGAATTTGAAGGAATCATTCCGAACATCGGGTGGATATAAGGAAGCTGTTGATGAAATTTTTACATTTGTAGGTCAGTAATAAATATAAAGTTATACATGAAAAAAGTGTTTATATTAAATGATATAGACACTTTTCTGTTGTAGGAAGAGAAGAATTGTTTAAATGGAAAAAATGAAAATACTAAATGTGAATTTTGAGAACTAAGTCTACAATTTCTGCTGCACACTTTTATTTTATCCCGTATTAACCGACCGTAAAACCCCAACTAATTAAAGTTTTAATTTATGATTTCAGGATGTGGTTTTATATGTTAGTAATAATTTCACTGTTTCTGCACAACTTCTGCACATGCTTAGGCGAGTTCTATGTCATGATATATTCATAAAGTGAAATGTTTCACAAGGAAAAAATATATTTTCACTGCGGTGTATGCATAATTAATACATACATCGGTACAAGTTTGTCTCTTGTTATTCTTTTACATCAAAGCCCACATTCCACTACAAAGTATAACAAGAAGGAGACATGAGCATGAATAATCGATTTTTAAAACAACTACAGAATATGAAAATGAACAAAAAAAGTTTAGGAGCTGTAGCATTAACAGCTGGAATTATTAGTACGACACTTATTCCTCAAAATGCTTATGCGCACGGTTTTGTTGAAAAGCCCGGTAGCCGATCCGCTTTATGTAGTCCAACTTATGGTGCGCTAAATGTAAACTGTGGAAGTGTTATGTATGAACCACAAAGTTTAGAAGCTCCAAAAGGGTTCCCACAAGGTGGTCCAGTAGATGGACAAATTGCTTCAGCAGGCGGAAAATTTGGTGGTATTTTAGATCAACAAACAGCAAATCGTTGGTTTAAAAATACAATCACTGGTGGGGAAAATACATTTACTTGGAAGTATACTGCGCCTCACTTAACGAGTAAGTGGCATTACTATATTACTAAAAAAGGATGGAATCCAAATAAAGCGCTAACAAGAGCAGATTTCGAACCAATTGGAACTGTACAACATGATGGTTCTGCAGCTTCAAATAATTTAACTCATAAAATCAATGTACCTACTGATCGTAGTGGATATCATGTGATTTTAGCAGTATGGGATGTAGCTGATACAGCAAATGCATTCTATAATGTAATTGATGTTAATCTTATTAATGATGTGAAACCAGACATAGAAGCGCCAAGTATTCCAAATGGACTTCAGACGCAAAAAGTAACAGCGAATAGTGTAGAACTAACATGGAACGCTTCTACGGATAATGTAGGGGTAAAAGGATATCAAATCTTCCGTAACGGAGAGATGATTGATACAGTACCAGGGACTCATTTTATTGATAAGAAGTTACAACCAAGTACAGAATACTCTTATACTGTAAAAGCAATTGACGCAGCTGGCAATGTATCGAAAGAAAGTACAGCGCTTACAGTAAAAACGACAGTTGAGACTCCTGATACAGAAGCACCAACACAACCAAAAGGATTACATAGTATGGGAACGACAGCGTCAAGTGTGGATTTAATGTGGAGTCCATCTGACGATAATATTGGTGTAGACCATTATGATATTTATAGAGAAACAGAAGGGTCAATGAAAAAGATTGCAACATCCAATACAACTTCTTATTTGGATAAAAATCTGCTCGCTAATACTACTTATAAATATGTAGTGAAAGCTGTTGATGTAGCTGGAAATGAATCCGTACAGAGTGATATATTCACAATTACTACAAAAACTGAAAGCGCTTCACATGAAGCGTGGGATGCAAAAAAAGCATATAAAAAGGGAGATAGAGTTCTACACGAAGGAAAAGTATATGAAGCAGTCCAGAGTTATCAAGGAAATGGTGATCCAAACTGGATTTATGCATTATCATTATGGAAAACAGTGTAAGTTTTACCTAGGTATGAACTAAAAGATGATGGGCTTTGATGCAAAAGGTAATTTTGAGAATTCACTTTTCTATTAATAAAACAGGGTAGTGTATGAATACATAAGATTCATATACTACCCTTTTTATTATGATAACACTTTCGTCATAAGTATGTGCGGAATGCCATCTTCCATAAATATATCAGAAGAAGTTTGATAGTCTAATTTTTTATAAAATCCTTCAGCTTGTGTTTGACCGTGTAGCTTCACTTTTGTAGCTTGTTCGTTACGAGCAATTTCTTCTAACGTTTGAATGATGACTTTACCTAATCCATATGTACGATAATCTTTTAAAATACAAATACGTTCTAATTTTCCGACACCATCAACAAATCGTATACGCCCTGTGCCTACAGGAAGATCATGATAATAAACTAAAATATGTTTACATTGCTCTCCGATTTCATCGAATGTATCGAATTCATCTGTAAGAGGAACTCCTTGTTCTTTTACAAATACTTCTTTTCGAATATGAAAGGCAGTTTCTAAATCAGTAAGTTCTGTTATAAGTTTGGATTGCAAAATGTTCAGTCCTTTCTAGTGTAATCAGTTTGCGTTTTCCTAGTATATCATAATAAAGCACTATTAAGAGAAGAAGAACATACTAAAAAGCCAACTTTAAAAAGTTAGCTTTTATTACAATTTCTTTATCCCATTTTTAGTACCAATAATTGCTGTACTCGTCATACTTATAAACAACCCTGTTTCAACTACACCAGTAATCATTTTTAATTGGGTGTGTAAATGGGCAGGATTAGAAATATGATTAGGGAATATACAATCGATAATCATGTTATTGTTATCGGTTATATAAGTTTCATCATTTTTCAAACGTAATGTGGTTTGACACCCTAAAGACTGAATTTTATTTTCGGTTTGTTTCCATGAAAAAGGGATGATTTCAACAGGTAATGGAAAATTACCTAAATGTGTTACAAATTTCGATTCATCAGCAATGATAATTAGTTCTTTAGAGGAAGAGGCAACGATTTTTTCACGAAGTAATGCACCACCACCGCCTTTTATAAGTTGTAAATTTGAATCAATTTCATCCGCTCCATCAATTGTAAGATCAAGGCTTTGTACGTCGTTTAACGAAATTAGGGGGATATTTAGTTGCTGTGCTAATGCTTCAGTTTCCTTTGATGTCGGTACAGCTTGAAATGATAATCCTTCTTTTACACGTTCACCTAATTTTTGTATTGTCCAATATACAGTAGAACCTGTACCAAGCCCAATTTTCATGCCATCATTTACAAAGTTAGCAGCATATTCGCCAGCGAGCTGTTTTAAATTCATCACTTTACTCCGCCGGGCGTGGCCCAGCATCAAGACCTGAATTTTCAACTGTAAGTACCGGACGAACGACTATATCTTTATGTACACGCATTTGACAAGATAATCGTAAATGATCTTCAATTCCTTTTTCCGTCATTGCATGTTTCTCATTCGCACTCGCTTCACAGAAATCACCTGCTAGTATTTCTACTCTACAAGTTGTACAACGTGCATTCCCGCCGCAACGATGAAGAATGTTGACACCGCTATCTTCAATTGCTAATACTAACTTTGTTCCTTCTTTCACATCAAAAGTTCCCGCACCTTCAATTGTTAATTTTGGCAAATTTGTTCCTCCTCACGTAAAATTGTACATAACATATTTATGACCGCGAATTATTGAACATAAACATTATTTTTTTATATCCCCGTAACTTTTTTTAATGTTGAATCGTTTATTAAGTAAGCGCTGAAAAGGAGTGGTTATTTTGTGCACAAAAGTAACTCATGTTTTAAAGAATCATATCGATATGAATCATTCAAATATAAACTTTTTAATTGAACAATATGGAGAGTTAAAAAGATACTGTACTTTTTTAACGAAAAACAAATGGGATGGGGAAGATCTCGCCCAAGAAACAGTGTGTAAAGTGCTTCAAAAATATAGAAATAAAGATATTTGTATGACACTCGTCTATAAAATAGCAAGAAATCGTTGGTTAGATCAGATGAAGTCTAAGTCTGTTTATGAAAAAATAAGAGAACAAATCACATTTGAAGAACCACATGAGAACATTGCAGATTTGCATGAAATGGTAGGGAAAGTATTGTCTTCATTAAATGTACAGCAATCCGCAATTTTATTATTAAAAGATGTTTTTCAATATAGTATCGCTGATATTGCTAAAGTGTGTTCTGTATCAGAAGGTGCAGTGAAAGCTTCTTTATTTCGGAGTAGAAATAGGCTGAAAACTGTAAGTGAAGAAGGGATTGAGATAGTCGAATTCACAGAGGATATTGAAGTTGTTGTAACATCTATTCGTGAGGAAAGACCGGAATTATTAACGAAGCTTCTTCCGACAATAGATTTTACTAAGTTACCATCTAAACAGCCAGTCTTATTATTTAATGTGAAAAACCCTTCTTCCTACAGTTATATGCTTTACGCAGCATAACAAGTATTGGAGGGATTTAAAATGAATGCAATTCCATATGTAGTAGAACAAACAAAATTAGGAGAACGTTCCTATGATATATATTCAAGGTTATTAAAAGATCGCATTATTATTATCGGCTCAGAAATTAATGATCAAGTAGCGAGTAGTGTCGTAGCCCAATTATTATTTTTAGAAGCAGAAGATGCAGAGAAAGATATATTCTTATACATCAATAGCCCTGGCGGTTCAACGACAGCAGGTTTTGCAATATTAGATACGATGAATTTAATTAAACCAGATGTGCAAACGCTATGCATGGGCTTTGCGGCATCATTCGGTGCATTGTTATTATTATCAGGAGCAAAAGGAAAACGGTTCGCTCTCCCTAACAGTGAAATTATGATTCATCAGCCGCTTGGTGGTGCACAAGGGCAAGCAACAGAAATTGAAATAACTGCGAAAAGAATATTAAAGTTAAAGCATGATATTAATAAAATGATTGCAGAAAAAACGGGGCAACCGATTGAAAGAGTAGCGCATGATACAGAAAGAGATTATTTTATGACTGCAGAAGAAGCGAAGGCATATGGGATTGTAGATGATGTTGTTACGAAAAAATAAGTTAAAAACAGGCTAGAGGATATGCTAACTCTCTAGCCTATTTTTATTAATCTTTTATCCATTCATCAACTAGCGCTTGATTCTTCTTAATCCATTTTCGCGCCGCTTCTTCGGGATCTTTCGTTTTATTTAACTCGACCATTAACGTACCAAGCTGTTCATCGTTCATTTTCCATTTGTCAAAGTATTTTATGATATCCGGATGGTCTTTTTCGAAACCTTTACGAACAGAGTAATAAATGTCATCTTTTTCACCATATACTTTCTTAGGGTCTTTTAAATATTTTAAGTCAAATTCTGAAAAGCCCCAATGCGGATTCCAAAGCGTAACAGCGATTGGTTTCTTTTTCGTATATGCTTTCTTTAGTTCACTCATCATCGCAGCTTCAGAAGATTGGACAAGTTTTAGTTTTATATCATATTCCTTCATTGCCTTATTTGTTAAATTCATTAGACTGCTGCCAGGTTCGATTCCGACAATTTTGTTATCTAGTTCATCTTTATGAGCATTTAAATCTTCGATACTGTTTATGTTTTTCATATAAGAAGGTACGACTAAACCAAGTCCAGTACCTTCGTACCATTTTGATTTTAAGACAATATCATCTTTATAACGATTGTTTAGCGGCTTATCCGTAACGGGTAGCCATACTTCTAAATTAGCATCAACATCACCACGAGCGACACCAGTCCAAATTGCGGCTTTTTCTAAATACATAAGTTCAACTTTGTAGCCTTTTTCTTCTAATAAAACTTTCCACATGTTTGCGGTTGCAATATTTTCTTTCCAACTTGTTACACCAAGTTTAATTTTTCCTTTCGAATTTGCATTTGTTGCATTACATGAAGTGAAAATCATAGTAATAAATAATGCAAGGCATATAAACCAAATTTTCTTTCGCATCGAAAACCTCCTAAGTAACGTTTGCCTTATAAAATAAATGTATAAGTAAGCATTCTTATTATGAACGGAAACGAGAATTTTAAAGAAATCTTATGAATGTCATTTTTATGTAATATTTCTTTGTAAAATCGCAACACTATGTGAATAGATGGGTAGAAAAGGAGTAGTGACATGGATAATACAAAGGTGCGTGTTGAAAACGTAACAAAAGTATTCGGGAAACATCCGCAAAGAGCTCTTTCCTTATTAAAAGAAGGAAAAAGTAAATCGGAAATTTTAAAAGAGACAGGAATGAACGTTGGGGTGAAAAAAGCAACGTTTGAAGTTTACTCTGGAGAGATTTTCGTTATTATGGGTTTGTCTGGTAGCGGGAAATCTACGCTAGTTCGTATGTTAAATCAATTGATTAAACCAACTGCAGGTCATATATACATAGATGGTGAAGACATCGCAACGATGGGAAAAGAAGAGTTACGGAGAGTAAGAAGAACGAAAATGAGTATGGTATTTCAGAAATTCGCTCTATTTCCGCATCGTACAGTTATACAAAATGTTGCATATGGTTTAGAAATACAAGGAGTTCCGGTTGAAGAGCGAGAGAAAAAAGCGTTAGAATCGCTACAGTTAGTAGGACTCGATCATCATAAAGATAATTACCCAAGTCAACTTAGTGGTGGTATGCAGCAGCGCGTTGGAATCGCAAGGGCACTAACGAATAATCCAGATGTATTACTAATGGACGAGTCATTCAGTGCATTAGATCCACTTATTCGAAAAGAAATGCAAGATGAATTGTTAGAGTTACAAGATAAAATGGAAAAAACGATTATATTTATTACGCATGATTTAGATGAAGCGCTTCGAATTGGAGATCGTATCGCATTAATGAAAGATGGAGAAATTGTCCAAATTGGAACACCAGAAGAAATTATGATGAGCCCCGCTAATGAATTTGTAGAAAAGTTTGTTGCGGACGTGAATTTAGGAAAAGTAATTACGGCTGAGTCTATTTTAAAACGACCAGAAACTTTATTAATTGATCGTGGACCTCGTGTAGCCCTTCAAATTATGAGGAATGCAGGTGTCTCAACTGTATATGTTGTAAACAAAAAGTATGAGTTTTTAGGTATATTAACTGCGGATGATGCGAGTAAAGCAGTACAAAAACAGTGGCCGATTGCTGATTTATTACTTAATGATATTCCGCATGTGTATTTGGATACTTTACTGGAAGAGACATATGCAAAAATGGCAGAGATGAAATATCCGTTGCCAGTAATCGATGAGAAGAAAAGGCTAAGAGGAATTATTAAACGTGAAAGTGTCATTCAAGCTCTTGCAGGAAACATTGAGGAAGAGGTGAAAGACGATGAATAGTATACCGCGGATTCCATTAGGGGAATGGGTCGACTCATTTGTTGCAAGTTTATATGAGCACTTTGAAGGCTTATTCCGAGGATTCTCTTATATTATTGGCGGATTCGTTGATTTACTCACTAATTTTTTAACAATAATACCTGCCATATTGATGATTATTATCTTATGTTTCCTCATTTGGTACACAACGAGGAAATTATCTTTAGTCATTTTTACGCTTATTGGATTATTATTTATTTTGAATATTAACTACTGGGCACAAACGATGCAAACATTGGCACTCGTACTTACGTCTGTTATTATTTCAATTATTGTCGGAATTCCAATTGGTATATTAGCATCTCAAAATGAACGTTTCTCAAAATTTTTAAAACCAACATTAGATTTTATGCAAACAATGCCTGCATTCGTATACCTTATTCCAGCGATTACATTTTTCGGAGTAGGTGTAGTACCTGGAATTATTGCATCAGTAATCTTTGCAATGCCACCGACAATTCGTTTTACTGACTTAGGAATTAGACAAGTTCCAGAAGATTTAATTGAAGCAGCGAATGCATTTGGATCCACAGCATCACAAAAACTATTTAAAGTACAATTACCACTTGCAACCGGAACGATTATGGCTGGTGTGAACCAAAGCATTATGCTTTCGTTATCGATGGTTGTAACAGCATCACTTGTAGGAGCTCCAGGACTTGGAGTTGATGTATATCGCTCTGTAACACAAGTTAATATCGGAATGGGATTTGAAGCTGGATTAGCTATCGTAGTAATCGCAATTATATTAGATCGAATTACACAAGGGTTCCATACGAAAAGAAAATAGTGAATAAAAAACACACTTTTATATTACAAAGTGTGTTTTTTATTGCATCCAGATCACATACGAACGATAACAGAACCTCCAGCTGGTGCACAAACTTGGTTTTTTTGTTGTTCCATTGATTTAATTAATTGATTATTTTCCTCGATTAATGAGATTAATTTAGTTAATTGATTTTCAAGACTTGCAATACGCTGCATCATATATTGTGAATCATGATGCAATGTATTCCTTGCGGGATGAGGGGAATAAACATACTGTTGATTTATATTTGGATTCCAATGAGGATACATTTGAATCGTTCCTCCTTCAATAAATTACGAAGCTTTCTTATAGTAAATGCCTATGTATAATTAATAGTTACTTGAAAATTTTCCAATATAAAAGGAGTATGTACAGAAAATGGAAAATATTATATGTGAAGTTACAGTACATTTTTTGGAAATATTTAAGCGAGATAGTGCGTATATTAATACATTCAAGTAAATGTATGTTATTTAGGGAGAAATGGTGGGAGGAGATGTGATTTTGGCTAAAAATAAAAAAAGAAATGATGCTTTGGCAATAGGTGTCGGTATAGGAGTTGTAATTGGTGTATTTCAAGGGCACTTTACAAATAATTTAGTAATCGGAATTGTGATTGGGATTATAATTGGGATTGCGTTTTTGAAGAAATAATGAGATGTAAATTCATTTCAAAAATTGTTGTATCAAAAGAATGAAAATTCGGAATAAGAAACCTGTTTTTCCTTTTTTTGTGATATTATATATGAAAAGGAAGGTGATGGATATGTCAACAAACAATCAAATAGAACAAAGCTGTTTCATTTGCAAAAAACATATAGGAAATATTATAGTTCCAGGTGGAGCTATTTACGAAGATGAACTCGTTTACGTTGGACATGTCCACTGGGATAGTGAAGAAACATACCTGGGTTATGTAATGATAGATATAAAAAGACATGTACCTGGCCTTGCTGAACTAACAGATGAAGAAGCGAAAGCGTTCGGACTTATAACAAGTAGAGTAAGTAAAGCGCTAAAAGAAAGCGAAGGTGCAGAGCATATTTACACTTTTGTTTTAGGAAATGGTGTACCACATATGCATATGCACATTATTCCGCGTTATCCGAATACACCAAAAGAGTTTTGGTCACCAACCGAGATAGCGAAATGGACTGGCGCACCATATGGTGACGAAGAGAAAATAAAAAAACTATGTGAAAGAATACGAAAGTATATGGTAAATGAGTATGCATACAACAAATAATACACAATATTCATGGGTTGGAAATATAGAAATGTGTTTAGGAGAAATTTCAGTTAAACAATATGGTGATATTGTACTTGGTAAATATGGCGGGAATAAAAGTGCTGGAGCGAAAAAGAATGAAGATGGTGCATTAGTTTGGTCAAATGGTGAATGGGAATTTGCAGCTATTCTAGATGGACATAATAGTGCGGAAAGTGTTGAGTTAGTAGTAAATACAATCCAAAAAGAATATGAAAATATAAAAGTAATTTTGAATGAACCAATTAATTCAGTATTTCAGTCTGTTGAAAATCATATACTTACAATTTTTCAGTCATCTTCATTTAAGGAAAAGTGCAAAAAAATTAAAGGTGAAACAGCTTGCTTACTATGTGTAAGGAAAGAAAATTATTTATGGTGGCTTTCTATCGGTGATTGTTTAGTGTATGTATTTCATGAAGAGTTACATAAGTTAGGACAATATGCACTAAATCAACGTCATTTTTACGAATGGATTGGAAATGTAAACACATTTGATTTACCTGTTCCTTGCTATTCATCAGGTATTCGTGAATTACGTACTGGAAAGAACCGAATTGTAATGGTGACAGATGGAGTATTAGAATGCGGGGAACGCCGATATGAAATACCTGTAAATTTGTATAATGCTATGAACAGAAATGATAAAACACTTAAAGAAAATATTCACAATGTTTTAGAACACGTGCATCATCAGTTGGGACGTGATAGTGCGACAATTATTAGTTGGGACGTAGAAAATAAAAGGAATGCTACGTATCCGAGTGATCAGCCGGAGAAAATGAAAGTAAGAAAATAAAAGGATAGTTTTTTTTGTCAATTAGAAAAATAACTCTATTAATTTTATGAGTACTATCTACATTCATTTTGAAAAAATAGCAAGAAAAAGGTTATACATCCCGAAGAAAAGGATGGGAAATAGATTGTTGTTGTACAATACATAAAACATGTCTTGATAAAACTACTACTAAAGAAGTAAGCATAAAGAAAATGAAGATATTATCGAAACATTAAAAAATTATATAGTCCACTTTGTTACGAAAACATAATTAATTTAATAGGAGGGAATGCAATGGGCAACTCTACTATTTGGATTATAGTTATTAGTATGATAATTGGAGGATATTTTTTAGAAAAGTTTTTAAGGAAAAAATTAAATATGCCAAAGGGGAATGTTTGGATATATAAACATATAAATGGTTTACATGTAAAATTAGAAATAGGTCTTTTTATCATATATCTTATAGTAAGTTTTATTTATCTGTTCAAAGTAGAAAATGCTAATATAGGAATTGCTGTACTTACTTATTTTGGAGCAATTTCCTTATTACGCGTATGGATGGAATGGAAGTATAACAGAGAAACAAAGGAATATATTCTTTCTATAATTGGATTCTTTGCATTTGTTTTTATGGTTTCAATGTTACTTTATTTTGATCCTCTTTCTACATATTAATATCGTTTTGTTTTTTTATGATGAATATTTAAAAAGAGTAGCTACCATTATTTATCTTGATAGTTACTCTTTTTATTTACAACTTCCTAAAACTCCTCAAAACAAGATATTCCCACAATCTCCAAGGAAGAATCTTCTTCGCAAAGATCATAAATTTCACACCTTTACCGATTGGATATCGTAAATTTGTACGCTTAGATTCAGCAATTTCTACAATTTTATTAGCAACATCTATCGGATTACCAAATGTATCACTGCCGCTATTAATATGTTTTTGTATTTTATCCATATACTCTTTGTAAGGAGATGTTGTATCAGATTGGTTTTCAGCGAGTTGTTTCCCAACCTCCCATATGTTTGTGTTATAAGAACCTGGTTCAATTAAAGCCACATCTATTCCGAAAGGTTTTACTTCTAAGCGAAGCGATTCACTCCAGCCTTCTAATACATAAGGAGATAAACCAGGGAATCCAACTTGGCCGCTAATGCTGCTTATATTGATGATTTTTCCACTTCTTTGTTTTCTCATATACGGTAAGACAAGTCGGGTAATTGATATAGCTCCAAATAGGTTCGTTTCAAATTGTTTACGGTATTCCTCTACTGGAATTTCTTCTACAAAGCCGCCATTTGCATATCCTGCATTATTAACAAGAAGGTCTACTTTTTGTATTTCTTTTAAAAATAATTGGAAGTTATGTATAGAGTTTTGATCGGTTACATCTAATTGTTGAATTTTTATGTTTTGTTGTAAGTTGAGTTGAGTAGCTTGAGATAGTAAGTTCACTTGTTTTTCAAGGTTCCGCATTGTAGCGATAACTAAATAATCTTTTTTTGCCAGTTCGAGTGTAGTTAATAGTCCAAATCCACTTGAGGCTCCTGTAATTATTGCGATTTTTTTATTCATTTTCCGCCAGCTTTCTTTTTCTTTTATCATAACGAGTTATGATAAGAAAATCTATTATTCTTACATTCAGTATGAAATCAATTTGTATGTAAAAAAGGGGATTATAGGGAATGAGCGTATATAGAGTAGTGTATATTAATATGATAATGAAATGAGGGAAGAAAAATGGTCCATGTGAAGGATGTATTAGCAGATCAATTGTTGGCGAATGCAAACGATCCCAGTTGGTATATTCCATTTTCAGATGCAGTGAAAGATCTATCTGAGAGAGAAGCTTTCTGGAAACCGAATGAAGAGAGTAATAGTATAGCTGAAATTGTACAACATTTACTGTATTGGAACTCAACGTGGCAAACTAGGTATAAAGAATCAAATGTGAATGCAGTACCCGCTATTGGAGATAATAACAAAAGTTTTATGCTTTCAGATAATCAAACTTTCGATGAATTACGGGAAAAACTACTAGAAAAACTGTTACAATGGCAAAATCTTATAAATGAAGAAAAGGTTGAAAGTGATGTAGTAGGACTTCCTGTTTCTGCAAAGTGGTGGGAAGTGTTAGCGAATGTAACAACTCATAATGCATATCATATTGGGCAAATTATTTACATCCGAAAATTACAGCATAGCTTTGATAATGAATAAGATAATAGTTCTCAAATTAGTTGAACAAAAGTGGACAAAACGAGACAGATGTCTCATTTTGTCCACTTTTTTATTATGAAAGAAAAGAGAAAACCTATTAAATCAAGGATTAGAATTTGGCACGGTACTTGCAATATAACAGACGAACAAGAAAATAGGAGGGCTGGACATGTTAAAAACAACTGAAAGTAAAGGGAATGAAATTACGAAAGAACAAGCTCGTTGGATGTATGAAAAAATGTTAGAGATTCGTAAGTTTGAAGATAAGGTACATGAATTGTTCGCGCAAGGCGTTTTGCCAGGTTTCGTTCATTTATACGCAGGTGAAGAAGCGGTAGCAGTTGGTGTATGTGCCCACTTAACGGATAGTGACAGTATTACAAGTACACATAGAGGTCATGGACATTGTATCGCAAAAGGTTGTGATTTAAATGGTATGATGGCTGAACTTTTCGGGAAAGCGACAGGATTATGTAAAGGTAAAGGCGGTTCCATGCATATTGCGGATTTAGATAAAGGAATGCTTGGTGCTAATGGCATTGTAGGCGGGGGTTTCCCACTTGCTTGCGGTTCAGCATTGACAGCTAAATATAAAGGAACAAAAGATGTAAGTGTTTGTTTCTTCGGTGACGGAGCAAATAATGAAGGAACATTCCATGAAGGGGTTAATTTAGCGGCGATTTGGAAGTTACCAGTTATTTTTATTGCAGAAAATAACGGTTACGGTGAAGCAACTACATTTGAATATGCTTCAAGTTGTGATTCTATTGCGGATCGTGCAAAAGCTTATAATATTCCAGGCGTTCAAGTAGATGGAAAAGATCTTCTAGCTGTATATAAAGCTGCTGCAGAAGCAGTGGAACGTGCGCGTAATGGTGATGGTCCAACAATTATTGAATGTATGACATATCGTAATTACGGTCATTTTGAAGGTGAAGCGCAAACATATAAAACATCAGAAGAAAAAGAAGAACATTTAAATGAAAAAGATGCGATTGTGAATTTCCGTAAGCATTTAATTCATGAAGGTTTATTAACGGAATCTGAACTTGTTGATATGGAAAAAGCAGTAGATGATGCAGTACAAAGATCCATTGAATTTAGTGAAAATAGTCCATACCCAGACGATGAAGAATTATTAAAAGATGTATACGTTTCTTACAAATAAGAGGAGGGTGAAAAATTATGACTAGAACAGTAAGTATGTCAACTGCAATTAATGAAGCGATGAAAATCTCAATGCGTCGTGATGAAAATGTAATTTTAATAGGTGAAGATGTTGCAGGCGGTGCACAAGTTGATCATCTGCAAGATGATGAAGCTTGGGGTGGTGTTCTTGGTGTTACGAAAGGACTTGTACAAGAGTTTGGCCGAAATCGTATATTGGATACACCAATTTCTGAAGCGGGTTATATGGGAGCTGCGATGGCAGCTGCTGCAACTGGGTTACGTCCGATAGCTGAGTTAATGTTTAATGATTTTATTGGTAGTTGTCTTGACCAAGTATTAAACCAAGGTGCGAAATTCCGTTATATGTTTGGAGGTAAAGCAAAAGTACCCGTTACAGTACGTACGATGCATGGTGCTGGTTTTAGTGCAGCAGCTCAGCATTCACAAAGTTTGTACGCATTATTTACGAGCATACCAGGTATTAAAGTTGTTGTTCCTTCCACGCCGTATGATGCAAAAGGCTTATTATTAGCAGCAATTGAAGATGATGATCCAGTAATCTTCTTTGAAGATAAAACACTTTACAATATGAAAGGTGAAGTGCCGGAAGGGTATTATACAATTCCTTTAGGAAAAGCAGATATTAAACGAGAAGGTTCTGATGTAACAATTGTCGCAATCGGAAAACAAGTTCATACAGCACTTGCAGCTGCAAAGCAATTATCGAAAAAGGGGCTTGAAGTAGAAGTAATTGATCCACGATCTTTATCACCGCTTGATGAAGATACTATTTTATCATCTGTTGAAAAAACAAATCGTCTTATCGTTATTGACGAAGCGAATCCAAGATGTAGTATCGCAACAGATATTGCGGCAATTGTAGCGGATAAAGGTTTTGATTTGTTAGATGCACCTATTAAACGAATTACAGCACCACATACACCTGTTCCGTTCTCACCACCACTTGAAAAGTTGTATTTGCCAACGCCAGAAAAAGTAATTGAAACTGTATCAGAAATGATTGGAGACCAATCTTTATTACATGTGTAATAAAACGATGAGAAGGGAGAGAGACACATGGCTGTAGAAGTTGTAATGCCGAAGTTAGGTATGGCGATGAAAGAAGGTATTATTACGAGCTGGAATATTAAAGCAGGCGATAATGTAGCAAAAGGAGAACTGATTGCTAGTATTAATTCAGAAAAAATTGAAACGGAAATTGAAGCGCCAGCTGATGGTACGGTACTTGATATAGCTGTAAGTGAAGATGAAGGAGTGCCGCCTGGTACTGTAATTTGCTACATCGGTAAACCGAATGAAAAAGTAGAAATGCAGGAAAGCACACATGTTATAGAAGAAAAAACATCTAATATAGAAGTACAAAATGTACAAAATCAAGAACCAAATGGGAAAGAAGTATCGAAGCAAAGAATTAAAATTTCACCTGTAGCGAAGAAAATTGCAAAGTCTGAAAATCTGGATATCAAGGCATTAGTTGGTACAGGTCCTGGCGGAAGGATTACAAAGGCAGATGTATTAAAGGCGCTAGAAGAAAGAGTAGCAAATCCAGAAGTACCTGAACAAGAAGAAAGTACAGTCGTTCCTGTTACTGGTATGAGAAAAGCAATTGCGAGTCGTATGCATGCAAGCTTACAAAATAGTGCGCAATTAACATTAACGATGAAAGTAGATGTTACAGATTTAGTTGCATTACATAAAGACATAGCGGAAGTTGTACAAAAACGATACGAAAACAAACTAACTATTACGGATTTCGTTTCTCGTGCTGTTGTATTAGCGCTTAGAGAGCATAAAGAAATGAACAGCGCTTATATAGATGATGCAATTCATCAATTTGAACATGTGCATTTAGGCATAGCAGTCGCATTAGAAAAAGGATTAGTCGTTCCAGCTATTCGCTTTGCAAATAATTTATCTTTAGTAGAGTTGTCTAAAGAGATTAAGGATATGGCACAAAAGGCGCGAGCAGGTAGCTTAAGTAGTGATGATATGCACGGAACGACATTTACAATTAGTAATTTAGGTAGCTTTGGTATTGAATATTTCACACCTGTATTAAATACACCTGAGACTGGTATTTTAGGTATTGGCGCAATTGAACATGTTCCTGTATATAAAGGGAAAAAATTAAAAAAAGGTAGTATGTTACCTTTAAGTTTAACATTCGATCATCGTGCACTAGACGGTGCACCAGCAGCTGCATTTTTACGCACAATTAAATATTATTTAGAAGAACCTATAACAATTCTTTTATAAAGAGAAGGTGAGAGAATGAGTAAATTAGTTGTAATTGGAGGCGGACCAGCTGGATATGTAGCGGCAATTACCGCGGCTCAAAATGGAAAAGAGGTCACTCTTATTGATGAAGCTGACCTTGGCGGAACGTGTTTAAATGTTGGGTGTATGCCGACGAAATCATTGTTAGAAAGTGCAGAAGTGCATGACATTGTGAGAAAAGCGAATGATTATGGGGTTACGCTTAATACAGGAAGTATATCAATTGATTGGGATCAAATACAGGCAAGGAAATCACAAATCGTAATGCAACTCGTCCAAGGAATACAATATTTAATGAAGAAAAATAAAATTAAAGTTGTAAAAGGAAAAGCGAAATTCGAAACGGATCATCGTGTGCGAGTTGTACAAGGAAATAAAGAAGAAGTAGTGGATGGAGAGAGGTTTATTATCGCAGCTGGTTCCGAACCTACAGAATTACCATTCGCTCCGTTTGATGGAAAATGGATTTTAAATAGTAGCCATGCGATGTCTCTTGAGAGTGTACCATCTTCATTGTTAATCGTTGGCGGTGGTGTAATAGGATGCGAGTTTGCAAGTATTTATAGTCGCCTTGGGACAAAAGTTACGATTGTTGAAATGGCACCGCAATTATTACCAGGTGAAGATGAAGATATCGCACATATTTTAAGAGAGAAATTAGAAAGTGATGGCGTAGAAATATTTACAGGAGCTGCTTTAAAAGGATTAAATAATTATAAGAAGCAAGCTTCATTTGAATATGAGGGAATTACTCAAGAAGTAACTCCAGAATTTGTTCTTGTTTCTGTAGGAAGAAAACCACGAGTGCAACAATTAGGATTAGAAAAGGCAGGGGTTCAGTTTTCAAATAAAGGGATTTCTGTGAATGAACATATGCAAACGAACGTATCGCATATTTACGCAGCTGGTGATGTAATCGGTGGAATTCAGCTTGCTCACGTTGCCTTCCATGAAGGAACGACAGCAGCATTACACGCAAGTGGAGAAGACGTGAAAGTAAATTATCACGCTGTGCCTCGATGTATATACACAGCTCCAGAAATAGCTAGTGTCGGGTTAAGTGAAAAAGGTGCAAGAGAACAATATGGTGATATTCTCATCGGAGAATTTCCTTTTACAGCGAACGGAAAAGCTCTTATTTTAGGAGAACAAGTAGGGAAAGTAAAAGTCATTGTGGAACCTAAATACCAAGAAATTGTAGGGATTTCTATTATCGGTCCTTATGCAACTGAACTTATTGGTCAAGGAACCGTAATGATTCATACAGAAGTTACCGCTGATATAATGAGAGATTATATTGCAGCACATCCAACTTTATCTGAGGCGATTCATGAAGCGTTAATGCAAGCAGTAGGACATGCTGTACATGCTTAAATAGAAATATGATAAACCACTATTCTCTAAATGAAAGAGAGAATAGTGGTTTGAATTTTTATAGAAGAAATTAAATGTCTTATTACTATTTAATTTCAATCGCTGAAGTAATATCGTTCCAATCAGCAGCTAAATTAGCAGTTTTACCGTACCAATCAGCGTGTTTAAATAAAACGCCTTTTCCATATCCTTGTGTTGAAGTGTGCTCCCAAAGTGTCGTTGAATAACTTGCAGAAGGTGACGCTGTACTTACAGAAGAAATTCTGTCATTCCAGCTAGACGGTAAGTTTTTAAATCCGCTGCTCCAGTAAATGTATTGGCCACCTTTATCTTTATGTTCATAAAAATCAGTACTACCAGCACCGCTACCTAAAGGATTAATTTTATTTTTAATTGCTTTTTTATCCTTTTCAATATACGCATCTAATGTTTCACGACTAGTAAAACCATAAGCTAGCCAATCCCCATTTTCATTTTGCTCTGGTAATACCATAGTAATTTGGATATTTTTCTTATCCTGATCATTTAATTTTGCAAATGAATTAACATTTTGTTCATCCACTTTTAAATAATCAAATGACTTAATTGTGTTGCTTTTTTCTTCAGCACTTACCGCACCTAGTCCTCCAGTTAATGCAAAACCCGCTACTAATGTTCCTGCTACTAATTTCTTCAACATATAACCATCCCTTTTTGTTTGAATTTTTGTACAGGTGAATCTTGTACAGCTAAAATGTATTCTAATTTTATACTTTTGTAAATATTCTGAAGTTTTAGAAATAATAGGCGGAATATTTACAGTTTTACATTTTTTCTTTAGAAAAAATAGTTATTGGAATGATATAATAAGTGGATATATTGTTTTTACTGGATTTAAAAATGTTTTAGGAGAGGTGTCATTGAAATATTTTACAAGAGATTGGTATAAAAAAATGCAAGTTTTAGAATTTGTAAGTTTTATAGAGTCTATAAAAGAATGGTCAGAAATGGATATACAAAGTTTAAAGGAAGAAATAGAGGAAAGGAAAATAGATTTATTAAAATTCCTTCCTGAATCGATATACTCAATTATACAAAACATCACAATTAATTCAGAATACCCATCAGGTGAACTGAAAAAACGTATGCAAAAGTGGACAACAGATTATGAGAAAAGAGTGGCACAATTAGATCAATTATACGTAGAATATTTTAATTCCATTGAGAAAAAACTTCCGTCAAATGTCGCTCAGTTACACAAGACATCACTACACGATAGTGTAATTAAAGTAATAAAGAGAGAATCAGAAGATACTTTGTCTATCGTATTAGATTGCAGTGGTACTTTTAGTGAATTTGATAAACTTGAAGTAACCTTTATAGGAGTAACAAAGTGTTCTATGCCGGAAAACTTTGAAAATGCTTGGTGGTTATATCATGAAATAGCTCTTACTGAAGATGGTTTTGAACTAGGTGTTTTATTTGACTCTCCATTTAGAGAAGTGACGATTTGCGCGGCAGATGTATTACTTGTGAAGAAATAATGTTGTATGGAGTATTACAAACGTTTGACATAATAAAAAAATAAAGTTATTGTAGATACATGAAGTCTACAATAGGAGCTGTATTATGAAATATTCTAAAGCTACAAATTATGCTCTTCATACAATGCTTTTTCTGGCAAAGGCTACACCAAATAAGTTAGTTAGTGTTCACCAATTAGCAGAAATGCAAAATGTTTCACCAACGTACTTGTCTAAAATACTAACTAAGTTGACGAAGGAAGGGATGATACATTCATCATCTGGTCCAAAGGGCGGTTACTCGCTTAGTAAGAATTGGGAAGATATTTCATTTTTAGATATTATACATGCAATTGAAGGTAAAACATCATTGTTTGAATGTTGTTTACATGACAAACCTGGATGTTTAATTAATGAAGTAATGCTCGCAGCAGAAGAGAAAATGGAAGAAGAGTTACGGAATCAAAAAATCGTAGATCTTGCGAAAAAAATAAAAGTGGATTTTTAATCTGCTTTTATTTTTAAATTAATTAAGGATAAAAAGACTCTTTGATATCTTTAATTGTAGTTAGAAAATGATATGAAGAAGGAGAGAAGATGATGACTAAATTTTGGAATGATCGATATAAATCAGATGAATATTTTTACGGGGAAGAACCTAATACATTTATTAAAGAACAAGCATTTCGTTTAGCAAATCACAATAAAGTAATAGCATTTGCGGAGGGAGAAGGTAGAAATGCTGTATTTCTAGCAAGACAAGGGAACGAAGTAACAGCTATTGATTATTCGGAAGATGGATTAGAGAAGACAAAAAAATTGGCAGAGAAGCATAACGTAAACGTGCATACAAAAAAAGTAGATTTATTAGCTGATAGTTTGCCAGAAAATGAATATGATGCAGCAGTTATGGTATTTGGACATTTTCATGATGATTATAAAAAAATGATATTAGGTAAAATGATACAAACGATAAAGCCTGATGGTTTAATTATGTTTGAAGTTTACTCAAAAAAACAAATAAACTATGGTACTGGTGGACCAAAAGATGTTGATATGCTGTATGATCCAATTGATATCCTTACTTGGTGTGAAGAACATAAGGTAATTCATTTCTTTAATGGCGAACAAGAGCGAATTGAAGGGAAAGGGCATACTGGTTTAGCTGATGTTATTCAAGTTGTTATTAGAAAATGAATATAAGTGTTAATGAAAGTTAAATGTATGAATGTAAAAGACCAGTCATGTAAGACTGGTCTTTCTATTTAGATACTAAATTATCAAGCTTCCAATATGTATCTGTTAACGGCGCAGCTTTGCTATCTATGTATAAATACATATTATTTAAATCTTTTGGTGAAGTTTTCAGTTCAAACACAACGTCAGTAGTTAAAGAGAATTCGTGTGGAACATTTTTATAGTGCTCGTCATCTATCGGATGAGCTTCACCTTCATATTTCTGACCAGTTTTTTCATCTTGTATGAAATATTTTATTTCCGAAAGATCAATAGTTTGTCCATCGTCCCGAACATTATTAATCATAACACGAGTAGTAAGGCGTCGCTCTTTGTCTATTTTTTCAAACTTTGCATTTTCAACTGTCGCTCTATAGTATTCGTTTTTAACTATTTCTCCATAGTGCATTGCATTCTTTTCGAGAGCACTCTTTTCTTGTTTTGGTGTAGTATTGCTATTACATCCTGTTAATATTCCAGTAAATAATAATGCTGTACATGTCGTTTTGATTAATGATTTCATAGTAATCCCTTTCTGTGTTAAAAAGTAAAACATAGGAATAATTTTACATCAATAGGAAGGTGAATGGAAGTATTTTTGCGTAATATACAGATATACATTTATTTGGTTGTCAAGTTAACAGGATAGAAAGAGGGAGAAGACTGTATAAAACGGAATAAATAAGAACTGAAAATATTGTAAAACAGAAGAGGCATACATATAATTAAAATAAAGTTTAAGTTTCTGAATCTTCAATAACGGTGGTGATAACATGTTTACTGAAGAACGTCGAGAGAGAATCTTAGAACTACTTAATACAGATGGAAGAGTAATCGCAAAGGAACTTGCGGAAAGATTTGAAATGTCTATTGATTCTATAAGAAGAGATTTGTCTATTATGGAAAAGGATGGTTTATTAAAAAGAACGCACGGAGGTGCAATTGAACTTACGCGAGTGAGGAACTTAGCTGCGGAACCAGCTAAACGTTATAGTGACAGCTCAATATATGAGAACACAATTGCAAAAGTTGCGGCATCTTATATACAAGAAGATGATTCTATTTTTATTGGCGGGGCTTCCATTCATAATGCGATGCTGAAATATTTACCGGAAGTATCATTTACGGTTATTACGAATTCTATAGAAATAGCTGGTCATCTAAGAGAATATAAGAACATCGATACATATTTAATTGGTGGAAAAGTAAAGCCTTCAGGAAATATTACTGATACATTTGCCTCTGAATTGATAAGTAGATTTTCTATTGATCTTTATTTCTCTACAGGTGGAGGCATTTCATTACAAGGTATTAGTACTGTAACACCTGAAGTTGCTTATTTTAGTAAAAGAGTAAGTGAAATTGCTAGAAGAAATATTTGTTTAGCTCCGCATAATAAACTTGGAATAGATTGTTTTATAAGAGGAGAGTCTCTAAAAGAAATTGACCTTATTATAACTGACGAAGAGGCTAGTAAAGAAACTGTTCAGGAATTTGAGAAACAAGGTAAACAAGTTGTAATAGCGCCATTATATTGATTTGAAAGGAGTTTGACATGATTGTAAAAGAGCAAGAGTATCATATAAATGGATTAACTTATACAATTCGTTCTGCAGCTGAAAAAGATGCTGAGCAGTTATCGAAAATTAGAGTTCAGATTGATGGAGAAACTGAAAATATGGATAGAGATGCTGGAGAGGGATTTATAGATGACCTAGGGTTTCAAAAAATAATAAAAACAGATAGTGAAGAAACGAAGAATCTCTTTTTAGTTGTAGAAGTGCACAATCGAATTGTTGGATTTTCAAGATGTGAAGGATCAAATTTTAAGAGATTATCTCATAAAGTGGAGTTTGGCGTTTGTATTTTAAAAGAGTTTTGGGGATATAGAATGGGGAAGAGCCTATTACAACAATCTATTAAATGGGCTGACGAAAATGCAGTAAATAAAATATCTTTACAAGTATTAGAGACAAACGAGAAAGCTATTCATCTTTATAAAAAATTAGGTTTTGAAGTAGAAGGCATTTTGAAAAATGACAAAAGACTATCGGATGGAAAGTATTATAATACGGTAGTGATGGGAAGATTTACTAATACTTTTCATGAAAGAGGTGAAGAAGTATGTTTTACAGAAGGAAGTACTATGTAGTGAAAAATGAATTCATAGAAGTATTTAATGATCATTTCAATCACACGAACTTACCTAATCAATTAAAGCATGGTTCTAGGCTAATAGGACGCTGGATGAAAGATAATAAGAATGGTACGTCTGAAGTATTTGCCATATGGGAATATGATAGTTATGAACAGTATAATGAAATAGAATCGAAAATTAGAAGTGACGAGAGGCATATTAAAGGAATACATGAATGGTATGAAAACCATGGCGGGAAAGAATATGTTTTACAGGAGTACATAGTAGAGATGAAAAATGAAGAGTTAGTATGTACTGTAAAGTAATAGAGGGGTGAGGGATAATAGGAATGAAAACAAAATTATATTTTAGTTTAGCATCCACTATTTTATTTGCAATAGCCGTGATTGTTTTCTTTATAAACGGCAATCCACAAAAGTGGTTTTGGTTATGTATTTTCTTTGCGTCCATTATACAAAATATAGTGCTACTAAAAAAGAATAAAGAAGCGCATGAAGATATTCAAATTATTAACATATTTGTGTCGTCTTGCTAGTTGTATTGAAAGCGCTTTTATTCAGTTTTATAATAAAAGTATGTTTTATAAATCTCCAAAACAATTAAAAGGGAGATGATACAATGTTAGCTTCACCGTTTTACTTACATACATGGAAAAAGTTTGTTAATGAAGGTGTTCTTGATTCAAATCGCATAAATCAAAGAATTTCAGAATCGTGGCATCGATGTAAACAGGCTAATGTTAATCCTCACATGAATAAAGGTCAGAAAATTTTGTCTTCTAACATTTTTCAAGAACAAAAGAAAAAGAGTGAAATTTTCCTTGATATCGCATTACCTCAAATACAAAATATGAGAAAAACCATTGATGAACTACAAATGATGGCATTATTAATCGATCCAGATGGTTATGTTCTATCGTTAAGTGGAAATAAACAAACGTTAAAGCGAGCGAAACATATTAATTTTATTGAAGGTGTAAAATGGACGGAATCAGCTGTTGGCACAAATGCAATTGGAACAGCGCTAGAAATTGAAGAAGCTATTATGATAAGTGGTACTGAACATTACACCGTGGCATCTCATAGCTGGAGTTGTGCGGCTGCTCCCATTCATAATGATGATGGGAAATTAATTGGTGTTCTAGATTTCTCGTGTCCAATTGAATTTTCGCATCCATATATGCTCGGTATGGTAACTTCAATTGCACATGCGATAGAACGTGAATGTAGCATAAGAGTTCATCAAAATGAATTACACTTAATCCATCGTTTTTTAGATGTCATTGATAGTGATGAACAAGTAGTTATTTGTAATCATCGTGATGTTATCGTTTCTGCGAGTAAGAGCGTTCGTGAACGAATAAATAATTGGTCAAGAATGAAACTTGAAGAGTTAATGCACCATGGATTGGAAACTAAATTAGAGATACCAGTATATAGTAATGAAAGAATGATTGGGAAATGTATGTATTTAAAGGAAAATAAACAAATGAATACATATTCTGCTCTCACATTTATAAAAGGGATTACTTTTTCAGGAGTTACCGGGACAAGCAGAGCATTTCAACACACACTAGAAGAAATTAAGCTTGTTTCACCGACTGATGCTAGTGTGTATGTATGTGGTGAGACAGGAGTAGGAAAGGAATATGTCGCGAGAGCGATTCATGAAAATAGTCCAAGAAAAGACGGGCCCTTTATAGCTGTTAACTGCGGTTCTTTGCCTAAAGAATTAATGGAAAGTGAATTGTTCGGTTATGCTGAAGGTGCATTTACAGGTGCGCGACGTCAAGGATATAAAGGGAAATTTGAACAAGCAAACGGAGGAACATTATTTTTAGATGAAATTGGTGAAGTACCACCAGAGATGCAAGTAGCATTATTGCGTGTTTTACAAGAACGCACAATAACTCCAATTGGGAGTTCAAAATTGGTACCAGTAAATATTCGTATTATTACTGCCACACATAAAGATTTACTACGGTTAGTAGAAGAAGGGAAATTCCGTCAAGATTTATATTATCGTTTGCACGTTTATCCGTTATATGTTCCATCGTTAATAGAAAGAAAAGAGGATATCCCATATTTTATACAACACTTTTGCGAACGGAAGAATTGGAATGTTGTATTTCCAAAGAGTATATACAATCAATTTTTACAACATACATGGCCCGGAAATATTCGGGAACTAGTAAATGTATTAGAACGCATTTACATTTTGTCGCAAGGACGGGAAATATGCGAAAAACAAGTCGCTTTTTTGCTGCAAACAATGAGGGGAAATCAACAACAACTTGAGTTACAAGTTGAAAATAAAACAGAACATACATTGAATTTTCGTGAAAAAATACAGCGTGATAGCATGATTGAAGCATTACAAAAGACAAATGGAAATGTTTCGTTAGCTGCAAAACTATTAAATGTACCCCGTAGTACATTTTATAAACGAATGCAAAAATATAAGTTATAAAGTAGATTTTTGCAATCTACTTTTTCTTTGTGGGCTCATGTTCTGTCGGAATGTGCGCTTACCGGGGAAATAATAGAACAGTTAGAAATTAATTTCCGAAAGGGGGACTTATGTGAAGTATATTGAAATTGGCTTCGGAAATAGGTGGTTCGTTCGAACAGAAACTGAAAATAAAGATGGAACTGAATTTGAGGAACGAGGAATTATAAAACCTATTTATTTTGAGTCTTTATATGTACGAATTTGGTTTCGGAAAACGTGTTTTATTTTTGATACGAAAGAAGGGTTTAAAAAAACTAAGAAGAGGAGGATTGAATATAAATTTATAGTTGGAATTGTAAGTAGACTGAATAAAGAAAAAGTGTGCTGATATACGTTATTATATTGACCAGGAAATTCTTTGGACTTATATTAAATTCATAAAAAGCAATTTTACTAAATATAAATTGTTAATAAAACCACTAAAAATTATTATCAAGACCTAAAAGCTAAAAATCCTAAAAAAATAAAGGTGAGCGCATATTAGTCATGTATAATATGTACTCACCTTTATTTTCTTGTTCAAAGCACCCGTTAGTCACTCATGGAACATGGAATAAAGTGTGGTATTGATTTAAAATAAAGTTTGATAATTTATAAAAAAGATTGATAAAACCCTGTATTAATATAAGATTTTTCTTTTGCCCCTTAAATTTCAGTTGTATTGTTCAATTAAAGGGCCAGATTGTTGAGGAAACAGGAATAATAAGAATACTCAAAAGATTGTTTGTGAAGTGTTACACTTAAACTAACGGGCAGTTTAGCTTAAGTACATTTTTTCACAAATTTAAAGGGGGATATTTCCCCATTTTTTATACCAGCTTAACGTTGATTCGGGAATGTTGAACTTCGCTACCTGCTAATTGAATTCTACTTCATCTGGAGACCTTTAAATTAAAATGTTTCCTTTCTTCTGACAGACTTATTAAATTTCGAAAACAATCAATTCAATCATCTTTTCGTATAGAAAAACTTATTAAGAAACATGCACTAGAAAAAATATAAATCATATATAGGAGATATCCCGTTTGAATGCTTGAGGAGGATATTATGAAACCTATGTTACCTAGTGAAAAATATTTCGGTAATTTAGAACTAGTTTATGCATTTTATGGGGCTATGCCTACAGGTGTTACTGTTTCAGAAACCGGTCGTATTTTCATTTGCTTTCCGAAATGGGGAGACGATGTTAAATTTACGGTGGCGGAAATTTTTGAGGATAAATTGCAGCCTTATCCTAATTTACAAACCAATTTGGTTAATCCCGAGAATATCCCAATGACTTTCATCAGTGTCCAAAGTGTAGTTGCTGATGGAAGGGGAACGCTTTGGATATTAGATACAGCGGCACCCAATTTTTCTGAACCTATTAAAGGGGGGGCAAAATTAGTCGCTGTTGATTTAGAAACCAATACAATAAGAAAAGTATATACCTTTACAGAAGATGTTGTCCTGCCTACAACTTATCTGAATGATGTCCGTTTTGATTTTCGTGTTGGAAAAGCAGGTTATGCCTATATAACGGATTCTTCTTCAAGAGGACCAGGAGCTATTATCGTCGTAGATTTATTAAATGGAAACGCGTTTAGACGGTTAAATGGAGCAAATTCAACTTCACCCGATCCCTATTTTTTACCGAAAGTAGAAGGTCAAATTTTAATGAATCGAAACAAAGACGGTTCAACTTCTCCATTTAGGTTGGCGTCTGATAGTCTTGCGATTTCTCCCGATGGAAAGATATTATTTTTTGCTCCACTAACCAGTCGGCATTTGTTCTCGATCTCAACAGAAGCCTTGAGAGACAGAACGATACCGGACATGAATTTACCTTATCATGTGGAGTATTGGGGAGAAAAAGGTGCGTCTGATGGAATGATCACCGATGCAAAGGGAGCTGTTTATGCTGGAGATTATGAAAACAACAGTATCCGTAAGATATTGCCAAATGGCATAATGGAAGCTATCGCACATGATCCGAGAATTTTGTGGCCGGATACTTTTTCAATTGGTCCGGATCAATATTTGTATGTCATTGTGAACCAATTACATCGACAGCCTAGATTTCATTATGGAAAAGACTTACGACAGAAACCTTATAGTTTACTTCGTATCAAAATTGATGAATTTCCTGCTCCGACCTCTTCATAATAAAAATAGTCAATTAATTGTTTTCATTGATAGAAAATGATCAAACTTTTTTATAAAACCAAAACATAAACCTGCTGGATAAGAATCCATTTTGATCAATCTTTTTCAAAATGGATTCTTTTTATTTACCATAGAATACGGGTTAACACGATATTTTTAATCAAACTTTATTTTAAAATTACGAAGGAACTCATGAATGTTTTAAAAAATATGGTGAAGTAGTAATACCCCAACTTATGAGTGAAATTAATGAAAAGTTAAAATGGGATGTTGTTAGTTATGTAGATCATAAGGAGTATGCTTTATGGCCACTACTAAAATATTTTAAAAAGATAATTAAACAAGATTCACAAGAATGGAAAACACGAGGTTTAGAACTGTATAAATTATCTAGTGTAGCAGATATAAAGGGGAGTAATAGAGCCTCGTACGATATACAAAAAGAAATTGCAACTGCTGCAGTAAAAAGTGGGATTAATGACATATGGCAAGTTAGACAACATGATGAAGAATTTCTTTTCTCGTTAAATTTAATATATAATCAATTATTTGATTTTGTGGAGATTGCTACTGATATTGAAGAGTTAATTTCTATTTGGATATTAAGTTGTGGGATATTATCTTGGTATCACAAAGAAGACCGAGCAGGATTAAAACATATTTATTTCAAATGTATAAATAAAGGTAAAGAAATAGGCGCTGAAGAAATTGAAAAACTATTAGCGGATTTATCACCAGAACAAGTAAAGATTGCTTTTTATCAAGAAAGTAAGGAATATGTAAAAATACTAAATCAAACTGATTATGATCAAAGAAGTAAATTAGAAGAAAGTGAATTAAAAGCAATTCTAAGTGAAATGAAAGAGGAGAAAATAATAGAGTTTTTAAAATTTGAAAAGAATTCATTGATGAGATGGACTTCAATTAATATTGCTTGGGATATTATTGGAAATCGTGGTGAGATTTCTAAGGACATTGCTGAAGAATTTACTGAAATTATTTTAAGTAGATTAGAGAGTTATTCTTGGGAAAATTCGGGGGGATAAGCATTGTTGAAAAAATTAAAAATATATTAAAAGAAGATTTTTTATGGGATTTGGCGGAATATAATATAAAAAATCTTGATGACGATGACAATTATTATACTTGTAGCTCGAATATGGAGTTTCTGTTGCAATACGCAGGAGATTTATTATTTATAGATATTGTGAAATATATGTTCGATGAAGAGTTGAAATGTCACTATATGTGGCTAACTGGATGTGGACATATAAGCTTTAATTTTGAAATTGCTCCTTCAACTAGCTATTTACCTCAGCCTAAAGATATTAAAGAACTTGTTTGTAATATTCTATTTGAAGATTTTTCATTGAAAATCTCAATAGCTCTTTCATATATTTCTTTATCAACACAAAATCTTTCTGTTATCCAATAATTAAGTTCAGAAGATGTAATGATTTGTTCTCTTTTCTTACCTTGGAAATATCGTTTTAAAACATTATCATTAATAGAAGTTGGAATACCATCGATATAACCGAAAATCTGAATTTTCTTTAATACAGGAGATGTATGCCAATCGTTAGACCTTGAAATAAGTTCTTTCATATTTGATAAGTGTATTGGTTCTTTTACTTTTTCTTGATGAGCTTTAATAAGCTCATTTAGAAACTTTAAGCTAGTAGGCTGTTTTGTCGTTCCTAAAAATGATAGAAAGCTATTTACTAGTTGTACTTGGGTCATTTTCTTATCCTTTCTATATAGAAATTGTTATTGGTATTATTATAGAATATATGTCAGAAAATACAGTTATTCATTAATGGAGTGGGAGAGAATTATATGTCGATGTCGCTATATTATAAAAAAATCCGGGAGCAATTAGGACATGAACTAATATTCATGCCAAGTGTAGCTGCTGTTATAAAAAATGGGCAGGGAGATATTTTGTTTCAATATCCTGGCGGGGAATACTGGAGTTTGCCAGCTGGAGCAATTGAGCCTGGAGAAACTCCAGAAGAAGCGGTAGTTCGTGAAGTGTGGGAAGAAACGGGTTTGAAAGTGCAAGTAAAAAAACAAAAAGGGGTATTTGGAGGGGAAAGGTTCCGTCATATATATCCGAATGGCGATCAAGTAGAATATATTGTTGTTGTGTTTGAATGTGAAATTACTAGTGGAAAACTGAAATCGATAGATGGTGAATCTTTAAAACTACAATATTTCTCATTTTCTGAAAAGCCTCCTTTAGCACTACCATACCCGGATAATATATTTTTATAGATGTAAAATAGCACACCTTATTTATTGAAGGTGTGCTATTTATATAACCCGGTCGTATACATCTCCGTTAACGTATACACAATTTCCTCTAAGTTAATCTTTTTGTCATTTTGCATAATAGTCCAAAGAAACGATTCATTCATCGCGAACCAACCGCGTGCTACAATCTCTTTATTTAAATTAGGTTGTGCTAATCCACTTTCTTGAGAGTAAGTAATATCCTGTTTAATGCTTGTTATAAAACGTTCCCGAATCTCATCCCATTTTTGCCGTATTTCTCTTGATAATCCTATCGCTTCCTCTACAACTTGCAAAATAGCGCGTTCTTCATCTGCTAATTGCAGGAATGCTCTAACTTGATTTTGGATCATTATACGTGCTTCCTCTTTTGTTTGTGGAGAAAAAGAGCGTTCAGCGATATTATAAAAACGATTCATAACATCTTCCATTAAACTAATTAGGAGATCATCTTTGTTTTTGAAGTATACATATGCTGTTCCGTAACCAGTTTCTGCATGTTTAATAATTTGTGTAATTGTCGTTTTTTGAAATCCATTATTTATAAAAATAGTGTAACCAGAGTGTAATAGTTTCTTCTTCGTTTCTAAGGAGCGGTGTTTTCTTGATGAAAGAGTAGAGTTTTTCAAAGAATCACCTCTTTATACTGAAATGTCTGAAAATATAATTGTATTGTAAAAGAAGTTCATATATAAAGTCAACTGACATAATATCATTGACGTTGTATCAATTGAGGTGATATATTTCAATTAGTTAGAATAAAAAGAAAATTAAGAGAAGGTGACACCATGTATAAAGAACCATTTCAACCAACTTATGAGTATGCGCTTGAATGTGATAAACATGATGAACTGAAAGATTTTCAAACTGAATTCTATAAAAAAGAAGGTACTATATATTTAGATGGAAACTCATTAGGGCTACTTTCAAAAAGAGCAGAGAAATCATTACTTACGTTGCTAGATTCGTGGAAAGAGTATGGCATTGACGGCTGGACAGAAGGTGAGCATCCGTGGTTTTTTCTCTCGGAGAAATTAGGTGAGTTGACTGCACCTCTTATTGGAGCTTTACCAGAAGAAACTATTGTAACCGGTTCCACGACGACAAATATACACCAAGTGATTGCCACATTTTATGAGCCGAAAGGAATACGTACAAAAATTCTTGCGGATGAATTAACATTCCCGTCAGATATATATGCACTTCAAAGTCAAATTCGTTTAAAAGGATTAGATCCAGATGAGCATTTAGTAAGAGTGAAAAGCAGAGATGGTAGAACACTTTCTGAAGAAGATATTATTCATGCGATGGAAGATGATATCGCTTTAATTTTATTACCTTCTGTTTTATATAGAAGTGGTCAAATTCTTGATATGAAACGTTTAACAACGGAAGCTCATAAACGCGGCATTCACATTGGATTTGATTTATGCCATTCAATAGGATCTATTCCGCATTTTTTCAAAGAATGGGATGTTGATTTCGCTATTTGGTGTAATTATAAATATTTAAATGCAGGACCTGGTGGCGTTGCAGGAATTTATGTAAATAGTAAACATTTTAATAGACTGCCAGGATTGTCTGGATGGTTTAGTTCTAGAAAAGATAAACAGTTTGATATGGAGCATACATTAACAGCTGCCGATCATGCAGGTGCTTATCAAATTGGTACACCGCACGTATTAAGTACAGCACCTTTAATTGGTTCTCTTGAAATGTTTAAAGATGCTGGTATTGAACGTTTACGCGAAAAATCTTTACATATTACAAGATATATGCTGAATTTAATTGATCACGAATTAAAAGATTTCGGATTTACAATTGGAAATCCATTAGAGGATGAAAAACGTGGCGGGCACATATATTTAGAACATGCAGAAGCAGCACGTATTTGTAAAGCGCTAAAAGCAAATGGAGTTATCCCTGATTTCCGAGCACCTAATGGAGTAAGACTGGCGCCGGTCGCTTTATATAACACATATGAAGAAGTGTGGAAATCTGTACAAATATTAAAGAAAATTATGAAAGAAGAAGAGTATAAACAGTTTGAAAATAAGCGAGAGGTTGTGGCATAAGCATGAAAACATCAGAGTGGATTGATATTTCACAACCGCTAAATAATGATATTGCAACGTGGCCAGGAGACACACCGTTCTCATATGAAGTTTCATGGTCAAAAGAAGAAAGTGGCTCGGTAAATGTTGGAAAGTTAACGATGAGTATTCATACAGGCACTCATATTGATGCACCATTTCATTTTGATAATGATGGAAAGAAAGTATTGGATTTAGATGTTCAAGTTTATGTTGGCCCAGCACGGATTATTGACGTTTCTAATCTTGAAAGCATCGGGGAAAAGGAATTAGAAAGCTTTCATTTAGAAGGTGTAGAACGATTATTATTACGTACATCTTCACATGGAAAAGCTGAAGAATTTCCAGATGTGATCCCTCATTTACGTGCAGACATAGCACCTTTTCTTTCGGAGAAAGGTATTCGTTTAATTGGAGTAGATGTACCATCAATTGATCCGCTAGATGATAAAGAATTAGCAGCGCATCATCAATTATTTAAACATGGAATTCATATTTTAGAAAATGTCGTACTAGATCATGTAGCAGACGGTGATTATGAATTGATTGCATTACCACTTGCATTAACTGATGCGGATGGAAGTCCAGTTCGAGCCGTTATTAGACCAATATAAGTAGAATCATATAAAAGGGGCGTTTGGCTAATATGAAAGAAAATGAAAAAGTAATTATGGAAAAAGGGATTCATACGGATTTTAAAGAGAATATGACGTATGGGGAATATTTACAATTAGATAGTTTACTATCTTCTCAAAAAAGATTATCAGACCATCATGATGAAATGTTATTTATCGTTATTCACCAAGCAAGTGAGCTTTGGATGAAGCTCATTTTACATGAGCTAAATGCGGCGATTGAATCTATTAAACAAGATAAATTACAACCAGCTTTTAAAATGTTAGCACGTGTATCAAAAATTCAGTCTCAAATTATTCAATCTTGGGATATTCTTGCGACATTAACACCATCAGAATATATTGAGTTTCGTGATTCACTCGGTCAAGCTTCAGGTTTTCAATCGTATCAATATCGTATGATTGAGTATGCACTTGGCTATAAAACGCCACATGCATTAAAAATTTATGAAAAGGATCCAGAATTACATGCACGACTTCATAAAGCGCTACATGCACCAAGTCTATATGATGTCGCGATTCAAGCATTAGTAAAAGAAGGATTCCCTATTCATAAAGATGTGTTAAACCGTGATATTACGCAGCCTTATGAAGAAGATGCAACAGTAGAAGCAGCATGGTTAGAAGTGTATGCGGATGTGAAAAAATATTGGAATTTATATCAGCTTGCTGAAAAATTGATTGATATTGAAGACTGGCTACAACAATGGCGTTTCCGTCATATGAAAACAGTAGAAAGAATTATTGGACATAAAATGGGTACAGGTGGATCCTCCGGTGTTTCTTATTTAAAGCGAGTACTTGATCAACAATTCTTCCCAGAGCTTTGGAATGTTCGTACGAAATTATAAAAATAAACCTGTCAGTTCATTATGGCTGACAGGTTTATTTTTATTTGAGCACAATTATGTTTAAAATGAAGGAACAAGATATAATAAATGGATTAACTATTTAAATGGAGGTAAAGTTTTTGGATTTCAAGCAACTAGAAAATAAATTCGAAAAGAAAAAAGTGAATACATTTCTTGTTTATCAAAAAGGACAATTAACAACTGAGTATTATAAAACACCCGAATGTGCAAATAACTTATATAAAATAAATTCGATTACAAAAAGTATCGTATCTTTATTAATTGGTATTGCAATTGATAAGGGCTATATAAATGATATACATACACCGATCACAGAGTGGATTGAAAATGTACCTAGGGGAAAACATGATTTAACGCTATATCACTTATTAACAATGACTACTGGTGAGGACTGGAAAGAGTTTGGGAATGGAGTAGTATTCCCAAATGACTTTGTAGAATCAGAGAACTGGGTACAGTACATATTAGAAAAGCCAATAATTGAAGAACCTGCTACAAAAATGAATTATAATTCAGGTTCTTCTCATTTACTGAGCTATATTATTCAAGAAGCTACTGGAATGTCGACAGAGCGGTTTGCAAAGAAATATTTATTTAATCCATTAGAAATTAACGAATACGAGTGGCAACAAGATCCGCAGGGTATATATGTCGGCGGCTTCGGTATGAAAATGAAATCTACCGATTTGTTAAAATTAGGAAAATTATGTTTGCAAAATGGATATTGGAATGAAAAAGAAATTGTATCAGCGAAATGGTTAGAAGAGTCAAGTAGGGCGCATTTTGAAACATATGAACATGTCGGCGCATATGGATATCACTGGTGGGTATTACATACCGAAAGATTTCACATACCGTATTGTATATATTTCGCTATGGGATACGGTGGACAATACATCGTTATCATTCCTCAGTTAGAAGTAGTAGCTATTATAAGTAGTCATATGCCAAAACGTGGGCTCGTTCCATTAAAACTATTTATTGAGCATGTACAGGGAATTTCTAATTATATATAAGAAAAGGAGGGAATGTATGAAGGATGAAAAAATTTTATCTTTATTTAGATTCTGTTTAAGTCTTCTAGTATGTAGCGCCATTATTACGCAATTCATAATCAGGGCACAAGTGAAACCGTTCAATCCAGTTAACTTTTTTAGTTTCTTTACTATCGAAAGTAACATTTTAGTTGCATGTATTCTCCTTTTAAGTAGTATCGGAACAGCTACATTTGGTCGCTCAGAACAGTTTAGTATACTTCGTGGTGCGGCAACGGTATACATACTTACGACAGGACTCGTTTATTTTTTGTTACTAAGAGGGTTAGAAGAGTCACTTCAAACGGCAATACCATGGGTAAATACTGTGCTACATTATATCATGCCGATTGCAATGCTTTTAGATTGGATTTTAAATCCACCTATTAAGAAAATCACTTGGAAACAATCTGCAAGTTGGCTCTTATTCCCGTGTTTTTACGTTGTATATAGCTTAATACGTGGCCCAATCGTGAATTGGTATCCATATCCGTTTTTAGATCCAAGAATAGGTGGGTATGGTAAAGTACTTTTATACAGTATAGGGATAGCAGTTGTAATTGGCTCTATTTGTATATTGGTAAGATTTTTAGGGAATCGAAACTTTAGGGAAAAATTTTAGAAATGCAAGAACCCCCACTGTGTCTGTTTTAACAGTGGGGGTTTCACTTTATCCAGCTATTTGTCGGGCTGCCCGTAAAAGTCCGATTGGTGAGGGCGGATGATTAGTGGGAGATGAACAAAACCCCCACTGATTAAAGTTTCACTTTATCTACTCGTCTTCTGAAACGACAACTTTATAAATTTCTCCGTCTTCGTTTCAAATTCTACATCAACAAAAACACCGTATTCTTTTCCGTTCTCACGTAACCACAATTTAAATTTTTCAACAGTTATTTGAACTGTTTTTGGTTTTCTACCTATATGAAGATAGTCAATAATTTCTGCTTTTGGGTATTGTTCTTTCGTCTTTTCTACGGCAAGCTTACCCCATTTGGCATACGGCGGCTGCGCACGAACAATTGATGAGCCTGTATATATATTTGAACATGTTGTTAGGAACAGAATGACAAGTGCGACACGCTTTAACAATTTCTTCATGATGAACTCCTTTTATCTTTTTTGTATATTGTTTACATATTTTTTCAACGATATGAGTTTGGATTTTTTTGTCTTCTTTACATAAAAGCGAGGCTTTTACAAAACATAACCAAGAAATCATTTCCGTAATTAAGGAGGGAAAATTATGCACAAAAAGGCTATTTTTAAAATAGCAGTTTTACTTGCGTTCATAGGACTGTCTTTAATGGTCAGTAGTATACAACTAAAGAATGTAGAAGCTTTTTCTAATCAAGTCATTCAAAGAGGGGCATCTGGCGAAGATGTCATTGAACTGCAATCTCGTTTGAAATATAACGGATTTTATACGGGAAAAGTGGATGGTGTTTTCGGATGGGGTACATATTGGGCACTTCGGAATTTTCAAGAGAAATTCGGATTACCCGTTGACGGTTTAGCTGGAGCTAAAACGAAGCAAATGCTCGTGAAAGCAACGAAGTATGACAAGTCAACTGCTAATAAAGGGACGACAACAAATAAAGGAAATAGTGGTGGCACTGCACAAGAGAATAAACCACCTCAAAATAAAGGGACAAATGTGCCGAACGGTTATTCTCAAAATGATATTCAGCTTATGGCAAACGCAGTATACGGAGAATCACGCGGTGAACCATATTTAGGACAAGTTGCAGTAGCTGCTGTCATTTTGAACCGTGTTACAAGTGCGTCATTCCCAAATACTGTTTCAGGTGTAATCTTTGAGCCTAGAGCATTTACAGCGGTAGCCGATGGACAAATATATTTAACGCCAAATGAAACAGCAAAAAAAGCAGTTTTAGATGCGATTAACGGATGGGATCCAACAGGAAATGCTTTATATTATTTCAATCCAGATACTGCGACTAGTAAATGGATTTGGACTCGTCCACAAATTAAAAAAATCGGTAAACATATTTTCTGTAAATAGAGTGGAGGTGGGACAATGTTACGAGGTATTATCATTGTATTATTAACAGTAGGTGTAGTAGGAACAGGGTATTGGGGCTATAAAGAGCACCAAGAGAAAAATGCGGTTTTAATTCGAGCGGAAAATAGCTATCAACGTGCATTCCATGATTTAGCATACGAAGTCGATTTATTACACGATAAAATTGGCACAACACTTGCGATGAATTCACGATCATCTTTATCACCTGCATTAGCGGATGTATGGCGTTTAACATCTGAAGCTCGCTCAGATGTAGGGCAACTTCCTTTAACATTAATGCCATTTAATAAAACGGAAGAATTTTTAGCGAATATCGGTGATTTTAGTTACCGTGCAGCCATTCGTGATTTAGAAAAAGAACCGTTAAATGAGCAAGAATATAAAACGTTGCAAACTTTATATTCAAATGCAGGAAATATACAAGATGAACTAAGAAAAGTACAACATCTTGTTTTGAAAAATAATTTACGTTGGATGGATGTAGAAATGGCACTTGCATCAAATCGCGATCCAGCAGATAACACAATTATTGATGGATTGAAAACTGTAGAGAAAAACGTAACATCATATTCTTCTACAAACTTCGGACCGACCTTTACAAGTGCGCAAAAAAATAAAAAAGGCGGATTTGAAGCGGAAGGAAAGGCAATTTCTAAAGATGAAGCGGCGAAAATTGCCAAATCGTTTTTGAATTTAAAAGGAAATGAAAAAGTAGATGTTGAGAAAAGCGGAAAAGGTGCGAAAGAATCCTTCTATAGTGTGAAAATTAAAGATGAAGCAACGAACAATGAGTTCTATATGGATATTACCGGAAAAGGCGGATATCCAATTTGGGTTATGAATAACCGCGAAATTAAAGAACAGAAAGTTAGTTTAAACGATGCAGGTAGTAAAGGTTTGAAATTTTTAAAGGACCATAAGTTTAATAATATGGAGCTTTATGATAGCTCTCAATATGATAATGTTGGTGTATTTACGTATGTAGTAAATGAAAATGGAGTACGAATTTATCCAGAAGCAATCCAAATGAAAATTGCTTTAGATGATGGTTCTATCGTTGGGTTCTCCGCAAAAGAATATTTAGCATCACATCAAAAGCGAACAGTTCCATCGGCAAAGCTAACTGCAGCAGAAGCAAGAAAGAAAATCAATCCGGATGTAAAAGTCATGGAAGAACGTAAAGCTTTAGTAGTCAATGATTTGCATAATGAAGTACTTTGCTATGAATTTGTAGGCACATTAGGAAAAGATACGTACCAAATATTCATTAATGCTAATAGCGGGGCCGAGGAAAAGGTAAAGAAAATGCAAGCTGTTGAAAAAATTTATGATTAAACCTTAATAGTGAAGTGGTGAAAATAATGAAAACTCTAATATATATATTGATGCTTTGCTTTGTTATAACTGGATGCAGTATTGGAAAAAAAGACAATCCAAACGAAAAAACGGAACAAAAAAATGTTTCAATGAAAAATGTTAATTATACGAATAAATCAAATAAGCCAAATGAAAAAGCAGCAGATCATTTAGCATCTTTAGCGGCAAGTGTGCCAGGTGTGAATGATGCAACCGCGGTCGTTGTTGGAAAATATGCTATTGTAGGTATTGATGTAAAAGCAAAACTTGATCGAACTCGAGTTGAATCAATTAAATACTCTGTTGCAGAAAGTTTAAAAAATGACCCTGACGGTGCTAATGCAGTCGTTGTAGCAGATGTTGATACGTATGAACGCCTCAAACAAATTGGAAAGCAAATTAAAAAAGGAAAAACAGGTGAAGGTATACTAGATGAATTAGCCGCTATTGTGGGCCGAGTAATGCCACAAGTTCCAAATGATATGATAGAAAATAGAGAAACGAATCCAATTAAGGATAATGATAAACAATTACCAAAAGATGAAGAACAAGAGTTAAGAAAAGAACAGAATGATCAATCAAATAATCATTTGAATAAATGAAATTAGCCTCGTACTTAATTGTACGAGGTTTTTAAATATAATATTAAATATTCAGTTTATTTTTAAGGGAAAATATGGTTTAATTATGAGGGGAGGGACAACTGTTATGATGAAAAAAAGCGCATGTATATTGTTTAGTTTATGCTTAGGTTTCAGTATGACAGCGTGTGAACAGAGAAAAGAAGTGAAAAATCAAACAGCAACTTCTTCTACTGTGATGGAAAGGCAACAGAAAGAGTCTATCAATATAAATCATTTCTCGAGTATAAATGAAGGAATGACTTATACAGAAGTGAAAGATTTAATTGGTTTTGAAGGAGATTTACTTATAGAAGAAGGGGTAGAACATTCTCCACAAATTAAACAAATTTTTGCTTGGAAAGGAAACAATCCAAATTCATTTGTTGAAATTACCTTTTTAGATGGAAGAGTGCATTCAAAAGCACAGCAAGGTATAAGTTAATAAGCTAAAAAATGGGAGAGTTTAGCATGAACATACACACAGGGGAAATTCAATTAGTTCCGTATAAGGAGAAATATAAAGAAGTTATACAAACATTTACTTTACCAAGTGAACAAGTTCAGTTTACATCAGATCCAAGCGCATTACTGGAGAAAGCAAAAAGTGATCGTACAAAAAATGTGATTGTTATTTTAGATTACAATGGGGTACCGGTGGGTCTTCTCGCATTGCAAACAGGCGATAGAGTACAGGAATTTACAGACAATAAAAACGCTTTACTTTTAACCTCATTTTCTATAAATCACAATAGACAAAGAAAAGGATACGCTAAAAAGTCATTGTTATTATTAGACGAGTTTGTAAAACGTTATTTTCCAATAAAAAATGAAGTTGTACTTGCTGTGAATGAAAGAAATATTCCTGCACAAAATTTATATGCAAAAGTCGGCTTCCAAGATAAAGGTTTTAGAAGAATGGGACCAATAGGCCAACAAATAATAATGCATTTGTCTATAATGAAATAATGAGATAGAAAACTTACTCTTGAATATTCATGTAGTAGGTTTTTTTATTTTAATAATATACAATATATGTATATAAAATGAAATAGAAATGAAGGATATAAAAAATGAATCAAGATAGAAAATGGAATATCGTTGGGGGAAGAGTGATTAAAACTGGGATTGCAGTTTTTCTTACAGTGTTAGTTTGTGAATTTTTTAATATCTCAACTTGGAGTTATAAAAATGATTTAAAAGATTATAAACCAAATCATTATCATCACCATTTTTCAAGTGAGTATATTATTTTATTTGAGGTATTATCTATTCATGATATGTTAGAAGAATTAAAACAAATATCCGAGAAATATGAGTGGGGAAATCGATTCAATTGATAAGTTCATTTTATTGTGGGGGAAATAGTATGACACTTTATATTGCATTACTAAGAGGAATCAATGTCGGTGGACATAAAGTAATCAAAATGGCTGAGTTAAAACGAGTGTTTGAATCAATAGGGTTAAAACAAGTGAAAACGTATATACAAAGTGGTAATATCGTGTTCGAATCTGAGGAAGATATAAACTTTCTAAAAGACCGAATACAAACGGAAATAAAAAATGAATTTGATTTCGATGTTCCAGTCATGCTAAGAACACATGATGAATTTATAAATATTATTAAGCAATGTCCGTATGAAGTTCATTCATTGTTAGAAGGAGAAAGTGTTCATGTTGCTTTTTTAGCTAATGTACTTTCTGAAGAAGAGAGTAGTCAATTGCTTATATTTAAAAGTGAACTTGAAGATTGCTATATAGATGAGAAAGTCGTTTATTTGTTTTTCAAAAATAGCATTCGAAATTCTAAATTAATGAACCAGTTTCAGAAGTTACATACACCAGCTACAGTTAGGAATTGGCGGACTGTGAACAAATTAAAAGCAATTGTAGAGGGTATGTAAATATAAAAAGATGAGGTTTTCTACATGTAGAAAACCTCATCTTTTTATTTATATTGTTTTGCAACTACGAGTTCGACAATAGGATAAATAAAGAATGAAGAGCAAATTGCGATGAACAGAGGGAGGTTTTTTACTCCATCTAAATTAGCCCCCATAGAAAATCCTTCAGAGAAGATTAATATAAGGAACATTACAACTACAAGCACAAAATATGCAATTTTAAAGCTTTTATATGTAATTTGTTGTCCCATTTCATCTTGACTTTCTTCTGATACACCGTGGGGATCTCCCCAAGTAATGTAATTAATTAAATTACTAAGTATTAACGAAATAGCAAAAATCGTACCGCCCAAAATAGAACCTTCAGTTATGTATTTATATGTGCCATGTACTAGTATTGCAATTAATGCTAAAACAATGATTATAAAAATAATTTTTTTAGTATTCAATAAATAATTGCCCCCTCGATTGTAAAAAACTCTTTACAAATATAAGTATAAAATTGGAAAAGTATCATGTCAAATACTTTTTACATAAAATATGTAAGTATGCAATATTTTGGTTTTATGATAAATAAAAAATTACAATACATTTGAATGTAAAAGAATGGGCTCGCATATATTTGGAAGGGATGTCAGATTAATTTAGGGGGTAGTTATGTCTATACTTTTAAAAGCTGGTGCAGATGCAGGAAACAACGGTTTGAAGTTAATGGTGAAAGGGCAAGACCCTATTTTTATTCCCAGTATTTATTCTTTATATATAGGTGAGCCTACAGGACTCTTAGATGAGGTAGATGTTTCATTATCTGAATTAGAAAACCACATTGATGTGACTATAAGTTCGCCATCGTTAATGCTAAATAATGTACGATACATCGTTGGAGAAAAAGTCATTCAAGATCAATTAAAAGGTACTGAGGTAGAGAAGAAATCAAATAAGTCAACGGATGAGTTAATGGTTATTACAATACTATCAGGTTTGGCGGTAAGCGCTATGCGTCAAAGTCCAACTTCTAGCCATATTAATATTCGTTATGATTTATCTGTCGCTCTTCCTATGCAGCTTATTACACAAGAAATAGCTGCTGAAAATGCAAAACGTTATATGGGAAATCACAAGGTTATTTTCCATTATCCGAACGGACGCGATGTGACAATTAATGTTTCAATTGAGTATTGTAAATGCCTGCCTGAGGGGGCTTCTGGGACGTGGGGCATTGTATACGATGAAGAAGGAAATGTTGTGAAACATAAAATAGAATGTGAGCAAAATCAAGTTTCTGAAATTGATTTTGTAGATAAAACTCTACTCTCTTTTGATATTGGCGCAGGGACGACAGAAGAAGTCGTTTCATTAGGGGTGAATTTCCGTCCGCAACTAAGTAAAGGTTTATCTTATGGTGTAAAAGAGACGTTACTACAAATCATTACGAGATGGAACCGGAAGTATCCAACTAAAACGATTGATAGTATTACAGAATTCAATCAAATTTATTTAAATGATAAGCATCCGAGAAATACATTATTAGTTGAGGAATCACAGCCAGCGCTATTAGGTTTAGCAGCGCGTGTTGCAACAGATATTATAAATAAAATTGATGATATGAAAGACGATCCATACGTGTTTATTTATGGCGGGGGTGCAGTAATTATTAAAAACAGTTTAAAAATGATTTTAAAGCAAAAAGGACGACTCAAAAATGTAATCTTTGTAGATAATCCGTTATTTACAAATGCACGAGGATTATTAGTCTATACTTGTTCGCCAAAATATAGAGAGCATAAGCAAAAAGAGTTAGGATTTACAAACTTAACGATAAGTTAGTTGGTGGAAGTATGCGATCTAGGCGATATAAACGTGGTGATCGAGTAAAAATCAATATTCATAAATCGGTATCACCTGAAATGCTTGCGTGGCTGAATAAACAATCAAATCCAACTAATTTCTTCTTCTTTGCTGCGCAGCAACTATTTAAACAAGTAGGAGATATTGACGTTTCTAAAGCTTTACCAAGCAGCCATGTTTTCTCATTATATGTGGAGCCTTCATCCTTATTAAAAGTCGAAGTAAACCCTTTTAAAAACATGACACTAGACACAAATATATCCACCGAAAATGCAAAAAAAAAATTATGGGAATCTGTTGATCAATTAGATTGTCCATTTTTTTAAACATAGAAAAATATAAGAAGTCCCCATCACTATACATACGAATACAGTGATGGGGTTTTGTTTGTAAATGGAAGGGGTACAATACAATTTGTGACCCTTCCATTAGTTATTTATCTAAATTTTAGCTGTATGTTTAGAAACAGCATTAATTATGCTTTCCCAGTCATCTGGATGGTTTTCATGGCCTGCCCCTTTAAGGGTTAATAGTACTGAGTTTGGAATTTCATCAATTAGTGCGAGGCCATGTTCAAATGGTAGTGCTGTATCGTCTGTTCCGTGAATAACTAATGTAGGTGCTTGTATGGATTGAAGTACACCTTCATATGCATCATCACCTTGAAGTAAAGCGTGATTAAACATACTTAATAAATTGTTTGCGCGTTCTATTTCTTGTTTTACTTGTTTATAAACTCTATTTTCATCAAATATTCGTTCTGATCCACATAATAGACGAGATCCTGAAACTAAATACTCTGCCACATCATTTTTATTTGCCCAATCTATACTTGTGCCATTTACATGATGTGTTAAAATCCTTTCATCCATTGGAGGTAAATCGCGAGTATTGTCATCAGATCCTATTACACTAGTCGCTAGTAAAGTTAGCGTCAAAATTCTTTCGGGATGTTTTACAGCAGCAATTTGAGCAATCATACCACCTAATGACATACCAAATAGGTGAGCTTTATCAATATGATAAGCATCTAGTACTCCAATTGCATCTTCAGCCATATCTGTTACTGTATAATTGGAAGTTCTAGGTTCATAGGCAACAGAGCGTCCAACATCACGGTTATCAAAGCGAATAACAAACTTCCCCGTACTAGCCAACAGCTCACAAAACTCTTCGTCCCAATAAACCATGGAACATGTAGCGCCCATAATTAATAAAATAGCAGGGTTCTTAGGGTTCCCAAAGCTTTCTGTACATATATCAATTCCGTTTATTTTAAATATCTTTTCACTCATATAGTTAGGCCTCATTTCTTTTGAATTTAATTAATAAAACAGTTTTGGATGATTCTAAGATGTGTGTAAGATTCGTATTGGAATTTATCCCGCTATTTGCCGGGCAGTAAGAGTCCCATCTCAAAATTCCGGGAAAGTAAAGAAGTTGGGAGGGGACCAACTGCCCGGAAAAGCCCGATTGGCGAGGGTTGATTAAAGTTTCACTTTATAATGCTTCTTGCATAATTACCCCCAAAAATAATTATATGTTAATTCAAGGCAAAAAATTTTGAGAAATAATTGTATGTTATTAAAATAAACAGCAAGGAGGAGAGGAAATGAAAGCAATTGTTATTGATCAATATGGTAGTGTTGAAGAATTAAAAGAAAGGCAAGTTTTAAAACCGGTTGTTCAGAATAACGAAAAAGCTCAACAATAAATAATATCCCATACTATACATTTTCATTTTCAGGTATTATTTATTGTTAGCTATTGTGATATTACTTCTAACAAATACTGTTTCGTATTGTATCGTGTAATTTTTCTAATCCAATTTCCATATCTTTCTCGTTTAACATTGAATAGCTAATTCTTAATTGGTTATCATTTGTTTCGTAATTTAATAGACAAGCTGTTCCTGGTAAAAAAGAGACATCTACTTCATTTGCTTTTTGTAATAAGGTAAAGGGATCTATCGAATCAGGCAGTGTCACCCATAAATTAAAACCTCCATTTGGTATTTCAAAGTTTAGTTCTTTTAATGGCGACAATGTATCAATTGTTAAATCACGTCTCATTTGTAAAGCTGTACGTAATTTTTCTAAATGGTTTTTCATACGTTCTGCACGTAAAAATGGTAGAAGCGCCTTCTGTGTTAATAAAGGACTACCGATATCCATCGAACCTTTTACTGCATATAGCCATTCAAAAATAGGGCCATCGGCAATAAGTGCTGCGATACGCAGTCCTGGTGCTAACGTTTTACTAAATCCTTTTATATATATTACGTGGCCATCTTTATCAAAACTTTTGATTGGGGGCGGGACTATAGCATCCTCAAAATATATTTCTCCGAAAGAATCATCTTCAATAATAAAAAATTGATATAGCTCCGATAGTTCTATAAGTTCCATTCTTCGTTCTTTACTCATTACTGTACCTGTCGGATTCTGGAAGGTGGGATTCGTATACAATAAAACGGGATTTTTACTTTGACAAATATCATCAATTAAGTCGGAGCGAACTCCATGATTATCAAGAGAAACGGGAATGATTTGAACACCTTTATTGATGAAAATATCAAGCGCAGCACTGTAACATGGACTTTCTACTAATACAATATCTCCAGGTTTTAATAATGTTTGAGCAATTAAATCAATTCCTTGTTGTGCGCCGCTTGTAATTAATAATTGAGATGGGTCTGTCACTAATTTCTGGTGTTCATTTAAGTAATTTGCTATTTCAACTCGCAATTCATAATCGCCTTGAACTGGCCCATAAGTTGCTAACAACATCGGATTTTTATCCAGCAATTTATGCATTTCATCTGCCAAAAATGGATTTGGTAACAGACGAGGATACAGAATTGCTTGTGAAAAATTATAATATTTACGGTGCTTATTCATTGCATATTGAGAACGCATAACATTAATCGTTTTCGTTTGTTGCCATTTATACGGAATTGGTTTGAAATCTTTCTTTACCCGTTTATATATGTAAGCACCTTTTCCTTGTTCGATGCGTATATATTCTTTCTTTTCTAACTGCTTATATGCTTTACGAACAGTTAATAGACTAATCTGCAAATTTTCGGCCATAGAGCGTAAAGATGGGAGTGAGTCACCATGCGAAAGCATGCCACTTTGTACTCTTTCTACAATTTGCATATATATTTGCTGATAATACGGTATGTTGGATTCTTTACGAAGGACAATCTTCATGGTTTCACCTTTTTCGTTTTTATTTAATTAAAGCGAAAAATATAAATAGAATCAACTATGATTTTAGGTAACTGTTATATACGCAGATACACTGTTATACACCATACCCTCTATACTCATTTTAAGAGTAAAAAGGAGGAAGAAAAATGGTCATTTTTAATTACATTTTAGTATGTATTATTTTCGGGACAACATTTTTAACGATAAAAATTGGAATTGAAGCAGGCGCGCCACCGTTGTTTTCAGCAGGAATTCGCTTCTTTTTAGCGGGCATAATCCTTATGATTATTTTTAAATTCAAGCGAAAAGAAATTATGCCACATATATTTTCAAAACGCATTATGTATGCTGGATTTTGTTTAACATTTATGACATTCGCAAGTTTATATTGGTCAGAACAATATATTTCTTCAGGATTAGCTGCTGTTCTTTCTGCTACGGGACCAATGATGATTTTATTAATACAAGCAAAGAGGAATAGGGAGAAATTACAAAAGGAACAACTCGTTGCTTTAGTTATTGCACTAATAGGTGTTATATTTGTTTCTTTACCAGGAATGCATCAACAAGTAAGTTTCATATGGAGTATTGCTTGTATTGTTTTAGTTATAGGAGAGTTATTTTACGGAATAGGCTCTATTCGTTCGAAAGAAATACTTTCAGATCTATCAAATGTATCACCATTTCTTATTAACGGTATTCAAATGTTTTATGGAGGGATTTTACTACTAATCACATCTATTATTGTAGAACAACCAAATGTAACCGTATTAACTTCATGGAGTGTGCAATGGCCTATTTTATATCTCATATTTATCGGATCGATTGGTGGACACGGATTATATTACTGGCTCTTATCAAAAACAAATCCAGTATTTCCATCGACGTGGTTATATGTATCACCATTAATTGCAATAATTGTGGGATATATCATTTTAGGAGAACCTTTAAATCCTACAATGGGAATGGGGGCTTGTTTTATATTGATTGGTGTATTTTTGGCCAATCGTTCAACACTACGGGCTTATTTCAAAAAAGGGCGGTTATTAGAGAAGGAGATGTAGTTCCATAAAGCAACAGCCCTGTATATTATAGGACTGATAAAATAAAAAACACAGTTGGAAAAATAACCAACTGTGTTTTTTATAATTAATTCACTTTTTTAATAAAGCCTTTATAATGACGTTTTACAAGCTGGCTTTCTAGCGTCTTCATAGTTTCTAGTGCTACACCGACAATGATAAGTAAGCTTGTACCACCAATTTGAGCAGAAGGTGGTAACGTAGCAATTTTCGTGAATACGAGCGGTAATATAGAAATAGCACCTAAGAAAATTGCACCGATAAATGTTAAACGGTATAGAATTTTAGTTACATATTGTTCAGTTGCTTTACCAGGACGAATACCAGGAACATATCCATTTTGCTTTTTCAAATTCTCAGCCATTTGTTCAGGATTTACTTGAATAAATGCGTAGAAGTATGTGAAAGCAACGATAAGACCGACATAAAGTGTCATTCCAATTGGATGTGCGAAATCAAGATTTGCAACTAACCATTTTGATACGCTTGAATCAGGGAAGAGCTGCGCAATTGTACGCGGCGTCATTAAAAATGCAGAAGCAAAGATAACTGGTATAACACCAGCACTATTTACTTTAAGCGGTAAATGAGTGTTTTTTGCTCCTTGATATTGATTGTTTCCTGAAACAGCTTTTGCATATTGGATCGGTATTTTACGTACAGCTTGTTGTATGTAAATAACGCCAACAACTATCGCTAAAATTACGAGTCCAATTAAAACAATTTTTATTATGTGCATGAATAGCTGATCTCCAGCATTTTGGAATTGTTGTAAATAAATTTGATTTGCAACATTTGGAATCGCAGCAACGAGACCTGCGAAGATAATCATCGAAATACCATTACCAACTCCGTTAGCGGTAATTTGTTCGCCTAACCAAAGTAAAAATGCAGTACCTGCAGTTAAAACTGTCGCAATAAATAAGTATGTAGTCCAGCTTTGATCTGTTATTAATTGTCCACCTGCTATATTATTAAAGCCATAAGACATTCCGATGGCCTGTATGAATGCGAGAATGATTGTAAAGTATCGAGTGAATTGAGCTGATTTCTTACGGCCCATTTCTCCTTGCTTTGCCCATTCCGAAAACTTAGGTATAACATCCATTTGTAGTAATTGTACTATGATGGAAGCTGTAATATATGGTGTAATACCTACAGCAAAGATTGAGAAGTGTTGCAATGCTCCTCCGCCAAATACGTTTAACATACCTAGAACGTTAGCTTGATCTTGTACTTTTAATACCTCTGCGTTAGTATGAGGAACTGGAATAAACGTGCCAATTCGAAAAACGATTAACATCGCTAGTGTAAAAAGGATTTTCCTTCTTATCTCAGCTACTCTCATGAAATTTGAAATCGTACGAAACATTATGTCGCCTCCTATATTTTTATCAGTAAAAAACTGATTATTATACCCTATGAAGTAACCACAAACCTCCTTCCGCACTAAATTCATTTGACAAATGGATTTTCATACACTTTGTAGTTTTCACGGATATAAAAATATAAGGTGTTATATAAGCGACCTATACACTTCACGTAATCATTCAATACCCATAATATATCGAATAAATTAACAAATGTACATACATACGCATTAAAAATGAATAAATAGGGTCATTTTTTACATTTATTTAATGATAAATTGATAGGACATTATACTGGTAAATGCGCTTCGTATATTCCTTTAATCAATTAAAATCCTCCACCTTTTTATTTTCCTACAATCAATATATCGATTTAAAAAGACTTTAAAATCAAATAAAAGTATGAAAGTACATACTACTTTAGTAGTAGTAATAGTAATCAATTGTATTTCAATTAAAATTCATGTGATTAGAGGATTCTTTTTATTTAAGAAGGAATAAATATTTAAAGAAAGCTAAATAAACAGTGTACATATTTATAGGGGAGAAGATGTAAATGAAAGTTTTTATAAAAAAATTACCACCATTAAAAGTAGCGTATATAAGACGAACTGGTAGCTACTTTGAACCAAAAGATCACTGGGGAAAGTTACTGAATTGGTCAATTGAAAATAAACTTTATCCACCAGAGCAATCATTTATCGGAATATCATTAGATAATCCTGAACTTGTTGCAAGTCATAAGTGCCGGCATGATGCATGTGTTACGATTCCTGAAAACTTCGATAAAGAAAAGCATCATGATGTGCAATTTAAAAGATTAGATGGAGGTACATATGGTCTATACCAGTTCTATGATGAACCTCATAAATTAAGTGAAGCGTATCAATACATGTATGCAGAGTGGCTACCAAATAGTGAGTATGATGCAGATTATGATAGAGATAATTTAGAGTTTTGCTTAAATAATGTTGCTGAAGATCTAGACGGAAAGTTAAAGGTTAATTTATTTGTGCCAATTAAAAAGATATAAAAAACAAATAATTTCATTTGTAGCTTTAAAATGAAATTGGAATAGTAGTGAAAGAAAAACTTTTTTTGAAGATAATATTTCTAGCGTAGGAATTTAAGTATGTAGGTTGCAATGAAAGGAGAATCCACATGGATACATTTGTAAATGACAAGTTTTATGAAACGAGAGATCAATTAATTGAGGAAATTAATTTGTTGAGTGATGCTCAATTTAATAGGAAACCAGATAAGGATAAATGGAGTATTGCACAAGTTTGTCATCATTTAGTTTTATTAGATGAGAGAGTTATAACAGTTATTTCATCAGGATTAAAAAAGTTAGATAGTACCCAAAATGAGCGTAAAGAAATTCACACTATTTTATTAGATAGAACGAAAAAGTTTATAGCTCCAGAAATGATTGAACCAAGTATAGAACCATTTGAAGTGGAGCAAATGCTCAATATGCTAAACGAATCAAGAAAAGAATTGATGCGTTTCCTGAGTACAATAGAAGATGAGTCTATATTAGCGAAAAAATCAGTGATGCATCCAGCTCTTGGAGAATTATCCCTTGATCAGTGGATAGAACTGATCTATTTACATGAACAGCGTCATATTTCACAAATAAAAGAGATAAAATTGCTTTGTGAAATTGAAAAGTAAAAATCATTCCCTATTTATTGATGCGTATTATAAACAGGGAAAACGGTTGATTCATATTGATTCAGAAGAAAACAAAAATAGAATGAAATTAGTTGAAAGTAACCAATAAACTTAAGAAAATATGAAACTATCCGATTTTCTGTATAAGTGTAACCCCGTCTTAAATGAAGAACGGGGTTATTTTTTTGGAAGTATTTTCATTGAGAAGGAAATACTTCGACAATGAAATTCAAAAAAATAATCATCATAACATATTTTATATGCGAATTTTAGTAAATTGAAATAATGATTTTATAATGATGAATGATATGTCCTTATTTTGAAAGTACTCTTCACACGCTTAAGGAAGGGGTATTCTGTCAGGAAACGATAAAATACAATTCTGTTAGGGGATGTATGCAATTTATTCTCTTTATTTTGCAACAGAACTACCTTCAAAATTACCTTTTGTAGTTGAAGTTTCCTGAATAATAAGTTACATTTTTAAAGTTCAAGCAACTTTATGAAAGTACAAAAAGGGGAGAAATATTATTATTATGCAAAAAATGAAATGGAAGAACTATGTATGTTGCTTTGTAATTCTATTACTGCTTGGAACAGCAGTAATAGTCAAACCACCTATCTCTAAGGCTGAGGAATCTGAAGTTAATATCACATTGTTAGGTACTGCAGATATTCATGGTAGATTTATGCCTTGGGATTATGCGCTTGATGGAGCAAATATGAGTGGAAGTTTGACGCAGCTTTATACGGTTATAAAGAAGGTCCGTCAAGAAAATCCAAATACCATATTAGTAGATGCTGGGGATACAATTCAAGGAAACTCAGTAGAATTATTCAACGATAAACCACAATCGCCAATGATGGTAGCGATGAATACAATGGGATATGACGCCTGGGCATTTGGAAATCATGAATTCAATTTTGGATTAGATACATTGAAAAAAGTTAGTGAGCAATATAAGGGAAAAACGTTAGCAGGAAATATTTATAAGGAAAATGGAGAGCGCTTTCTTCCTGCATATACAATTGTAGAAAAAGGTGGAATTAAAGTTGGGATTATTGGTATGAATACACCAATGATTAGTGATTTTGAAAAAGGGACAGATCACTTAGATGGTTTAGTGGTGAAAAATCCGGTAGAAGAGACGAAAAAGGCAATTAAGGAATTAGAAGGTAAAGTAGATGTAATGGTAGGAGTTATGCATATGGGATTAGAAAATGAGAATGGTATCCCTGGTACTGGTGTTCAAGATATTGCAAATGCTTGTCCGGAACTAAGCGCTATTTTTGCGGCTCACATGCATAAACTTGTAAAAAAAGAAGTTGTAAATGGCGTAATTATTACAGAACCAGATAAATATGGAACACATATTTCACGTATTGACCTTACTTTTACAAAGCAAGATGGGAAGTTGACTTTAAAAAATAAAACTGCTACCGCTATACCTGTAAAAAATGCTGATGGAACAACGATATTATCTGATCCTACACTTGAAGAAACATTAACACCTTTTCACGAATATGCGAGAGGAGATGCAAATGTTGTAGTCGCTCAATTAAAGGGGAGAAATCTTGTTCCTGAAAATGAAATAAAAGGTATTCCAAGTGTTCAGATTCAAGAAACACCTTTATCAGATTTCTTTCATGAAGTCATGCTCTACTACAGTAAAGCGGATGTAGTAGCCCATCAAATTGATAATGATTATGCCCGTTTGGATATAGGTCCTATTAAGAAAAAAGATATTGCGTACAATTACCAATATGCCTTGGGAGAAATTACAGTATATAAGATTTCTGGAAAAGATTTAAAAGACTATATGGAATGGGCAGCAGGATATTTTAACTCATCTCGTGCCGGAGATGTAACCGTTAGCTTTGATAAAACCCGCCGTGCATCTAAATACAGTACGAACGATTTCTTTGGAGGCGTAAAATACGAAATTGACTTAACAAAACCATATGGAAGTAGAATTACAAATTTACGCTCTATTCGTACAAACAAACCAATCAAAACGAGCGATGTTATGACGCTGGGAATGAATGCATATAGAATGGAGGCTCTTCAGGCAAAAGGGGGAGCTTTAGAGGGGCGTAAGTTTGAACAAATTTGGTCATCTAAACAAGAGAATGCATTTGGAGAAACTGGTGGAACCATTCGTAACCTTGCTATTACATATTTAAAAGAGGTAAAGAACGGTGTATACACACCAAAAGTTATGCGTAATTGGAAAATTACTGGTGTAGATTTACATTCTTCAGAGCATAAGGCTGTAGTTGATCTTGTGAATAAAGGGATTTTAGAAATTCCAAAAACAGAAGACGGAAAATACACAAATATAGCATCTATAAATACGAAAGACTCAATTTCAAAAGAAGAGATTGTAGCACTCGCACAAAAAGCAAATATTAATCCAAATGAGTTTAATCATGCAAAGACAAAAGGTGAATTTTATAAAAAACTTAATAGGATTACTAAAAAAATATAAATTATAAGGTTTCTTATAGTAATTGTTATTTTAATAGTATGAAACCCACTCTTACAATAGTAAAGAGTGGGTTTTTATGTTGTTATTTAGATGTAAGTATACTTTTATTAGAATGAATATAGATAATTAATAACTAACCAATTGGATGAGTGTCTATAAGGATTCTCTTTTATTCAAAATAATGTACATATGTGTTCCGTTCATTATTTATAATATTGACCACAATTTATGTAATTTTGCATAATGTTACATAAATTTCGTATTTTCTCTTTTTTCCGACAGGAATAGACAGTATACTTTGTACAAGCTTTCTATTTCAAAAATTATACGAGGTGAAATAATGAAAAACAAAAAGACATTAACTAAGGTAGCATTAACAACAGGATTAGCTTTAACAGCTGTGGCACCATATGGCGTAGGTCATGCGGAGGAAACAGATCAACTACAAGTTCAAATTCAAGAGGAATCGTTCCGTTCGGGTGAACTTACACAGCCGTCACAAAAGGCACCAGAAAATGTAGTAAAGGATGCACTTAAGGAGAAAACAGAGCAAGCTCTGTCCCAAAAACAAGTCAATGGAGAAGCAGGGGTAGATTATAAAGTCCTTCAAAAACGTGGTTCGTATGATGGAACTACACTTGTGCGTATGCAGCAAACATACGAAGGAAAAGAAGTATATGGCCATCAATTAACTGCACACGTAGATAATAAGGGTGTTATTAAAAGTGTTTCAGGTGATAGCGCGCAAAATTTAAAACAAGAAGAATTGAAAAAACCTATTAATCTATCAAAAGATGAAGCAAAACAATTTATTTATACGAAGTACGGTAACGATATCAAGTTTATTTCTGAGCCAGAAGTTAAAGAGGTTATTTTTGTTGATGAAGATAATGGAGAAGCTAAAAATGCATACCAAGTTACCTTTGAAGCTGCAACACCAAACTATGTTTCTGGTACTTATTTAGTAAATGCACAAAATGGTGATATGTTAAAAAATATGGTACAAGAATCTAACTTAAAAGCCAGTGACAAACTAGTTGGAGCTTTAAAGAAAAGTAAACAAAGCAGTCTTACATCATTAACTGGAACAGGAAAAGATGATTTAGGTATTTCTCGTTCATTTGGTATCTCTAAACAAAGTAATGGCAAATATGCTCTTGCTGATTATACAAGAGGGCAAGGCATTGAAACATATGATGTGAATTACAGAGATATTACTAAAGAAGAAAGCTATTATCCTGGTACATTAGCGACTAGTACTTCGGCAACATTTAACGATCCGAAAGCAGTAAGTGCTCATTACTTAGCAACAAAAGTATTTGATTTTTATAAAGATAAATACAAGCGTAATAGCTTTGATAATAAAGGACAAAAAGTAGTTTCAGTTGTACACGCTTGGGATTCTGAAGAGACGAATGATCCGAAAAATTGGCAGAATGCATTAAGTGCTAATAATGGAAGTATGCTTGTATATGGCGATCCTATTGTTAAAGCATATGACGTAGCTGGACATGAATTTACACACGCTGTTACTTCTAGCGAATCTAATCTTGAATATTACGGAGAATCCGGTGCGATTAATGAGGCATTATCTGATATTATGGGAACATCTATTGAGAAATACGTAAATAATGGAAAATTCAACTGGACAATGGGAGAACAAACGGGATCTGTTTTCCGTGATATGGAAAACCCAGCTTCTGTTCCATCTTCACTTGGAGTACCTTATCCAGATGATTACAGTGAATTTAACGATTTTAATGGATGGGATCAAGGCGGTGTTCATTTTAATTCAAGTATTATTAATAAAGTTGCGTATCTCATTGCGAAAGGCGGAACTCATAACGGAGTAACTGTTAAAGGAATTGGTGAAGATAAAATGTTTGATATTTTCTATTATGCAAATACAGATGAGTTAAACATGACTTCTAATTTCAAAGAATTGAGATCAGCATGTATTCGAGTGGCAACTAATAAATATGGTGCGAATACAGCTGAAGTTCAAGCAGTTCAAAAAGCATTTGATGCAGCAAAAATTAAGTAATTTAGAAATATAGTTCTCATTCATATATTAATACATTATGAAAAACAGCTAATGTCATTTTAAGGATATTAGCTGTTTTTTTCATAGCAATGTATTATTGAAAATAAACTGACTAAGCAATAATGAGGCGCTTTCTCTTTAAGAAGTAGCGACAAATAAATAAGGTTTAAAGTGTATAAAAACAGAAAATTAATAATATATTGACCTCTTGATAGAAAGTCTATAAAATGAAAGCGATAACAAACGATTGCTTTAAAATGATTTCCCTGATCTTTTAGCATTTACAAACATATGAAGGCATTAACAAATCTATTTTTTTAAGTATTAATGCAAACGTTTCCGTAATAAAAAGGTCATTGAAATACATACGTGAAAATAGTCAATATGGAGGTGAAGTTAAAGAGATTTCTAGATAAATTTAAGCAGTTTTATTCAGTGAAAGCATAATAAATCGTTAGTAATATTTGAAGAAAGGGTGTATGTGGTGCAAATTACAAAAAGATTAATTAATAAAACAGTTTTATTACTTACTTTAATCATTATGTTATCATCTGTTTTCTCTTTTCAGAGTGTGAAGGCAGTTTCAAATTCGAAAACAACTGAAATTATCATTCATTACAAAGAAAAGCTTGGAAATACAAAAGACTGGAATCTTTGGTTATGGGGAGAAAATGCAAATGGTACATCTTATGAATTTACTGGTGAAGATGAATTTGGAAAATACGCTAAGATAAAAATAGACGGTGACTATAATCGTGTAGGATTTATAGTTCGAACAAATGAATGGGAAAAAGATGGTGGGGATCGTTGGATTGAAAATATAAAGGACGGTCGTGCTGAAGTATGGATTCTTTCGGGTGATGAAAAAGTATATAACTCTAAGCCTTCATCGGATCTCTCAATTCAAAAAGCAACTATTGATAGTTTCAATGAAATTACTGTAACGACTAATGTCCCGTTTCATATTAAGGAAAAGAAAATTGAAATTGAAGGCATTAAAATTAAAAATATTACTCCTTATGATACAAACAGTGGAGATATTACTAATAAGGTTAAAATAATTACGGAACAGAGAATTGATTTAAAACAAACATACAAAGTTAAAATTGAAAACTTAGCTGATACGAATACTGAAATTGGTAAAGTCATTCGTAGCGAAGAATTTGATAATTTATTTTATTATGGTGGTAACGATTTAGGAAATACATATACTCCGCAACATACAAAGTTCCGTTTATGGGCTCCTACTGCAAGTGAAGCGAAGTTAGTTACATATAAAAACTGGAACGATAAAATAGGTGCTGAAATAAACATGCAACAAGGTGAAAAGGGAACTTGGACAGCAGAACTAAAGGGGAACCAAAAAGGGCTCTTTTATACGTATAAGGTCAAAATTGGTGATAAGTGGACTGAAGCGGTTGATCCATATGTGCGTGCTGCTTCTGTAAATGGGGATAAAGGGGCAGTCGTTAATTTAGAAGAAACAAATCCGAAAAAATGGAAAGCAAACAAAAAGCCAAAATTTAAAAATCCGGAAGATGCTATTATTTATGAGTTACATGTACGCGATCTTTCCATCCAACCTGAAAGTGGTATTAAACAGAAAGGGAAGTATTTAGGTGTAACAGAAAAAGGAACAAAAGGGCCAGAAGGTGTAAAAACAGGACTTGATCATATAAAGGATCTAGGTGTTACTCACGTTCAGTTTTTACCGATATTTGATTATGCTTCTGTAAATGAAGAGACTTTAAATGAACCGCAATATAACTGGGGATATGATCCTAAAAATTTCAACGTTCCAGAAGGCTCCTATTCTACAAATCCTTATGAGCCGACTGTGCGAATAACTGAATTGAAGCAAATGGTTCAAACACTACATGATAATAATCTTCGAGTAGTGATGGATGTAGTATATAACCATATGTATAACGCTGCTGAATCTAATTTCCATAAGTTAGTTCCAGGTTATTATTATCGTTACAATGAAGATGGAACATTTGCAAATGGAACTGGAGTAGGAAATGATACTGCTTCAGAAAGAAAAATGATGAGGAAATTTATGATAGATTCCGTCACATATTGGGCAAAAGAATACAATTTAGATGGATTCCGTTTTGATTTAATGGGTATTCATGATTATGAAACGATGAATGAAATACGTAAAGCTGTTAATCAAATTGACCCTTCTATTATACTACACGGAGAAGGATGGGATTTAAATACACCTCTTGCAGCTGAGCTGAAAGCAAATCAAAAAAATGCAGAGAAAATGAAAGGGATTGCTCATTTTAACGATAATATACGTGATGGGTTGAAAGGTAGTGTATTTGAGGAAAAGGAAAATGGTTTTATAAATGGAAAGGAAAACATGGAAGATCGTATTAAAAAAGGTATTACGGCAGGTATTGACTACGATACAAATTCGTCTACCTATCAAGATCCGGAACAGGTATTAACTTATGTGGAAGCACATGACAATCATACATTATGGGATAAACTTGAGTTAACTAATTCAGGTGACAGTGAAGAAGTGCGAAAACAAATGCACAAATTGTCTTCTTCAATTTTATTAACATCACAAGGAGTTCCATTTTTACATGCAGGGCAAGAGTTTATGCGGACGAAATACGGTGATCATAATAGTTACAAATCTCCAGATTCAATTAACCAGATGGATTGGCTGCGCCGTGCAACGTTTAATAATGAAGTAGATTATATGAAGGGTTTAATAGAATTACGCAAAAAGTACTCAGCTTTTCGAATGACATCTGCAGAGCAAATAAAAACACACGTATCATTTATTGATGCTCCGAAAAATACTGTAGCTTATACAATAGAGGGGAATAAAAATGAATACTTTACAGTGGCTCACAATGCAAATAGAGAAGCTGTTGAAATAACACTTCCATCGAAAGGGCCTTGGAAAGTACTAGTAGACAGCAAGCAGGCGGGAAGTAAACCACTTTATGTTGTCCATGACAATAAAATTAAAGTTCCTGCATTAAGTTCATTTGTCTTAAAAACAGAGAAACCGATTAAATAAAAGCGAAGAATGTGGAAATAAATACTGCATTGAGCAAATTTAACAAGGATTGCAAATAAAAAAAGCGAAGTGAAGATTATTCTCACTTCGTTTTTAAAGTTAATGTAATATAATTTCACATACTGTAATTATATTACAATTTAATAAAAGAAATAAGCAATAGATTATTTCTTTTGTGACAGTAGGAGGAGAAGATATCTTTGAGTTTATTTATAAAATTACCTGAAATCCATTCGTAATTCATATAATGTTTATTATATATTCGCACATATAACGAACTAGATGTTCGAGTTGTATTAATTCCTACAAATCGTTTAAAAATAACAAAGGCGTAAAAAGTATATGGAATTAAAATAGAGAAAAGACACCATTCAAGGTGTCTTTTCTCTATTTTGAATATGAAATGTAAGTAACTCGATTGTATGTAATAGTATGTGATATTTTCACACTAACTGATTAAGAAAAATTTAAAACTCTTTTCTTAATCTATTTGTAATAAATTACATCATAAAATTTTATCGATATAATAAATAAAACTTTCTCAACATTATTTGATTTAATAACTATATTCAACCGCTCTCCAATCCATTACAATAATTTCACATTGGAAATACATGAATATTCTCAATGTTATAAATGGTTTATACCTTATAGGATTACTATGGGAAAGGATGTGAAATATCCAAAAAGAAATCATTTTTTATGATGAAATAAAAAATTTTAATGAAGAAAAAGTTATTTCATTATTTTCAAGTTTCGTTAAAGTGCATGTATTTATAATCACTATGAGACAAGGAGCAGAATCCGAAAAAATTTTTGTAAATTAGAAAATTGCATTTCAAAAATAAGTTAAACGTTTATGGAGGGTTATATGAGCGAGAAAATTTATTACTGGTCTCCGATTAAGCATTGGGAGAAGTTGCATAATGAAGTTTTGATAGGGGAAATGAGATTTACAGGTATTCTGTCTGAGTGGTTTCCAGATTTTTATTTTATGGCTCAAAAAGGTGTGAAAATTAGTGAACTAGTAGAGCGCTTTTCGTTAGGAAATGTAGAAGAGACACAAAAAAACATAGAGCTCATGATAAAAAATCGTGTGTTAGTAAGTAATATATTACACCCAAGAGAAGTATTTTCTTCACAAGAAAAGATTTTTTCAAATCCATATAGCAACCAGATTCGCTTTTCTAAAGAAAAGTTAGATAAGTATATGAGTGAACAATTAAATCGCACGCACGTTGCTGCACGGTCGACCGAAATTCAACTTGAAACAACAAATGAGCTACCTACTATAATCAAGGAACGTAGGTCTTGTCGTCAATTTGATATGGAAAAACATATTAGTTTTTCGGAATTTTCCCGATTCTTATCAACTCTAAAACAGGTTAGGGAAGAAAAAATATACTATCATTACGCAAGTGCAGGCGGGCTCTATCCCATTGATATCTTTGTTTATGTAAAACCAAAACGTATAGAGGATATGAAAGCTGGATTTTATTATTATAACCCATCAAAAAATAGTCTTGTGATTGTAAACAACATTGATCAAGTAATCAAAAGTGATCATGAGTTAATTAATCAGGATTTATTTACTCAATCTGCCTTCTCAGTTTATTTGGTTTATAATGCGAACGCTTCCATCCCGAAATACGGTTCAGATGGATATTTATTTGCTTGTATTGAGTCAGGCATTATCACTGCTACCTTAAATATGGTTGCTGAGACATTAAATTTAGGGGTTTGTTCAGTTGGTCATATGAAATTTGAAGATATTCAGCAATTTTTATGTTTGGATAATCATCAAGTGTTTCTCCATGGGCTTGAAGTTGGCTTAAAAATTAACGAGTAGAAGAAATGAATATTAGGGGGATAAAGATAAAAATGCACATTAAAGATCGAAGTTCAATTCATGAAAATAAAGAAGTAGAAGCGTTTTGGAAGGAGCAATTATCTTCCGAGATTCTCGATTTTTCTGTATTTAAATTTAATAGCGATTACCAACTAAATAAAGAAACACCTTGTGAGTACGTTCAAGTCATAGTGAATGTAGAATTTAGTAAAAGTATACAAAAAATAAGTAAGTCTCAAGATTTATTATTATTTAGCTGGTTTCAAGCCGCTTTAAGGGTTTGTTTGGCACATTATACAGATCAAGAAAGAATTACTATTGGTATTCCTATAATTGAAAAGAATCTTGAACAAAGTGAGAATCTTAATAAGTTGATTCCTTTAGGAAGTGAAATCCATCCGCATCACACCTTTAAACAATTAGTAAATGAGATTGAACAAACGACTTTATTCGGGTATGAAAATCAGGAGTATCCGCTCTCTGAATTATTAGTTAAACACAATTTAACTCCTTTTCAAATTGTAATCGGGATGGAAGGATTACATAATGAAAATTCGCTAGAAGAATACGCAGAGAATAATTTAGCCCTATGGATACGAAGAAAATGGAATGAAATACATAATGAATTTGAATTTCAAATTTCTTGTAAGTCCCGTTCATTCTCTTCTTTGCAACAGTTTGCCAATTCGTATTGTTATGTTTTAAAGCAAGTTTTACAAAATCCGAATTTGGCATTGAAAGATATTTGTATTATTGCAGAAGAAGAAAAAGAGTTGTTAGAAGGATTGAATGCTTTTCAAACGGGCATAGACTTGTTTCAATCATTTCAAGATTTGTTTGAAGCGCAAGTATTAAAAACTCCAGATCAAATTGCTGTTGTTTGTAATGATCAATCTTTGACATATAGAGAATTGAATAAGAAAGCGAATCAATTGGCTTCTATTCTTCAAAGTAAAGGTGTTTCAAAAGAAAGTATTATTGGCGTTATGGTAGATCGGTCATTAGAAATGATTATTGGTATGATGGGGATTTTAAAAGCAGGAGCAGCGTATTTACCAATCGACCCTAACTACCCAACTGAACGAATTGAATATATGTTACAAGATAGTCAAGCAAAATATTTACTTAGTAAGCGAACAGAGGAAGTATTGCCGCAATTTGCGGGTGAAGTACTGTATCTTGATAAAGAATATCTTTTCCAAGGTGAAGAAAGTAATTTAGTACGAGAACATAATCCTAATGATTTGGCTTATGTTATTTACACATCAGGATCGACAGGAAATCCAAAAGGGGTAATGATAGAACAAAAATCGCTAGTTCATTTTTTAAATGTAATGAGGGAAAAAGTAAAAGCTAATCAATCATTCTTGTTTCTTGCTAGTGTATCTTTTGATATTTCCTTGTTAGAAATATGTCTTCCTTTAACGCAAGGTTCAAAAGTAGTAATTGCTACAGAGGAACAGTTTGCAACAAAAGAATTGGCTCATTTGGTCAAAAAACATAAGGTGGATTTATGGGAATCAACGCCATCGCGAATGGAAGTGATTTTGAGTGATCCAGAAGGGGCAAGTTTTCTAAAAGATTTAAAATCTATTTTATTAGCAGGAGAAGCATTTTCCATTGATTTGGTTGAAAAAATTCGTTGTATCAGTGAAGCAACAATTTTAAATATTTATGGTCCCACAGAAACAACCATTTGCGCAACAGTAAAAGACTTGAGCACTTCCAAAGAAGTTACGATCGGCAAACCAAATCCGAATTATCATTCCTATATATTGAATAAGTATGGCCAATTAAAACCATTTGGAATTCCCGGTGAACTCTGCATTGCTGGAGTAGCGGTAGCACGAGGGTATCTTGGTAAAAGTAAACTGACAGATGAAAAATTTGTACAGAGTCCTTTTGCGGCAGGGGAAATGATGTATCATACAGGTGATCTCGTTCGTTGGTTGCCTAATGGAGAACTTGAGTATTTAGGTCGAATGGATCATCAAGTGAAAATTCGAGGGTATCGGATTGAATTAAGAGAAATCGAAACTCAATTAAGGGAATATCCAGAAATAAACCAGGCTATCGTTGTTGATCAAGTGTATGGAAATAGGAAATTATTAGCTGCCTACTATGTATCGGATAACAAGGTGTCTTTTGGTGAAATCAGAAAATATTTAAGTAATAAATTACCTGAGTTTATGATTCCTGAAAAAATGATTCAGGTAGAAGAGATTCCATTGAATCCAAATGGAAAAGTGGATAGAAAAAGGTTATTGGATATAACCCAAACGGATTATGTATCAATTCCATACGTTGCCCCGCGCAATGAAATTGAACAAAAATTGGTGCGTGCGTGGGAAAAAGTTATGGAGATTGAGGGAATCGGTATTCATGATAATTTTTTTGCATTAAAAGGAGAATCTATTAAAGCACTTCAGGTAATTAATTTATTAAGAAAAGACTGCTTAAAAATAAGTACAACAGATTTTTTTAAGCACCCTACAATCGCTCAACTGAGTTCTTGTGTAAAGTTAGAGCATAAAGAAGAAAACTTTGAAAGTAAACCAACTCATGTTAAAGATTTGTCTAATCCATTTTCCTTAACAGAAGTTCAGACGGCGTATATGTTAGGAAGGAATTCACAGTTTGAATTAAGTGGTATTTCACCTCAAACATATTTTGAATATGAAACAGCATTGGATATCAATCGTCTTTCAAAAAGTTTTCAAAAGGTGATCCATCGTCATCCAATGTTGCGAGCTGTAATTTTACCAGAGGGAAAACAGCAAATATTACAAAGCGTTCCTGATTACGAGATTGAAATAGTGAGTCTCATAGATTTAGATGATAGGAATCAAAATGCTCGCTTACAAGAAGAGCGTTCTCGAATGACTAACCATGTATTCCCTTTGGGGCAATGGCCTTTGTTTGAATTGAAAGCTTTTCTTTTAAAAGAAGACACATATTTATTATGTTTTCGATACGATGCTTTATTAATGGACGGAGCAAGCATGAACATTGTTGGACAGGATTTGTTGCATTATTATTATAAACCAAATCAAAAATTAGAATCTTTATCTTTTGATTTTCAAGATTATATGTTTATCTATGATGAAATGGAACAAAGCGAAGAATATAAAACAGCAAAAGATTATTGGACAAGTAAGCTTCCTGACTTTCCGTTTGCACCTTCTTTGCTGTTAAAAAAGGATCCAGCAGAGATTGCTACTCCTAAATTCCAATCACTTACAAAAATCCTGGATAATAAAAAATGGACAAAGCTACGAAAGTTAGCACAAGAGAAAGAGGTAACTCCTTCCGCTCTACTTTGTACAATATATGGTGATGTGTTGGCATATTGGAGTAATCAACGTCGATTAGCAATTAACTTGACTGTATTTAACCGTTATCCTGTTCATGATGAAGTAGAACAGATTGTTGGAGATTTCACATCGCTTATTTTATTGGATGTTGATGTAAAACCAGAGCAAACTTTCTTTACTAGAGTAAAAGAAACGCAAGCTACTTTATTAGATGGCCTTGAACATCGTCATTACGATGGAGTTAACTTTATTCGAGATTTTACTCGATATCATCAAATGACGCCAAAAGCAGTTATGCCAATCGTTTTCACCTCGATGTTAGCAGGTGCAGGTGCTTTCTCTTGGGAACAACTTGGTTCTCTTCGCTATATTCATGCTCGGACTCCACAAGTGTATTTGGATAATGTAGTAATTGAAAAAAATGGAGAGTTACTAATTAGCTGGAACTATGTTGAAGAGTTGTTTGATGTTGATGTAATAGAAGCAATGTTTTCCCAATTTGTTGACTTATTGGAACAATTGGTGAAACAAAGCGATATAACATCTTTGCAGATAAAAGAATCGGATCAAACTTTAATTAAGCAATACAATGAAACAACAGAAAAAATACCTTCAACTACTCTGTATCAATTATTTACAGACCAAGTAAAACGTACACCGGATGAAGTAGCAGTGGTATTTGAACAAGAATGGTTAACATACTCGGAACTTCATAAACGTTCTAATCAAATTGCCCACTTCTTAAAAGAGCAAGGTATTGGTCTAGGTGACAAAGTGGGTCTTTTAGCAAAAAGGCGAGTTGACACAATTGTTAATATGTTAGGTATTTTAAAATCAGGTGCCGCTTATGTTCCGATTGATCCCGATCATCCTTTAGATCGCCAAACATATATTTTAAAAAATAGCTCATGCAAGCTTTTATTAGAACCTAGTCTTTATGAAGAAAATCATTTGTCATTTTATACAACAGAAGATATGCCCGCTATTGCTGGTCCAGAAGATATTGCCTATATTATATACACTTCAGGAAGTACAGGAAAACCAAAAGGAGTAATTATTACTCACCAAGCGGTTACAAATACTATTCAAGACATAAATCAAAAATATGAGGTGAATGAAGATGATCGTATTATTGGTATCTCTTCCATGTGTTTTGACCTATCTGTATACGATATTTTCGGAGCTTTAAGCACAGGTGCAATGTTAGTAATGATTCGTGATCCGAGAGACATGCAAGAATTAATCCGCACTGTCGAACGTAGAGGGATTACAATTTGGAATACAGTGCCTGCAATCATGGATTTGGCATTGGATCAAGTAGGTTCTCATTTTGAATATCCTTCTTTACGTTTAGTTTTACATAGTGGAGATTGGATTCCGCTTTCTTTACCAGAAAAAATAAAAAGACATTTTCCGATTGCAGAAGTAGTTTCACTAGGAGGGGCAACAGAAGCATCGATTTGGTCAATTTATTATCCGGTCAAACAGGTGGAATCACATTGGAATAGTATTCCATACGGGATGCCCTTGGCAAACCAAACGTATTATGTGTTGAACTATGAAAAGAAAATGTGCCCTATTGGTGTAATTGGAGATTTATATATCGGGGGAGTGGGCCTTGCTAAAGGATATTTAAATGATGAAAAGAAAACAAATGAAGCGTTTGTTTCACATCCTGATTTTGGTCTTATATATAAAACAGGAGATTGTGGAAAAATGCATTCTGAGGGATATATTGAATTTTTAGGCCGCCAAGATTACCAAGTGAAAATTCAGGGATATCGAGTAGAGTTAGAAGAAATCTCTCATTGTCTTCTAACTTATAAACAAGTCGAACATGCTGTCGTAATTGATCAAACAGATGAGAACGGGATAAAATTTTTAGTTGCATATGTGGTAACTGAGCAAAATATTAGTACAACAGAACTACGAAAGCATTTGCGAGATCACTTGCCAGATTATATGATTCCTTCTTATTTTGTTTATTTGGACCAATTACCCCTGACTCCAAACGGGAAATTAGATAGAAAAGCGCTCCCTACTCCGGAGAAACAAAAAAATGAAGTATTTATTGCCCCAAAAACTGAAATGGAAAAAATATTAACTAGTATTTGGCAAGAAGTACTCAAAATAGATCAAGTTGGAGTAAATGATCATTTCTTCGCCTTAGGTGGAGATTCGATAAAAGCAATTCAAGTGTCCGTTAGACTGTATCGACAAGGATTCGAGCTTGAACCAAAAAATCTATTTTCATTTCCTATATTAAGAGATATGGTTCAATTTGTTAAAAAGCTAGACCAGTTTTCAAGTTCACAAACAAATGATGTAAATATAATGAACGATAATAAAGCTACATTACTAAATGTTAAAGATAAACAACTTAATCAACATACACTTACCAAAATACAAGAAAAAATGCCGGATATAAAAATAGAACGTATTTACCCGCTAGCACCTTTCCAGGAAGTTATTTATGAGCATGCTACGAATGAACCTGATACAAATGCATATTTTGAACAAACAATTTGGGCACTTGAGGGGGAGCTGGATATTAAACTCTTTATTCAGTGTTTCCAACAATTAGTTGATCGTCATGATTCTTTAAGAACAATAATTGTGCAAGATGAACAAGCAAAACCTTGGCAAGCTGTTCTATATGATGTTCAAATAAATTCAGAAATAAAAAACTTGATTGAGATGACGAAACAAGAACAGCAAGAATTCCTAGATCAGTGGATGAATGAAAATTTAAGTCAAGGATTTAAAAATGGTGAACTTATGACCCGTCTCTGTATATTCCAACTAGGTAATAACGAGTATAAGGTAATTTGGAGTTCCCATCATCTATTATGTGATGGTTGGAGCGTCAGCATTTTGATAGACGAATTATTCCAGCTCTACGAAACTACAAATGCGGGAACTACGGCGGAGTTACCTATGGTAAAACCTTTTGAAACATTTATAGATTGGACTTTGGCACAAGATCATGAGAAAGCACGTCATTTTTGGCGAGATTATTTATCAGGATACAATCAGAAAATTAGTATTCCTAAAAAGAAAGTCCCATCTAAAAGTGAAGGGTTAAACTTCACTTTTATGGATTTAACATTAGACAAGGATTTGACTGATCAGTTACAGACATTTGTAACTAAAAATAATATAACTATGAATACGGCATTACTAGCTGTATGGGGAATATTGCTTGGCAAATTTAACGGAACGAGAGAAGTAGTATTGCCTAATCTAGTATCAGTCAGACCTCCCGAAGTAGAAGGAATTGAAAATATGTTCGGTCTGTTCACAAATATTTTGCCTATCCGATTAGCATGGACAGAAACGCAATCTTTTGTGGATTTTCTGCAAAAGGTACAACTAGAGACATTGAAATGTAATGAGTATGCATACTATTCATTTGTTGATATACAAAAGCAAAGTGAATTAAAAACTGAGTTGACTGACCATCTTTGGGTTTTTGAAAACTATCCAACTAATCCAGCAATCTTTTCTTCAAATGAAAACAGACATTTTGCTATCACGGATTACGAAGTTGTTGATGAGCCACATGTAAAGTATGGAATTATGTGCTTCCCTGAAGAAAAACTTACAATAAAGTTTGGATTTGATCAAACGGTATATGAAGCAGAGAAAATACAGGAAATATTAAATCAGATCCATGGATTAATCAACATGATTCTTCAAAATCCAATACAAGCAATTGGTGATTACAAATTATAAAAAATAAAAAGGCGAGCAAGAACTCGCCTTTTTAAATAGAATAGGAGTAAATCAAATGACAAAAAACTTGCAGTTATCAGCCGAAGAGATGCGTCAGTTAGGATATCAAGCGGTTGACTTGATTGTTGATCATATGAATCATTTAAAAAGTAAACCAGTTTCAGAAACGATTGATAGTAATATTTTTAGAGACAAGCTAATTGAAACGATTCCGGAAAACGGATCTAATCCAAAGGAATTACTTCATTTTCTTAATAACAATGTGTTTAATCAAATTACTCATGTGGATCATCCTCATTTTATGGCTTTTGTGCCAGGTCCTAATAATTATGTTGGTGTATTAGCAGATTTTTTAGCAAGTGGGTTTAATGTATTTCCTACAGCTTGGATAGTAGGTGCAGGTGCCGAACAAATTGAATTAACGACAATTAACTGGTTAAAATCAATGCTAGGATTCCCTGATTCAGCTGAAGGACTATTTGTCAGTGGTGGTTCCATGGCTAATTTGACTGCACTTACTGTAGCGAGACAGGTCAAGCTGAATAATGACATAGAAAATACGATTGTTTATTTTTCTAACCAAACTCATTTTTCTGTAGATCGAGCACTTAAAGTATTAGGTTTTAAACAGCATCAAATTTGCCGAATTGAGACAGATGAAGATTTAAAAATTTCAGTTAGTACTTTAAGAAAACAAATAAAAGAAGATCGATTAAAAGGGAAAAAACCATTCTGTGTTATTGCTAATGCAGGGACAACGAATTGCGGAGCGGTGGACTCCCTCGATGAATTGGCTGATGTATGTGGTGATGAAGATATATGGCTACACGTGGATGGTGCTTATGGGGCTGCAGCAATTCTCAGTGAAAAAGGAAGGGAGTTATTAAGTGGAATTCATCGTGCCGATTCTTTAACGTTAGACCCGCACAAATGGCTTTTTCAGCCTTATGATGTTGGTTGTGTACTTATTCGAAATAGCCAATATTTAAGTGAAACATTCCGTATGATCCCAGAGTATATTAAGGATACAGAAACTAATATAGAAGAAAAAGTGAATTTTGGGGAGCGTGGAATTGAACTTTCTCGTAGATTTAGAGCATTAAAGGTATGGCTTTCTTTTAAAGCATTCGGAGTTACAGCTTTTCGTGAGGCAATTGATCATGGCATTATGCTAGCTGAACAAGTTGAAGAGTTTTTAAGGAAAGAAAAAGATTGGGAAGTAGTAACACCTGCCCAATTAGGAATTGTTACTTTTCGTTATATTCCATGTGAGCTAACATCTACAGATACAATTCATGAAATAAACAAAAAATTGGTGGAAGAAATTAATCAAAGAGGATTTGCTATGCTAAGTACGACTAAATTAAAAGAAAAAGTAGTAATTCGACTTTGCTCTATCAACCCAAGGACAACAAAAGAAGAAATACTTCAAATCATGATGAACATCAAAGCATTAGCAGAGGAAATAAACACATCGCCTAAACATCTTATATCTGTTTCTCAACCTTAATATATTAGGCGGATTTTACATATTAATAGCCGATTCTTATTTAGAATCGGCTATTATATTTAAATGATAAATACATATATACTATTTATAAGTGTTTCTCTTGTAATGGGATTAAGCCTCAACCTTGGATACTCGTTTGAAACCAGTCTTTATTGCTTGTACTATTTCGTTCACAGCATAAATAGATACATCGGCATTTGGATTTAACCCTTCAAACCAGTGATAGGCATTTGGATATAAATGAAACTCCACATCAACACCAGCTTGTGCTAGTTTGCTTACATAGGTTAATGTTTCGCTGCGGAATGGATCTAATTGACCAACAAATGTGTAAGTATACGGTAAGTCACTATAATCCTCAGCTCGAGAAGGTGCTGCATAGACAGGGATTTGATCCGTTCCATACATTTCTCCTAAATACATTTTCCAGCCAGCTTCATTTGCCTTTTGGTTCCAAACAAATCCCTCTTTAATTTCATTCGCTGAAGGTGTATCATTTCTGTCATCAATCATTGGATATAGTGGCATTTGTAAACAAATTGAAGGATATTTTCGATCTCGGGCTAATAATGATAATGCTGCTGTTAGTCCACCGCCAGCGCTTACTCCTGCAACCCCAATTCGATTCGAATCAATGTTTAATGACTTTGCATTATCAGCAATCCATTTTAAAGCTGAATAACAATCCTCAATTGGTGCTGGGTAAGGGTGTTCAGGTGCTAAGCGGTAGTCTACAGACACGACCACACAGCTAGCTTCTTTTGCAAACCTCATACAAGTATCATCGTTATCATCTATCGACCCTAAGATATAACCTCCACCATGTATCCATAATAAGACAGGTAAAGATTCATGATTTGATTTTGGACGATAAATTCGTAATGGTAACGGATTATCATCAGGCCCAACAATGACTTTATCTGTTAAAGAAAGAGAGTCATCAACAACGGTAGGTGGTCTCATTTGAGCTATTCCTTCTCTGATTGATTGCAAATTTTCTGGGCGTAAATCGAGATCCGGAAACATCTCTAACCCTTGTAATAATTCTGGATTTACTCTAGTTTTCATTTTAGCACCTCTATTTGTAATTGTTTTCAAATAAATGAAGTGTATTCTAAGTAGTTTAATTGTGAAAGAACACCACAATTAAATTGTAAATTGAATATGTTATAACGGTCAACAGAATATTCAGAAATTAAAACCTTTCTCAAGAAGGAGTTTCATGCAATCAATAATACAAGTAGTGGATTTAAGAGCAAAGTGGTTTAATGTCGTTGTAATTATGTACATTAGAAAAATTTCTTTTTGAGTCTAGAAAAGGATTAGATTCTTTTCTAGACTCATGAAGAATTATGAAAAGCAAAATTTTATAGATAGTTATCTTAAAAATAAACAAAGAGAGAAGAACTAACCAATGTTCTTCTCTCTTTTTCATATGTAATTAGGGTATCCTTAACTGCAAATACGGATGGTATAGATTAATGGATGAATAATTTCCTTTTAAATTAATAACGGAATACATAAAGATTTTTATATGTAATATTGCATATACAGGGACTACTAGTGAAAATGTTGAGCAATGTTTTTCCATATGGTAAATTAGTTCCTTAGTTATTTATTTTATTTCATTTTCAATCGTGTAAGGCTAGGGGCGAAGATTTACAAAGGTGACTAGTAAAAAATATAACAATATAAGTATAAGATTTTGTACTTAGTAATCTCGCGATTTAAGGCATGACATTGGATAAGTGTGGGGAGTTCAATCGATTTTGAATAAAATCAATAGTATCAGTTGCAATTTTTTTACGTTTAAGAACGATCCCGGCATGCCCACATTTATAAATATATCGTGGAGGTCTTTCCCAAGATTCCCACAAGTAGTCTGTATCCTCAGAATGCACATATAGATCATGCTTACCTGAAATTAATAAAATATTTTCTTTTTTTACTTTTGGCAATGCTTGACTCGGTTCAGTGATTTTCCAATAATCTATTAAATCATCATACGTAACACCATGATGTTCCAAGTCTTCTCTAATAAATTTACCTGGAGTTGTATTCCAAATAGAATAAGAAAGTCGATTTGCATAGAAAATGGATGCTAACACATCAATTTCTTCTTCAACAAGAGAGGTTAAGTTAGTAATAAATCCGCCTAAACTAATTCCTATTAGAATCAGGGGCCCCTTTTTATTTGCTTTAATCCATTTAATCAAAGCTCGTAAATCAGCTACCGCTTGTCTAGTTGCTTGTAATGTTCGTTCAATATTTGCACTTACCATATACTCTCCACTGAATAAGGATTGATCGGGTTTTCTTTCAAAATGATAGGGTAGAGTGAAATAATACATATTCCACTTCAGGCTGGTCATATGATCGTGGAATATTTTTTTCACACGTTCGTTAGAATCCATTCTCCAACCGTGAACAAAGATAACATGAGGTGCATTTTCATTTTCATGTAAGAATAATTCCCCAGTTACAGAGTCGTTTCGTGAATCATTGGATTGAACCGAGCTTTTATAGTTGAATTGCCCAACTATGTATTCATTTTCCTGCTTTGAATGCTTAATGTCAAAATGAAAATGTGATGGTTTTACTTTATAAAAAGATTCTATGTTCTTTATATTTAATGAAGTGTTAGAAAGGGAAGTAAACTGAAACGCTACACTTCTTTTTTTGTGTAAATCATATAAGGCGTACCGATCAATGAGTTTTGAAAAAATCAAATTAACCTCCTCCAAAATACATATTGTTTAAAACATAGACAAAATTTATGTTTTAAATTAATTAGGAAATATTCTCTTTTCCTAATAGTAGGTGCTTGAATTATAAAAATAGGTGATAAATTTGTATATTATATTATAAATCTTGCAATAAAATAAAACTATAAATAATTTATATTAAAATTTAAGAAGTAAGTTAATATTCTTATCCTTATAAAAGAATATTAACTTGTTTCTTTTCTTATTAAAAGATGTAATTTCTATGAGGAACTTAACAATTCCCATCTAGATATTCACAAATAGCTTCTCTATATTTATTGTATAGAAATTATACAATAAATATATTTTTTATATTATATACATTAAATTAAGCTTAACCTCTCTTTTCTATAAGTCTCTTAAATTGACTAAATCCTTACCAATATTCAAAAACGACTGCATTTTTGAATTTGTGTTCTAGTTTTTCTTGAACAGGTAAATGAATAACTACACATAAACTCCTTATATCTCTAGTTAAACTACCGATTAGCTCCATATAAACTCTAGATAACCTATATAGAATACAAGTTATCAAGGAGGTAAGAAAAAATGAATTTTATGAAACGAGCAATTCTCAGTATGAAAAAAAGGATAGGAACATCATTAATTTTGATGGCAGTTTTTCTGATTGTTACAAATTTGGTTCTTTCAGGTTTCACAATCCAAAATGCATCAAAAAAAGCAGCGGATGCTGCAAGAAAAAAACTTGGTGCAGATGTTACTTTAGGTCTTGATTTCGACAAAATAGGTCAAAAAGCTAAGGAAACTGGAGAAATGCCAAATCCGCCGCAGCTCGATGCAAAAGAAACAGATCAATTAGCGAAGTCCAAGTATGTAAAAGATTATAATTACATAGCTAACACTTTCGGTATTTCTGATGGGCTTAAACTAGTAGGAGCTTCAGAAGGAGAAGAAGAAGGAAAAGGTAAAGTGGGAATGACGGCTGTGCGAGGCGGTTCAAGCTCTGGTACAGAAATAGATATGAATGCTTCTTTTATGATTGAGGGAATTCGCAAGACTGCATTACAAGAAAGCTTTAAAAACGGAAAAAGTAAAATCATTGATGGAAAACCAATAACAGAGCAAATGAAAGATCAGAATGTAGCTTTAATGGAAAAACGATTAGCGGAATTAAACAATTTGAAAGTAGGAGACAAAGTTAAAGTACAATCAGGGGATAAGAAGGAAACTCTTGAGGTTGAAATTATCGGCATTTACGAAACAAATGAGCAAGCAATGGGTCAACAGGCTCCTCCTATTATGGATCCAGCTAATAAACTATATATGCCGCATTCAACTATGAAAAAATTAGAAGTAGACCAAGGTATAAGTAGTGGTCAAGTCGTGTATTTCTTGAATGATCCACAATATATTGATGCATTTAAAAAAGAAGCAAAAAAATCTAACATTGATTTTAATTATTATAAATTAGATGCGCATGATTCATTGTACAAGCAAATGATTGGTCCTATCGAAAATATCTCTTCGACTTCTCAAATGATTATTTATATTGTATCGATTGCAGGTGCAATTATTTTAGGATTAATCATTATGCTATCAATTAAAGGACGTCGTAAAGAAATGGGAATTCTATTGTCTATTGGAGAGAAAAAGTGGAAACTGATAGCGCAATTCGTAGTAGAAGTAGTGTGTGTCGCTATTTTAGCATTTGGATTATCCATAACAACAGGAGCTAAAGTTTCTCAATATATCGGAGATAATTTACTTTCGAATGAAATTGCTACTGCAAGCGAAGAAACAGATACTTCGCAACATGGTACTGTAATGATGGCTGGATCTGGTGGTACTCTACAAAATCAAAAAGAAGATCCAATTGATAAAATTGATGTAAGTGTAACAGGAGAAGATGTAGGGAAAATGGGTGGAATTGGACTAGCTATTGCTATAATAGCAACGCTTCTTCCAGCATTATCTATTCTACGTTTAAACCCAAAACAAATTCTTTTAAAAGATGAATGAGGAGGCTTAATATGGAGACGATTTTACAGTTTAAAAATTTGGATTATTATTATGAAAGTAATGGGAAAAATGTAGCGATACTAGATAATGTTAACTTTTCTTTTCAAAAAGGACATTTCTACACGATTTTAGGACCATCTGGATCTGGTAAAACCACAACTCTGAGCTTAGGTTGTGGACTGGATGTCCCTAAAAATGGTTATGTACTGTATAATGGTAAAGATATTAGAAAAATTGGTTTGGATCGATACCGTAATCAAAATGTATCTGTAATTTTCCAATCTTATAATTTGATAACCTATATGACAGCTCTTCAAAATGTCTTAACAGCAATGGAAATTACGGGTGTTAAAGTGCAAAATAAAACAGCAAGAGCATTAGAATTGTTAGAAAGGGTAGGACTCACAGAAGTTGAAGCGAAACGAAACGTCCTCCAACTAAGCGGCGGACAACAACAGCGTGTAGCAATTGCTCGAGCACTATCTTGTAATGTTGATTTACTGATTGCAGATGAGCCGACAGGAAACCTCGACGAGGAAACTGCAATGGATATAATAGAACTATTTCAAGAACTTGCACATAAAGAGAATAAATGCATTATTGTTGTGACGCACTCACAGGAGGTTGCTAAAAAATCAGATCGTGCAGTGTATTTAAGTAAGCAGAAGTTGGTCGTAAATGAAATCTAATATAAACATCGTAGCTTTTTAATTCACATAATTTTCAAAATCTAGACCTTTCAAAAGCTTATATTTGATTTATAATAAAATCAAGCCATAATCAAAATGGTCTCCCTGTACTGAATGTTAAAATAGTTTGTTGTTCCCGTTTTAATAATATAATAAAAAGAACTTGTAGGATATTCTAAAATGTACCCTATAGAATAGACACTTGAAAAAAGTCTATTCTATAGGGTATTTCTTGTATAATAAAAGGAAAATTGGGATCGGAGAATGTTGAAAATGACAAAAAAACTATTTACAGAAAGAGAA
>NZ_QXCO01000059.1:0-15987 GCF_003458115.1 Bacillus sp. ISO11 | reverse complement strand
TTCGCTCGACTTGCATGTATTAGGCACGCCGCCAGCGTTCATCCTGAGCCAGGATCAAACTCTCCAATAAAGTTAGTTTGTCTAGCATCTAAAATAAAAATTGACGTTTCACGTTGTTTGTTTCGTTCAGTTTTCAAAGAACTACTTAGCCGCTCATTTGCGACTTCCTTATGTTAACATTTTCATCTTTCAATGTCAACTAAGTTTTTTATTTCGTTTGTCGCTTTCGACGTTATTGTCATCGGCGACTTGTTCTATATTACACCTCTAAGCTCTAATCGTCAATATGTTTTTATAAAAAATATAAAAAGGCTTATTTCTTTTAAAATAAGCCTTTTTATCACATATCATTCTATTCATTTATTATTTTTCTATAATTGGTAACGAAACGATAAATTGAATAATACCATCCCTATATTCCGCTCGAATACTACCACCTTGTAACTCAACAATACTTTTCGCAATCGCTAAACCGAGTCCCGACCCTTCCGTTACTCTACTTCGAGATTGATCCTTCTTATAGAAACGTTCAAACAAATTCGCTAACTCTTCTCTCGTAAACTCTTCACTATGATTCGCAATTACAATTTGTATATCCCTACGCTGCCTTTGAAGAGAAACTTTTATATCTGCATCATCTTTACTATACTTAATCGCATTCATTAGTAAATTATCAAATACACGAACCATCTTTTCCGAATCAATTGATGCATAAGCACGTTCCTCAGGAAACTTCTTAACAAACGTAAGTCCATGTTCTTCCGCCTGCGGTACTAACTCTTCTATTAATTGCTCGAGTAGCTCATTCATACAAACTTCCTGTTTTTCTAATACAACTTGTTCATTTGTTAACTTCGTATACTCAAATAAATCTTCTATTAAATTTTTTAACTGCTCCGACTTTGCAAAAGCAATTCTCGTATACTCATCATGTTGTTCTTTATTTTCATATTTAGAATCTCTAAGTAATCGTAAGTAACCCATAATAGAAGTAAGTGGTGTACGTAAATCGTGAGATACATTCGTAATAAGCTCACTCTTCTGTTTCTCTAATTTACGTTCCTTTTCTATATTATTCATAAGCTCTTCTGCCATATTATTAATATTCTCAGTTAAAGCTGCAATCTCATCTTCACCTTTTTTCTCAATGCGGTACGCTAAGTTGCCTCTTTCTATTTCCTTTACACCTTGTGCCATTGCTTCAATCTGCTTCATCTTTCTCTTTGTTATATAGAAGAAAGAGAAAATGAATACAAGAACACCAATTAAAAATGGGAATGGTCCTTCTTTCGTGTCATACATTACCTCTCCCTCTGGAATTCCGCTAACAAACATGTACAAATTCTTTCCTTCAATAGTAATAGGTGAAAAAGATATAAACTCTTTTCTTGTACTTTCAAATACATTTCTACCATCTGTATAATTAATCGCAAATGATGCTGCATTACGAATCGTATTATGCAAATCGATTTGCTCTTCTTGCGCTTGCTTTGTTTTATATAAAACTTTACCACTTTCATCAGTAACCAATATCTTTAAAGCTCTAGACCCTTGCTCTAAATTTTGGTTCTCCATTTCAATCATATTTGATATAGCTTCTAATTTATTTTCATGAACCGAACTATTTGCCGCTCCTTGAGCTTGGTGATTAATTTGTTCCATACCAGCCCGATAATCGATAGTTGCTTGACGATTCGCATTCTCAAAAAATGGCGCAGCTCCCTTCGCTGACAAAACTCCTAATAACGCACAAGCAGCAAAAGTAGTAATTAATTGAATCCTTATACTCTTTCGTACGCTCTTTACTAATTTCTCAATTAATTCTCTTATTTTCCTTATATAAGTAAACGGATTAAATATCTTTTTCAATCTTATACCCCACTCCCCATACTGTTTTTATATATCTAGGTTTCCTTGGATTCTCCTCAATCTTTTCACGCACTTTCCGAATGTGCACCATTACAGTATTATCAGACTGGAAAGATCGTTCGTTCCACACCTTTTCATAAATTTGCTCCGCACTAAACACCATACCTGGATTTCTAGCTAGCAATTCTAAAATTGAAAATTCCCTCGGAGTTAGTTTCACTTCTTCTCCCTCTACAACAACTTTATGGGTCGAGATGTTGATTTTCATCTCCCCAATTTCTAACTCGTCCTCATTTTGGACAGCGAAACCATTCATTTTCATATAACGGCGTAACTGAGATTTAATTCGTGCAATTAACTCTAATGGATTAAATGGTTTCGTTACATAATCATCTGCACCCGTTGTTAACCCTAAAATCTTATCCATATCTTGCGTTTTCGCAGAAAGCATAATAATAGGCATTTCTTTCGCTTCCCTTACCTTCATACACATATGAATACCATCCACTTTCGGCATCATAATATCTAATACGACTAGATGTACTTCATTTTCTTCCAATAGACGTAATCCTTCTTCTCCGTCTCCTGCTTGTAATACTTTATATCCTTCATTCTTTAAATAGATTGTAATTAAATTCCGAATTTCTTTTTCATCATCTACGACAAGTATTGTTTCGTGTGCCACAATATCTCCCCCATCACTTTTTTAATCCCTAACTTCTATTATAGGAAAACTTCTGAAGAAAAACGCTCGGAAATCCTTAAGATTTTCTGAAGACGCAAAAAAGGTCTAGACTCCCCTTAAGTCTAGACCTTTAAAAAACCCCTTTTATTTACGAACATAGATGAAATATAGTACGAATAAAACTCCCATAACATACATAATTGGATGAACCTCTTTACGACGACCACTCACAACCATTGTAATTGGATAGAAGATAAATCCAATCGCAATCCCAGTTGCGATACTATACGTAAGTGGCATAGAGATAATTGTAAAGAATGCTGGTACTGCAATCTCGAATTTCTTCCAATCAATTTCCCCTAAGGAAGAAACCATCAAGATTCCTACAATAATTAAAGCCGGTGCTGTTACAGCTGGCGTTACAACACTTAGTAATGGCGAGAAGAATAGTGCCAGTAAGAAGAATCCTGCTGTTACAACTGCTGTAAATCCAGAACGTCCTCCTGCTGCTACCCCTGCAGACGATTCAATGTAAGACGTTGTTGTTGATGTACCTAAAATCGCACCAATTACAGTTGCAATCGCATCTGCAAATAACGCTTTTCCTGCACGTGGTAATTTATTGTTCTTCATTAATCCTGCTTGATTTGCAACCGCTACAAGCGTACCTGCTGTATCAAAGAAATCGATAAAGAAGAACGTTATAATAACAATCCCCATTTGAACTGTGAAAATATCTCCGAAGTGCGTTAACGCCACGCCGAACGTTGGTTCTAGACTCGGTATTGCTCCCACCACAGCTTTCGGAGTATCAATTAATCCTGTTGCAACTCCTAAGATCGCTGTAAGAATCATACCGTAGAATACTGCACCATTAACTTTCTTAATCATGAAGATGATCGTAGTAACAACCCCGAAGATTGCTAGTAACGTTGTGCCCTTTGTTAAGTCCCCCAACCCAACAAGAACCGCATCGTTTTTCACGATAATTCCGGCATTTTGGAATCCAAGGAAAGCAATGAATAATCCAATACCTGCTGCTACTGCAAACTTTAACTCCGATGGAATTGCATTAATGATTTTTTCACGAATACCTGAAGCAGTAAGAATAATAAAGATAATACCTGACATTAATGTTCCGGCAATGGCCGTTTGCCACGGAATACCCATCGTTAACACTGCTGTATAAGCAAAGAACGCGTTAATTCCCATACCTGGCGCTAAAGCAATTGGATACTTCGCGAAAATACCCATAATTAACGAACCGATCGCTGCCGCTAATGCCGTAGCAACGAATACTGCACCTGGATCCATCCCTGTACCTGCTGGTAACCCTTTAACATTTCCAAGCGACAGCGTAGCAGGATTGACAAATAGTACGTAAGCCATAGATAGAAATGTCGTTAACCCTGCTATGAACTCAGTCTTATAATTCGTACCGAGCTCATCAAACTGAAAATAGCGTTTCATCCTATGTTTCCCCCGTTATATGATTACTCGCCGTATTTCACCCTAGCCCTCTTTTATCCCGAGAAATAAAAAAGGCTCCCATTGCATATATACATGGAAGCGTTCTATAAACAAAGACAAGTTTCCCCTCATCTTTATACAAACGCCTCGTAGTCAAGCCATTTACGGTAGCTAGGTAGAAACTTTCGGGCCATATCCCCGATATTATACGACGGCTATAATATTCACTTTTCGTTTGAATTACATAATCATATTAACTCGACGAAGTAGTTTTGTCAATTTAAAAACGAACATTTTCATAAACTTCTATAGTTTCGTTCGTATTAACACCAAAACAAAAAAGATCCATCTATGCATAAGCAATAGATGGACCTTTTTATAAATACTATTCCCACTCAATAGTTGCTGGTGGCTTACTCGTTACATCATACACGATACGGTTAACGTGTTTTACTTCGTTTACGATACGTACAGAGATTTTCTCTAATACGTCCCAAGGGATACGTGCCCAGTCAGCTGTCATACCGTCGATAGATGTTACTGCACGGATACCTACTGTGTAATCGTAAGTACGCTCGTCACCCATAACACCTACGCTACGCATACCAGGAAGTGCAGTGAAGTATTGCCAGATTTCACGGTCTAAGCCCGCTTTAATAATTTCTTCACGTAAAATCGCATCAGATTCACGAACGATTTCTAATTTCTCTTCTGTAATTTCACCTAATACACGAATACCAAGACCCGGCCCTGGGAATGGTTGACGCCATACGATTTCATCAGGAATTCCTAGTTCAGATCCTAATACACGTACTTCGTCTTTAAATAACGTGTTTAAAGGCTCAATTAATTTGAACTGCATGTCTTCTGGAAGTCCACCAACGTTGTGGTGAGATTTAATTGTTTGTGCAGTTGCTGTACCACTTTCAACGATGTCTGTGTACAGTGTACCTTGCGCTAGGAAGTCCATACCTTGTAATTTAGACGCTTCATCATCAAATACGTAAATGAATTCGTTACCGATGATTTTACGTTTTTGTTCTGGATCTTCTACACCTTTTAACTTGTTCATGAAGCGTTCTTTTGCATCCACTTTAATAACGTTCATGTGGAAGCCTTCGCTAAATGTTTTCATAACGCCTTCTGCTTCGCCTTTACGCAGTAAGCCGTGGTCAACGAAAATACAAGTTAATTGATCGCCGATTGCTTTATGAATTAATACTGCTACAACAGAAGAGTCTACACCGCCACTAAGTGCGCATAGTACTTTTTTGTCTCCAACAGTTTCACGAATTTTTTCTAATTCTACTTCGATAAAGTTCTCCATGTTCCATCCTTCAGAACAACCACATACGCCGAATACGAAGTTTTTAATTAAATCGTTACCGTGCTCAGAGTGACGTACTTCTGGGTGGAATTGTACACCGTATAAGTTTTTCGCTTCATTGCTCATACCAGCAATTGGGCAAGACTCACTTGTTGCGTCTACTACGAATCCTTCAGGTAAACCAGTTACTAAGTCACCATGGCTCATCCATACAACTTGCTCTTCTGGAAGGTTCGCATATAATTTTGATTCGTTCTCTACTTTAAGAACAGCTTTTCCGTACTCACGGTGATTTGCACGCTCTACTTTACCACCGAAGTGTTGCGTCATAAGCTGCATACCGTAACAAATACCGAAGATTGGTAAACCTAGTTCAAAGATTTTTTCATCACAATGTAATGCACCTTCACCGTATACGCTATTTGGTCCACCAGAGAAAATAATCCCTTTTGGATTCATTGCTTTAATTTCTTCTGCAGTAATTGTATGTGGATGAAGTTCACTGTATACACCGAACTCACGAATTCGACGTGCTATTAACTGATTGTATTGACTTCCAAAATCTAAAACGATAATTGTATCGTGTTGTTTCTTCAAAATAATCACCCCAACGTTAGTTCTCGTATATAAATATTTTCACCAATTTGGCGAAAAGCATTACCAATATAATAAAAAAAGCCAGTCCTCCGCCTCTAGTCTCATAACAAAGAAAAGGCAGGGGTCTGGCTTTATAAAGAAAGATAGTCTCCGCTCTTTATAAATATAAGACACACTGCCTTCATAGTCAGGTTGTTTGCGGTAACCCGGTAGAGACTCTCAAACCATATCATTGAGGATATATGAAGGATCGTTTTATATTATCTTCCTAGATTCTAACAATGAAATATCAATATGGTCAAGAGAGAAAGCGACAAAATTCTACAGAAATTCATTTCCTTTTCTAAAAAACATAAAAAAACATCCATTTCTATATAGAAATGGATGTTTTTTAGAGCAAACGGAATTACATCATTCCGCCCATACCGCCCATGCCCATGCCGCCCATGTCAGGCATTGCTGGTGCATTTGGTTCTGGTTTGTCAGCTACTACAGCTTCAGTTGTTAAGAACATAGCTGCAACAGATGCTGCGTTTTGAAGTGCAGAACGAGTTACTTTAGCTGGATCTACGATACCAGACTCAAGCATGTTAACCCATTCGCCAGTAGCTGCGTTGAAACCAACGCCTACTTTTTCGCCTTTTAGACGCTCTACAACTACAGATCCTTCTAGACCAGCGTTGATTGCGATTTGACGAACTGGCTCTTCTAGTGCGCGAAGTACGATGTTGATACCTGTTGCTTCGTCGCCTTCAGCTACGATAGAAGCTACTTTTGTGTATACGTTCATAAGTGAAGTACCACCACCTGCAACGATACCTTCTTCTACTGCTGCACGAGTTGAGTTAAGTGCATCTTCAATGCGAAGTTTGCGTTCTTTCAACTCAGTTTCAGTTGCTGCACCTACTTTAATTACCGCTACGCCACCTGCAAGTTTTGCAAGACGCTCTTGTAATTTTTCACGATCGAATTCAGAAGTTGTTTCTTCTAATTGCGCACGGATTTGACCGATGCGAGCTTCGATTTGTTCTGTGCTTCCTACACCTTCAACTACAGTTGTGTTTTCTTTCGTTACAACAACTTTACCAGCGCGTCCTAAAGATTCAACTGTAGCAGATTTTAAGTCACGGCCTAATTCTTCAGTGATTACTTCGCCACCAGTTAAGATCGCGATATCTTCTAGCATTGCTTTACGACGGTCACCAAATCCAGGAGCTTTAACAGCTACTACATTGAATGTACCACGAAGTTTGTTCACTACTAATGTAGCTAACGCTTCGCCTTCTACATCTTCAGCAATGATAAGAAGTGGTTTACCTTGTTGTACCACTTGCTCTAATACTGGTAAGATTTCTTGAATGTTAGAAATCTTTTTATCAGTGATTAAGATGTATGGGTTATCAAGAACTGCTTCCATTTTGTCAGAATCAGTAATCATGTAAGGAGATGCATATCCACGATCAAATTGCATACCTTCTACTACGTCTAATTCTGTTGTGAAGCCTTTAGATTCTTCTAAAGTAATAACGCCGTCGTTACCAACGCGCTCCATTGCTTCAGCGATTAATTGACCTACTTCTTCGTCAGCAGCAGAAATAGCAGCTACTTGTGCGATAGAAGATTTACCTTCGATTGGTTTAGAAATCGTTTTTAATTCTTCAATTGCAGCAGTAACAGCTTTTTCGATACCTTTACGAAGACCCATTGGGTTCGCACCAGCTGTTACGTTTTTAAGACCTTCACGAATCATAGCTTGCGCTAATACAGTTGCAGTTGTTGTTCCGTCACCAGCTACGTCATTTGTTTTGCTAGCAACTTCTGCTACTAATTTCGCACCCATGTTTTCGAATGCATCTTCTAATTCAATTTCTTTTGCGATTGTTACACCATCATTTGTAATAAGTGGTGAACCAAATTTTTTCTCAAGTACAACGTTACGACCTTTTGGTCCAAGCGTAACTTTTACTGCGTTTGCAAGAGTGTCGACACCGCGAAGCATCGAACGACGTGCTTCTTCACTAAATTTAATATCTTTTGCCATAATAATTGACCCCCTTGGATTTTTTAAGATTTATATAATTAACCGATAACTGCTAAAATGTCACTTTCACGTAAAATCAAGTAGTCTGTACCTTCATATTTCACTTCAGTACCTGCATATTTTGAGAAGATGATAAGATCACCTGCTGCTACCTCTAAAGCAACACGCTCACCATTCTCAAGCACTCGACCAGTACCTACTGCAACTACTTTACCCTCTTGTGGTTTTTCTTTTGCAGTATCTGGTAATACAATACCACTTGCTGTTTTTTCTTCTGCTTGAACAAGCTCAATTACAACGCGATCACCTAATGGCTTTAGCATGAACAATAACCTCCTCATTTTGTTATGTAAATTTCTTTTATTAGCACTCAAGTCATCCGAGTGCTAACACACTTATAATAATAAATAATCTCAATTTCTTTTGCAAGTAAAAAAATCATAATTTTTTCGCAAATCACTATATAAACTTTCTATATAGAATACTGCCTTTACTATATGAATCGTTGTTTCCACTGCTCGTATGTTACAATATGAAAGGACACCCTAAGTTGTTTTCGCTACACACACAACTTTCTCCTGTCTTCTATTATAATTTCAAATAAGGATTTACGAAAAAAACATAATTCAAGTGAGGTTTATATCGTAGGTAGCATATTTACATGTTATCCTAACTTATCTCATACACTATAGTTAGAAAGGATGGTTAAACCATTTGAAGAAACAATACTGGTGGATTATCGTTACATACATTTTAATGCAGTTATCTGGCGTTGTTGGATTGCCACTTCTCCTAAAAACAGGACTCTATGATAATAGAGGATTTACCATTGAGGAAAAAGGACAAATCATAACGGGACACTGGGCAATTATTAGCTTCTTTGTTGCATTATGTATCGTACTTTGGTTACTTAGAACAGATATTCGTGACAGGCATTTAGATCCAAAGCGCTCTTCTGCTCCAGCTACTATTGGATGGATTTTCATCGGGTTCTTCTTAGCTTTCTTTTCACAAATAGTTGCCGGTATGATCGAGATGCAGCTGCTAGGAATTAAACAAGGTTCAGAAAATACAATGAAACTGATGGAGATTGCAAGAACGACCCCTTGGTTCCTTATTGTTGTATCTATAATTGGACCTATCTTAGAAGAAATCGTATTTAGAAAAATTTTATTTGGTGCACTTTATAAGAAGTTTAACTTCTTTATCGCAGCTATCATTAGTTCGCTTGTATTCGCAGCAATTCATTTTGATTTTACTCATTTATTGGTATACACTGCTATGGGGCTCGTATTCGCCTTCTTATATGTGAAGACGAAACGTATTATCGTTCCGATTGCAGCTCATGTTGCGATGAATACATTAGTCGCTATTGGGCAAATTTTTATGAGCAATGAACAAATTCAAGAAATGATTAAAGAAGCTGAAAAAATGCAAGGCTTTATCGGAGGATTTTTTGTATGAGAAACTCACCATTGTTCATGGCTGCACTATACTTCCTTCTTGGATGTATCTTTACACGCTTCGCCATTACGAACGTGACAGATACAATCTGGAATATGTGGACAATACTATTTGCAGTTATGGCAACAATTGATTTTAATTTGGCGCTTCGCCTTATATTAATCAAATTCACAAAGAAGAAACAATAATAAAACGCAGAGGTCGCTTCCTCTGCGTTTTATTGTGGATAGTTTTTCAAAAAGTAAACTAATGTTTGTAACTCTACAGCTAAGTCAATATGATGAATTCTAATATTCTCTGATACGTTTAATCGCGCTGGTGTGAAATTCAAAATACCGTGCACGCTCGTTTCAGCTAATCTATCTGCTACAGCTTGTGCTACTGTAGCCGGTACTGTTAATATTGCCACTTGTATATCATTTGATAATCTCTCTTCTAATTCATCTAAATGATATACAGGAATGCCCCCGATTTCTGTTCCAACTTTCTCTTCACTAACATCAAATGCCATTTCAATTTTTGTATTATTGTTTTTCGTGAAATTATAATGTAAGAAAGCGGTCCCTAAATTACCTACTCCAATAAGTGCTACACGTGTTATATCATCTTGATCAAGTGTTTCGCGGAAAAATGATAATAAATAATTTACGTTATATCCATATCCCTTTTTCCCTAACGCTCCAAAATACGAAAAATCTCTTCGTATTGTTGCGGAATCTACTTTTACTGCCTCACTCAATTCGGCCGATGAAACACGCTGCTTACCAGAAAGAGATAAGTTTTGGATAAATCGATAGTATAGAGGCAATCTTTTAGCAGTGGCTTGTGGAATCTTTTGCTGATCCATATGACCTCTCCTCTCTTCCTATCTTTATTCATATACTTTAATCAAATACAGAAGTTTAGCACTCATTAAATTCCTTGTATAATAAAGAGAAGAAGTATTCTCTCTTTATTTTAAACTATACACTATTTTTAGTATGATTGAGAAATATAAACATGGCAAAGTTAAGAAATTATTTGAGGTGAAAATATTGATTTTATTACAAGTAAACGCGCTTTCGAAATTATACGGTGCAGAAACGATTCTTGCAAACATAAAATTGGAAGTACAAACAAAAGATCGTATCGCATTAGTTGGAAGGAATGGAGCAGGCAAATCTACATTATTAAAAATTATCGCTGGTGAATTATCTCATGATGGTGGCGAAATTATAAAACCGAAAGATGTCTCAATCGGATATTTAGCTCAAAATACTGGACTAGAAACGTCTTTAACAATTTGGGATGAAATGCTAACCGTCTTTACCCACTTACAGCAAATGGAGACAAAACTTCGAAGGCTTGAGCAAGAAATGGGAAAAGAAGAAAACTTTTCAAACGAAGCTACATATGAAAGATTGTTAGCTGATTATGACCAATTGCAACTCAATTATAAAGATCAAGGTGGATATCAATATGAAGCGGATATTCGCTCCATTTTAAGCGGCCTTGGCTTCCCAGTTGAAACGCACCAGACGACGATCTCTACTTTAAGCGGCGGGCAAAAAACAAGATTAGCTCTCGGGAAATTATTATTAACAAAACCAGACTTACTTATTTTGGACGAGCCTACAAACCATTTAGACATCGAAACATTAACGTGGCTTGAGCAATATTTACAAGGTTATCCTGGCGCAATATTAATCGTTTCACATGACCGTTATTTCTTAGACAAACTCGTTACACAAGTATATGAAATTTCGAATAAAGAAAGCAGACGATTTGTTGGTAACTACAGTAAATATTTAGACTTAAAATCAGCATTATATGAGCAAGAAATGAAACGTTACGAAAAACAACAAGATGAAATCGCAAAACTTGAGGACTTCGTTCAAAAGAATATAGCTCGCGCTTCTACAACGAAACGTGCTCAAAGTCGTCGTAAACAACTAGACAAAATGGAATTATTAACGAGACCATTAGGGGATTCTAAGTCAGCATCATTCCACTTCGATATTGAAAAGCAAAGTGGAAATGATGTTTTACAAGTAAATGATGCAACCATCGGCTATGATGAGAACCCTATAATTGAACATGTAACTATGCGCTTAACTCGCGGAGATAGTGTTGCTTTAGTTGGTCCAAACGGAATTGGGAAATCCACATTGTTAAAGTCTATTGTGAATAAGTTACCACTATTAAATGGTGATGTTTCTTTCGGATCAAATGTATCTGTTGGTTATTATGATCAAGAACAAGCAAACTTAACATCTTCTAAACGGGTTTTAAATGAATTATGGGATGAATATCCACTGCAACCTGAAAAAGAAATCCGTACTATACTCGGGAGTTTTTTATTCACAGGAGATGATGTACTGAAACCAGTATCTTCTCTTAGTGGTGGACAAAAAGCTCGATTAGCTCTTGCAAAACTTATGATGCAAAAGTCAAATTTGTTAATTCTAGATGAGCCTACGAACCACCTTGATTTAAATAGTAAAGAGATTTTGGAGAATGCTTTAATTGATTACCCAGGGACTCTTCTATTCGTCTCACATGACCGCTACTTTATTAACCGTGTAACAACGACTGTGGTTGAGTTATCAACAGAAGGTGCACAGGAATATTTAGGGGATTACGATTACTACGTTGAAAAGAAAAATGAAATGATTGAACGTGCAGAACTTGAACAGCAAGAAAGTGACATTCCTGTTCAAAAAGTGGTTGCACAAGAGAAATTAAATTATTTAGAAGAAAAAGAGCGTAAAAAACTAGAGCGTCAACGCACTAGAAAAATTGAAGAGCTAGAACAAAGTATATTAGAATTAGAAGAAGAAATTGCTACGTTAGAAGATCAACTTTGCTTACCAGAAATATATGCAGATTATGAAAAAGCTAGTGAAATTACAACTAAAAAGCAAACGCTACAAGAACAACTTGAAACTTGTATGGCAGAATGGGAAGAGCTGCATGTATAAGCATATTTAAATAAAGAAGATGTCTCATAAGTCAGGATTTTTGACTATGTGACATCTTTTTTTCTTTTAATACAGAAACAATTTTTTGAGTATATCAATCGCAACTTAGAATATACCAACGATTTTTCAAATATATCTATTGTAACCCTATATATATTAACAATTCGACACGAAATATCGATTTAACGACAAAGATTGACAATATTAGCATCTTCTATAATAGGGGGATGTTTCAAAATGTTTTTCGGGGATATCTTCTTACTTTTTATTTCCCGAAAAAGAACAAATTTAAAGGTCTGACATCATCCTATTTATCCACAAGTTTATACACATATCCACCTTTATAAAATAAACCTTAAAATAACTTTTCCACATTATCCACAATCAACAAAAAAGTTATCAACATTTTATATACACAATAAAACCCACATTATCAACAGACAATATGGGTTTTATCCACAACCTGTGGTTAATTATGTGCATAACTATGCTTCAATATCTAATCCTGGATTTGCATTTAAGGCTAATGTTGCACGCTTACCTTGTTCATAAGCAATTGTCCCTGCCGCTGCAATCATCGCTGCATTATCTGTGCATAAAGATAGCGGCGGAATAATTAATTCAATGTTTTCTTTTTGTGCAAATTCCTCTTCTAATCGCGCACGAAGTCCTTTATTAGCAGCTACTCCGCCAGCAAGAAGTAATTGCTTTACATTATAAGCTTCTGCTGCACGAGCTGCTTTCGTTACAAGTACATCTATTACACTTTCTTGGAAACTTGCCGCTAAATCTTCTGGCGCAATTTCTATACCGCGTTGTTTTGCGTTATGCACAGTGTTGATAACTGCTGATTTCAATCCACTAAAGCTAAAATCATATGAATCCGGTTCTAGCCATGCACGAGGCAAATCAATTGTCGGTTTTCCTTCATGTGCAAGGCGATCAATATGAGGACCACCTGGATATGGCATAGATAACGTACGAGCTACTTTATCATATGCTTCTCCAGCTGCATCGTCTCGTGTTTCACCAATTACTTCGAATGAACCATGTTCTTTCATATAAACAAGTTCTGTATGCCCACCGGATACAACAAGTGATAATAACGGGAATTGAACTTCTTTTACTAAACGGTTCGCATAAATATGACCAGCAATATGATGAACACCGACTAACGGAATATCATGTGCAAACGCTACTGCCTTCGCTGCATTTACTCCAATTAGAAGTGCTCCTACTAAACCAGGACCTTCTGTTACAGCAATTGCATCAATATCATCAAATGTGATGTTTGCTTCCTTTAAAGCTTCTTCTAACACAACTGTAATTTCTTCTACATGATGACGGGATGCAATCTCTGGTACAACGCCGCCAAAACGTTTATGACTTTCAATTTGTGATGCAACGACATTCGCAATAATTTCCGTTCCATTTTTAACAACTGCTACTGCTGTTTCATCACAACTTGTTTCAATACCAAGTATAATCGTATTTTTTTCCATTATATATTCACCCACATTACGAGACCATCTTCCTGATTGTCTGCATAGTATCGTTTACGAATCCCACCATTTTGAAATCCGTATTTTCTGTATAACTGCTTTGCTACTTCATTTGATACACGTACTTCAAGTGTCATTGTTTTTACCCCTAGTTCTTTCGCTTCAGAAATAACTGCTTTCAATAGGGCATCTCCTAACTTTTGACCTCGGTATTCTGGCAAAATAGCTATATTTGTTATATGTGATTCATCAATAATTATCCACAATCCACAATACCCGACTACACGACCATCTTTTTCTAACACAATATAATGTGCATGTTCATTCATCGTTAATTCACGGTGAAAGGCATCTGCAGTCCAAGGAGTTGAAAAAGACGCTTCTTCAATAGCTACAATTTGAGCAATATCATCAAGCTCCATCTTTCTAAATATCATATCCATCTTCTGCAAGCTCCTACTTGTTTTGACTTTCTAACCACTTTGTTTCAGCTTCAGCTAAACGAAGATAGCTTGGAACAAACGTATGCACATCTTGTTCTTCTTTTTGTAATCCTAAGAATGCTAGCTCACTTGGTCTTGGGTTATTTTTAGTAAATGGAGCGAATACAGCTTGATCACCTAAATGTTCTATAATTGTTTCTTTATGCAATTTAACATCGTTACCGATAAATAAAACAGGCTGTCCTTTATCTTTTAACATTTGCAACCAGTCCACAATAAGAATAATTCGGTCTTCTTCTATTGAAGTTAACTGCTCTCCTTCATATGTATATAACCCAGTATAAATTTGCCCACGTCTTCCATCAAATAAAGGACAAATTAACCCGTTAAAGTTAGCACCGTTTGCAGCTACTACCTCTAAACTTGATACACCTACAATTGGTATTTGAAGTGACCAAGCTAATGTTTTCGCCGCTGTCACGCCTATGCGAACACCTGTATAGGATCCAGGTCCAGCAGCTACAACGATTTTAGTTAATTCCTTCGGTTTTACGCCACACTCTTTTAACAGTTTCTCTACAGCTGGCATAAGACGTACAGAATGGTTTTTTGTTAAATTTGTAATGATTTCCCCAATTACGTTTCCTTCCTCAATAAGGGATACACCCATTACGTAATTTGAAGTATCAATTGCTAGTACTTTCATCTTGTAATAGCTCCTCACATAATCTAATATAGCGATCTCCAATTGGCTCGAGTATAATTTTTCTTGTGTCATCTCCAGCATGGAATAAACTAATTTGTAACTTTTCATTCGGTAAATATGCTTCTATTAAATGAGCCCATTCTACTACCGTAATTCCTTCACCGTAGAAATATTCATCAAAGCCTAAGTCCTCTTCACTTTCTGCTAAGCGATACACGTCCATATGATATAGCGGTAATCTTCCTTTATATTCTTTGATGATATTAAAGGTAGGACTATTTACAACTCTTTTCACTCCAAGACCTTTTGCTAGTCCCTTTGTAAAAGTCGTCTTACCAGCTCCAAGATCTCCTTCTAAAATAATTACGTCTTGTGCCTCTACGAGCTTACCTAGTTTTTCTGATAACCTTTGTGTTTCCTCAGAAGATTTTGTTGTTACTTCATATTTACTCACAGACTTCACCTACTTTACTCACAATGTTCTCTGCTCTTTATTATACAGGTTTTGAATATATAAAAAAGTCCTTAGGAGTTGTCCTAAGGATAGTTTGACTGTCTTTATTAGTTTTTTGTTAAAACAAATAAAAAAATACGAAACAACTTGTTTCGTTCTTTTCTTTATATGAAATGGCGGTCCCGACCGGGGTCGAACCGGCGATCTCCTGCGTGACAGGCAGGCATGTTAACCACTACACCACGGGACCATTTGGTTGCGGGGACAGGATTTGAACCTGCGACCTTCGGGTTATGAGCCCGACGAGCTACCGTGCTGCTCCACCCCGCGACAATATAAATAGCTTGGCGACGTCCTACTCTCACAGGGACAAGGTCCCAACTACCATCGGCGCTAGAGAGCTTAACTTCCGTGTTCGGTATGGGAACGGGTGTGACCTCTCTGCCATCATCACCAAACTATGAAGGCA
>NZ_QXCO01000058.1:0-16107 GCF_003458115.1 Bacillus sp. ISO11 | reverse complement strand
TAGTAAAAAACGAGTATATATTAGGGTTCTTTGGTATGCATGATAACTAGTACTTGTTCATTCTGAGATTCACTCCAGTAAAAACCTAAAAATATAGGTTGACTAATCGTAAGAAAGACACCCAAGAAGGATTAAAAATTTGCCTTCGTCTGTTTGACCTCTTACAGAAAAATGGACGGGAATCGCATCGATATGAGAAAAAGACAGTCTTTGATATATTAGGTGTCGTTTACAATTGTGCTGTATCCAATCTAAATCAGAAAACTGCCGAAATGACTATGAATTCATGTCTTTTAAATAGAGCTGTTGTTACGCTGTAACCACTTTGTTTATTTCCGCAAATTACATAAGTTTTATCGTTTTTGCACCAGAATCGATAGCCCTACATTTATCTGCCTCCTTGGTAAGGCATCGAATAATTCTTACATATACCATCGCGATTTCTGATAACTTACATGTAGAGAGGTATCACTCAATATAACAAAAATGTAATGTTAATGAAATGTAATTCCACCGATACTATTAATGAAATTATATAAAATGAAGGGGAGTTAAAGAATTTTTATAATGAAAAAGGAGAAGTATTAATGCGAAATATATTAAGTGTAGAAAAAATTGAAAAATATTATGGTAATAAAGATAATGTAACAAAGGCTATAGATAATATTAGTTTTAAGGTAGATGAGGGGGAATTTGTTGGGATAATGGGGCCCTCAGGAAGTGGAAAAACTACATTACTTAACTGTATATCAACGATTGATCATGTTACGACGGGAAAAATAATAATCAATAATAGTGACATTACACGGTTAAAATCAAAGTCACTAGACAAGTTTAGAAAGAATGAATTAGGGTTTGTATTTCAGGACTTTAATTTATTAGATACCCTTACTGCTTATGAAAATATTGCCCTAGCGTTAACTATAAAAGGTGAGGCAAGTTCAAAAATTGATGGCAAAATACAAGCGGTTGCAAAATATTTAGACATTGAACAAGTATTAAGCAAATACCCGTATCAAATATCAGGTGGACAAAAACAAAGGGTTGCTTCGGCAAGAGCTATCGTAACAGATCCATCTTTAGTACTTGCAGATGAACCAACAGGATCGTTAGATTCTAAATCAGCTAGATTATTACTCGAAAGATTTGAAAGTCTTAATAAGGATTTAAAAGCTACCATACTTATGGTTACTCATGATGCATTTACAGCAAGCTATGCTCGTAGAATTCTATTTATTAATGATGGCAAAATATTTATTGAGTTGGTAAGAGGAAATGATTCCAGAAAAGAATTCTTTACTAAAATTATCGAAGTTATAACCCTTCTTGGAGGTGACGATAATAATGTACTCTAAAATTGCTATTGGGAATGTAAAGAAAAGTCTTAAAGATTATGCGATATATTTCTTAACACTAACACTGGCTGTTTGTATATTTTATAGCTTTAACTCAATAGAATCACAAAAAGCGCTTATGGAAATTGACGCTTCAGGTAGAGAGTATGTGCCTACTTTAATGAAAGTTATCTCAAATGTGTCAGTATTTGTATCCGTAATATTAGGTGGTTTAATATTGTATGCAAATAATTTCTTAATCAAAAAACGTAAAAAAGAATTAGGAATATACATGACTTTAGGTATGGGAAGAAGAAACATATCTAGAATATTAGTAACAGAGACATTTCTAGTTGGCGTTATATCTTTAGTGAGTGGGCTTATAATAGGTATTGGAGTATCACAGGGATTATCTACATTTGCATTAAAGTTATTTGACTTGCCTATGAATAAATATAAATTTGCAATTTCAACAGGTGCTATAGGTAAAACCGTATTATACTTTGGAATCATGTTTTTGCTTGTTATGTTATTTAATGTATATGTTGTTTCTAAATACAAAATAATTGATATGTTAACAGCAGGTAGAAAAAACGAAGATGTAAAATTTAGAAATCCTCTTATCTATGTAATCACATTTATTATGTGTGTAGCATCACTTGGATATGCATATGTGACTGTATTAAAAATCGGATTGAATTATATGAATCCTATGTTCATGGTATCGATCATTCTTGGCATATTAGGTACATTTCTTTTTTTCTTTAGTTTATCTGGATTTATATTATATGTTGTAAAGAAGAATAAAAAAGTCTATTTTAAAGGGTTAAATATATTTATCATCAAACAAATAAATAGTAAGGTTAATACAAATTTTATATCCATGTCTGTAATCTGTTTAATGTTATTCCTTACAATGGTGGTTTTATCTACAGGAATCAGCTTAAAAAGAAGTATAGATGCAACAATGAAAGAAGCAACACCATTTGATGCCAGTATTATGTTGGAGAATAGGGATGAAAGTTACACGATAGAAGACGTATTAAATAAATTTAATTTTAAAATAAGTAATAACGAAAAATATGTATCTTATAATGTATATCAAACAGGGATGAAAGTGATGGACTTTGTACCAGAAGTAATTAAAGATTTTAGGGATAGCGGTGCGGATTTCATTAAAGTATCTGATTATAATAAAATTTTAAATCTTAAAGGCGAAAAGGAAATCACTTTAAATAACAATGAAGTTTTATTTTTATCAAATAATGACCGGTTGGTTAATTCGATAAATGAAAGATTAAAAAATAGCAATAAGATGGATATTAAAGAAAAAGAATATCTGGTAAAAAACGCCAAAGTTATACAAGAGAATCTTTACACTTCTGAGGGGATAACTAATTTCTTCGCAATTGTTATAAATGATGAGTTTTTATCAGGCTACAAAATTAGTACATCCGTACTCAATGTAAATTATTTAGATGAAAATAGAGAAGAATATAATAAAAAATATGATAACGTTACACCGGTCTTTTATGACAAAAATGGCCCAAAATTAAATATTTTGTCTATAAGAGGCATATCAAAGGATGAAGCTTATGCGGAAAATAAGGGGTTGAAAATTGTCATACTGTTTATGGGGATATATATAGGTATTGTATTTTTAATAACAAGTATGGCTGTATTAGCTCTTCAACAATTATCAGAAGCCAGTGATAGCATAGATCGATATAAATCTTTGAAGAGAATTGGTTCAAACGGAACAATGATCGACAAAACGATTTTTATTCAAACTTTCGTATACTTTAGTCTTCCAGTTACTCTTGCCCTAATTCATTCTGTAGTTGGAATTTATTTAGTCAATAATTTTATTAACGCATTTCATCAAACAGACATTACTTTACCAGCATTGATGACTGGCTTAGTATTTCTTGTAGTTTATGTAGGATATTTCTACACGACATATGTCGGGTATAAAAATATTGTAAAAAGTAATACTTGATTTTATAATGCTCATTAAGGCTATTACACCTTGTTTCTCAAGATGTAATAGCCTTATATTCTATATAGGAAGGGAAAAGTCATGAAAAAAATCATTCTGATTGAAGATGATGAAATCATCAGAGAAGAATTACAACATTTTTTTATAAAGTATGGATATGAAGTAAAGGCTCCCACAGATTTTAATCATATTATCGAATATATAGAAAGTGAGAATGCAGACCTTATATTACTAGATATAAATCTTCCAGTGTTCGATGGCTATTATATATGCAGAGAAATACGTAAAACTTCAGATGTTCCAATCATCATGGTTACAAGCAGAGATAGTGATGTAGATGAACTAATAAGTATGAATTTAGGAGCAGATGATTTTATAACAAAGCCTTATAATACAGAAATACTATTAGCAAGAGTAACAAACATTTTAAGAAGAACATCTGGAGATTTAAAGACAAATCATATCTTAATGTATAGGGATTTTAATTTAAATCTTTCAAATGCAACAGTTACTTATCAAGACAAGTCTGTAGAGTTAACTAAAAATGAAGTTAAAATACTCTCATGCTTAATAAATAATCGTGGAAATATTGTAAAAAGAGATTCACTCATAGAAACTTTATGGAAGTCTGATTATTTTGTGGATGATAGCACCTTAACTGTTAATATAAATAGATTAAGAAAAAAGCTTGAAGAGATAGGTATAGAAAATCCAATTGCAACAAGAAGAAGCTTAGGGTATATAATGCCATGAATTTAGGTGAATTTATTAAAGATAAAATAGTAGTAATACTATCAAATGTACTAGGATATATCATATTAGCAGGTATATTGCTGACTGCGCATATTCCGTTCATTATCGTATTCTTTGTCTTTTGTATTTGGTTTTTCCCATTGATTTCATATATGTCTATAGAATTTATAAGATGTAAAAATTATTATAATGAGATTAATGGCATCTTAGAAAACTTGGAGAAAAAATACTTACTTCCAGAAGTAGTAAAGGAAGCAAACTTTATACATGGAGAAAAGCTTAACGCTATACTGAAAGAAGTAAGTAGAGATATGCATGAAAATGTAAAGTATTATAGAGATATGCAGTTGGATTACAGAGAATATATAGAAACATGGGTGCATGAAATTAAGACACCAATAGCTTCTACAAAGCTTATAATTGAAAATAATCAAAATGAAATAACTAATAAAATTGACTCTCAAATGGATCGAATCGAGGGGTTTGTAGAACAGGTTCTGTATTATTCTCGAAGCAATAACGTTAATAAAGACTACATTATCAAGCCAATCAACCTTGATAATGTAGTAAGGAATGTAATTAAAAGAAACTATAGGGATTTTATTCATAAGAGAATAAAATTAGATATACAGGATATTGATGAGATTGTATATAGTGATGGAAAATGGGTTGAATTTATTATTAATCAAATAATAGGAAATTCTATAAAGTACTCAAATAACAAAGAACAAATGATACGTATATGCTCAATTAAGAAAACTAACTCAGTAATACTAACTATAGAGGATAATGGAGTAGGGATAGCAACTAAAGATATAAATAGAGTTTTTGAGAAAGGATTTACTGGAGAGAATGGAAGGAAATTTAGCAAAAGTACAGGAATGGGATTGTATCTATGCGAAAAACTGTGTTCAAAATTAGGTATGAAAATTACCATTGATTCTGAAGTTAATAAGGGAACTAGGGTTACATTAATATTTCCGTTGTCAGGTATGGTAACTTTTGAGCCTTATTTATAAAATAGTGCTGCTATCCTTCCACGAATTTCGTATGAAACTTAAGAACAAACGTAAAACGGTATGAAAAGACTAGTAATTCTCTTCATACCGTTTGTATTATTTAGTCATTTAACATATTGGTATATTTAATTGTGAATCAGATCAATGTTAATCTGGATTAGTCATTACTATTTTTGATGCCCACTAATACTTAACGTAAGATTTGGTTTGGTTGCTACACAGACCTCGTAAGCGAGAAATTGTACACTATATAAAACAGTAAAATAAATAGCCGATCCCTTAGCGTACAAGGAATCGGCTATTTTATGTCTAAATTCTGTTCAAACGCACAGTTTTCTTTTTTGATATTGTGACTCTATGCCCATCAAGCTAAGATTTTTAATTACCCCTAAAACGAAAAAGTTATTTCTCTACAGTCATTTATGAAAAATTAATCGAATTTCTTTTTTTACAGATGATTAATTTTTAAAAATTATACTCAAGGGTTAGGGTTTTACAATAACTTTTATGAACTATTAATACTTCATAAAAGTTATTGTGAATTTAGTGAATGAGTGTTTTTGACTTTCTACTTTAATAAATCCATGGTGAGCTTCGATAATTGATTTCGCTAGTGCTAAGCCAATTCCAATGGAGCCTTCTTTATTAGAATTTTTTGTTTTGTAAAATCTATCGAATATATATGGCAAATCTTCTGATGCAATACCTTCACCAAAATCTTGAATTATTATTTCAGTATGAATAGGAGAGTTTGTGACTTCAACATAAATAGAACTATTATCATTTGAATGTTCAATGGAATTCTTTAAAATATTTAATAAAGCTTCTTGCATCCAAATACTGTCATGGAAAAGTGATATTTTTTCATTGGTTTTTAAATGTATGTTCATATTTTTTTTATTTAATTTACTGTTCAAACTAGCAATGACCTCATAAATTGTATCAATAATATCAGAGTTTTCTTTTTCAAATAGTATTGCTCTAGCATCTATTTTTGAAACTTTTAATAAATTATGTATTAAAAAGTTGATTCTTGAAATTTGAACATCATTATTGTGTAAAAAATGATATTGTTGTTCATTTAATTTACCTTGTAATAAGATATCATTGTTCACTGTTAGTGTTGAGAGGGGTGTTTTTAGTTGATGAGAAATATCTTGTAAAGTTTGAATTAAAAATTGTTTTTCTTCCATTAAATTATGCATACTTTTTCTAATAACATTTTTCAGTTTATGAAAAGAATTAGCAAGTTTAGCTAGATCACCTTCTCTATTTTCCTTGATATCAATGGTGTAATCACCTTCAATAATTTTATTCGCTGCAGCTGTTACATTTCTAATTTTTAAGAAAAAAGATTTATATTGTAAGTAATTTAGAAAAATTAGGATTAAGCTGAACCCTATTGCTCCAAGGAACATGTATATATTGTTTTGGGATATATGTTTATTTAAATAAGGAAAAAGTCTTGAATCCAATTCAGCAGATAGACCGTATTGTTTTAATAGCATTTCTCCATCACTGGAATAATCATTTTTATTGGCTGTATCATTTGTAAGTGCTTGTATTATTTCGTATTCATTTTCTGGGTTTTGTTCAATTAGTTTTCCAGTAATTTCACTCCAAATAGTAATATAATCATTTTTTAAATGGTCATATAGAATATGAACTGTGATAACTTGATATATAATAAATAAAAAAGAGATTAATGCTAATGTAAGTATATTAATTTTTATTTCTCTATTTATCATTAAATTACTCCTTACTGACGTCTTTATTCCAGAAATATCCGACACCTCTTTGTGTGATTATACAGTCAGGATTTTGTGGATTATCCTCAATTTTACTTCTCAATCTTTTTACATAAACAGAAAGAGTATTTTCATCGAAAAACACTTCACCTTCATCTGCTATTTTTTTCAATATCTCATTTCTTTGTAACACTTTATGAGGATTTAGCATTAACGTTAATAAGAGTTTGTATTCTAAATGTGTTAAATTTATACTTTTCTCATGCTTAAAGGCTCTGGCTGCTTCAACTTCAAGCTGTATATTTTCAGACTTCAATATAGTATTAGAAGCTGTTTTAATTTTTTTTCTTAATTGTACTTTTACTCTAGATAATAGCTCTTTTACCCTGAAGGGTTTTGTTATATAATCATCTCCACCAATATCAAGGCCCATTACTACATTTGCCTCCTCATCCAGTGCTGTGAGAAAAATAATAGGTATATCACCTTTTCTTTTAAGATAGGTACATAAATCATACCCATTTCCATCTGGGAGTCCAACATCCAATATAGCTAAGTCAAATTTATTATTTTCGTATTGGTCTTTTGCATCTTGTACAGTAGAAACTCTTATGACCTCAAGTCCTTCTCCTTTTAGAGTAAACTCAATAGCCATTCCTAGATCGTTATCGTCTTCAACGAATAATACTTTATCCACAGTATCTCTCCTCATTTGTCTTTGATTATGGCAGTATTTTAGATTATGACAGTTATTTTACACGTTGATTGGCTAATTTAAAATAGTTTAGTATGGAAATGGATTTTTAGAGGCTTTTCTGAGTATAAGCATAATACCCAAATCGACTTAAAGCTTTTCAGTACATAATGAGATACAACAATTACTTAAAGCAGAATATTTATGTAATTCATACATGTACTTGCTTAAATTTTGAAAAACCTTGTAATAGTGTCTTGTTGAATTTGTACGTTTTTATACAATCAGTAAAGTTTTGTTTAAGTTATCTTATACAAAAATGTTAAATGAAATTTGAATTCACATTAATTATGTAAATGAATTTTAAAAAACAGATCATTGAGAATAAGAGCCGAATGGGAGCGGATTTTTGAGAATTTGAAAAGTATGTGTGTACTTAAATAAGTGTATAAAAGCCGTTTAATTTTAAAGTATATCTTAATCAGAGTTACGAGTATATAAAAAGTTAGATTTAGTAATCTTACTAAACTGTAAGATTAAAGTATATATAGTAAGACAAGAGTTATTCAATTAACAATTAAAGACGTCTATACTGAAAGTAATCATTCTTTATTAAGACTTGTAGCATTGTAGCCACTGTTTATATAAAGAAAAAACCTACTGTTCTAATCCCAGATTAAACATAGTATATGAGGAGGAAGAAAATGAAAAAAATAATAGGCTTTCTAGTAGTAACAGCAATTTTTATAGGTATAGGGTTTGCTGTAAATCGGTATATAAATGGTCCCTCACAACCAGTAAACGGTATCATGGTATCTGGAACGAAAGAAAATATATCAGCTGTCAAAAATCTGTATAAAGATCAAAACGTACGAACAACAGATTATAGTTATAAATTGGTCACAGAAATAATCAAACAAGAATTCACTACCGAACAGAAAGAAGAAATTAAGAAAGAATGGAAAGAAAAAGGAGGAAATATGACTGAAGAAGAGATAGACAAGGAACTTAATAAACCATCTGTTACAAAGAAACAATATGCGGTTATTACAAAATCTACAGCTGAAAAATTCTTAAAAAAAGGAATTATAAGAACACCCTTATCTAAAGAAGATAGTTCAATGACTTCAGCCTCGGTAAAAGAAATAAAAGAATTAGCGAGGGAAAAAAACATCTTTTATAGAAAAAATGCGGAAGATGGGGAAGTTAAGGATGGAAATTTAAATTTAAATGGACAAATGATACCTGTTCAACATATTGAACAAAATAATTGGATTGGCTATTTTTCATCACCGATAGTAATTGTTAATGAGGAAACATATAAACAATTAAAAGAAAAAGAAGTAAGCCTTTCGTTAATTCAGTTTGCAAAAGAAAATTTTGATTATAAAAATAAAAACAAGGTAAAAAAGGTGGTCGAATACGTTTCGAAAGTGTATGCAGTGAAAGACGAGAATGGTGAGTACGATAAGGATAAAATCTATTTTGTAGAGATTCAAAATTAATCTGTGAAAAGGATGAGTTGTATGGAGGTTGTTAGATTAGAAAATGTAGTAAAAACATATGGAGAAGGAGAAACGCAAGTACAGGCGTTAAAAGGAATTAATCTTTCCATTCGTAGGGGAGAATTCGTAACCATAGTTGGAGCATCAGGTTCTGGTAAAAGTACCTTATTGCATATTTTAGGAGGGCTGGATCGTCCGAGTTCGGGAAATGTGTTTATAGGTGATGAAAATATCTACAATTATAAAGATAATGAACTCTCTATTTTTCGCCGAAGAAAAGTTGGCTTTATATTTCAGTTTTTTAATTTAATTCCTGTCTTGAATGTACAAGAAAATATTGCTTTGCCAGCTCTATTGGACGAAGAACAGGTAGATGATCATTACCTGGATGAAATTATAAGAACACTAGGGTTAAATGAAAGACGAGATCATTTGCCTTCTGAATTATCAGGTGGTCAACAACAAAGGGTATCTATTGGTAGATCTCTTATAAATAAACCCGATATTATCTTAGCGGATGAACCAACCGGAAATCTAGATACAAAAAATACAAAAGAAGTTCTGAATTTATTAAAAGTAACGGCTAAAAAATATAATCAGACGGTGATTTTAATTACTCATGATCCTGCTATCGCATCAAACTCTGATCGAATTATAACCATTACAGATGGCATGATTATTTCAGATAAACAATTAGTGCAAAATCAAGAAAAATGTGGAGGGGAGGAGTATTGATTCATAGTTACAAACAGTTAAGTCAAAAATATCTCAGAAGTAATATAAAACGTACTTTGCTAACATTAACAGGTATTATTCTAGCGTTGGCGCTAATAACAACGATTGGACTTTTTTTTAATAGTGGATACACTTCGGGAATTGAAAATGCTAAAAAAGGTTCTATGGGTTCTGCAAATATTTCAGTTGAAAATTATAATCAAAAGCTTTTCAATATGATAAAAAGTAATCCTAATATATCTTCTTATGGCATCATAACTCCAGGAGAGGTAATCCAATTTGATGAGATAGCTGTCTCTTATATGTATGCAGATCATCAAGCATTGAAGCTGTTAAAGTCTAGTATTCCTGTAGAAGGTAAGCTACCTTCAAATGAAAACGAGGCTGTTTTAGAAAAATGGATGCTGCCTTACTTCGGGCCTAATCTTAAATTAGGCGGTATGTTTACTATTCATGAAAAAAAATATAAACTTGTTGGTTTGTTAAATAAGTCTAGTAGTAATCAGGAAAATAAACCCGGTCAATTATTGACATATAAAAATAAGTTTAAAGTTGGAGAAGGTAGCGTATTGATTGAATTGCATAAGTACGCAAACTTTGATGAAGTTGAAAATCAATTTAAATTATTGACGAATAAAGAAAATATAAGAGTGAATGACCAATTAAAGAAAGCCTTAAAGCCTAGTGTGGAGATAATGGCGGCAGCCGCTATAAGTATTGGGATTGTTGTGATTTCAACGATTGTTATTATTTACAATGCATTTCAAATTAGTATAGTAGAGCGAATGAAACAGTTTGGGCTATTGAGGAGTATTGGAGCTACAAAAAAACAAATCAGAAAAATTGTGATAAGAGAAGCAACATTTCTTTCTATTATTGCTATCTTTTTTGGGATTTTGTGCAGTATATTAGTAGTCTTTTTACTTAATCAAGTACTGATAAACGTACTTAAAAACTCTATGGGATATACAATTAAATTAGATTGGTTAATTATATGTGTAAGTTCTTTAATTACATTGATAACTGTTTATATTTCAAGTTATTTTCCTGCTTTTTTTGCAGGTAGAATTTCACCGTTATTGGCCGTAAGTAGCCGATTAGCTATAAAAAAAGAAAAAATAAAGAAAAAAAAGAGAACAAAATTAAAGAAACCACTATCTTTTCCGTTAAGTATGGCATTAAAAAATATCCAAAGGAATCCCAATAGATATACAGTTACAATTTTGTCTATTATTATAAGTAGTGTACTGTATATCACGTTTACGTTTCTCATAGATACTGCCATTCAGCGTAAACAACCGGAAATTCAAGCTCTAAAATCGGATATATCAGTTACGGTTAATTCAAATTTAGACAAGCCTAGCATAGATCGTATGAGTCAAAATATTTATAAAGTTAATAACGTAGAGAAGCTGTACAAGCAATATCAGGCAAATAATTTTTATACAAAAGTACCAAAAAATAAACAAATTAAAGAATTACAAGGAAATGAATCGCTGTATCAAAAAATAAAATATAATAATCAAACTGTAGAAATTATGAAAACACAAATAAAAGCATACGATGAGAATAGTTTAAAGAAACTAGCTGAAAATGTAACTAGTGGAAGAATTGATATTTCAAAATTAAATCGTGAAAAAGAGGTTGTTTTAGTAAAACAAGCTGCATCAAATGATATGAATACAAGTAAAAAATATATAGGTTCTCTAAGCACTTTTCAGGTAGGGGATGAAATCCAAATAACAAGTCAGCAAGAAAGAAAATCTACAGAGGGAGTCTCCTACAATGAAGAAAAACTAGAAACTTTAAAAATAGCTGCAATTGTAGAATTGGACATTTTTAATATGAGCAGAGTGATGGATACCATAACTTTTATTACTAGTGAACAAATAGCTGAATATATTACACCATCTCCACAAAAATTAACAGGTTTTGAAATTGATTTAGAGAATCAATCTCGGGCTGATGCTACAATTTTAGATATACAAAAGAAACTGGGTGGAGATGCATCTATAGATGTACAAAATAATATTGTTCAAAGTAATTTCCATACAGACAATATACTTTATATAAAAATATTAGGGTACGGATTTATAGCTGTTATTACACTAATTGGTTGTGTAAATATTTTAAATACCATTACAGTCAGCATCATTATGAGAAGAAAAGAATTGGCTGCTTTAAAATCGATTGGTATGTCGCAGAAGGATTTGAAAAAGATGGTTATATATGAGGGACTTCTGTACGGTTTCTTTGGAAGCATGCAAGGGATCTTTTTCGGCTGTATGCTGTCGTATATTCTTTATGTAGCACTGTCAAATACGGTGTCGTTTGAATGGATTATACCTTATCAATCTAGCTTTATCACATTTATAACTGCACTTTTGATTAGTTATGTATCGGTACTAATTCCGCTTCGGAAAATTAAAAAGGATAACGTTATAGATGTAATTAGAGAAGAATAGCAGTAGTTAAAACAATATGTGATTCTGCAGTTCAACTGAGATACGTATAAAACGGTTCGTAATCTGTATTATATGTTCAAATCGAGGAATTCTAAAACATAAAATACAAAAGTACCTTATATTATATAAGGTACTTTTGTATTTTTTAAAATGACATAAGATACGTTTACTTGAGTTTTTTAGGTAGTTAGGGTTTGATATACTAACTTAAAATAAAAATGTTGAGTAGTTCATTTTCATTATACATCAATATATCTGAATTAAAAATGCAATTTTGCATCGAAATATCTGCAGTACCAATTCCATAATAGTCTCAAGTCTATTAAAGTGGGAGCATTGTTGTTACTAGTTGGTGGAGTCATTTTCTTAAAACATAAAAATACATAAAAAGAGAAGTAAGGACGAGTTACGTAAAGTTGTATATGATTACACGCAGTGAGAAACAAGAATTAGAAATGTGTATGATGTATTGATGGCTACATGTTATGTGGGGAGGATACTTGTTATTGGAAAAAGTATTTAGTGAAAACATAAATTGAAGTGTTTGTATAAAAAACCTCCCAAAGGAGGCTTTTTATGAAGATAAACGTTTTGAAGCAGTCATCTTTTTAACTTTCATAATAATTTCACGTTCTAACATTTCATTTTTCTTACCAATTCGGCTTCCAATAAAGAAAACATCGATTAAAGCCCAGAAACCAAGCCCTCCAAGAGTCAGTGTCATGGCAATTGCCATACCAAAGTCACGTGCGTAGTAGCGGTGACCACCAAGTCCGCCTAGAAAAAACCAAATTAGGTAAGCAAGTCCTTTTGATTTTTTCTTTTTCTCAAACTCTGAAGTAACAAGAACCATTTGATCCGTTGTTAAGTCCTTTTTCAATAGTAGGTTATCCATTAAAATTCTCCCTTTAAATGTAAGATATAATTATTCCGAATATAAATATATAACAATATTAACTTTAATGTAATAACCCAGAAAAATATTATTGGTAATTCAAAAATTAATGGTTCAATACAATTTAAAGAATATGGTCAATCATTTGTATGAAATAGCCTGTGTATACCATTTGGGATACTATAATTAATTTTCAATTTCATTTCAAGAACAACGGAAACAAAAGAGAAATGGAAACGAAATCATGAAAGAAACTATATTAAAAGCACTACGATTTAAAAATAGAAAAGGCCTCATCAAATAAAGATGAAATTGGTGGGTCAGTTTCAAGTTGTATAAAATTTAAAGCGCATTTGTATAATCATGGAGAAATAAGAGATTGTTTGTTCGGTTCGCATAGCGAATCTGTTATTTAATTAAAACAAGAGATTAAGAAATATATAACATACATAATTATTATAGATGTCAATGGAATTATTGTTGATGCCAATTTAAATAAAAATGTAAGAGAATAAAAAAATCGTCAGTTGCTTTTTAAAAGCGCTGACGATTTTTTGTATAGTCTCATAGCTAGACCTAATTATTAAAAGTTAAATAAATTTCTATATAGTTTAAATTTAAATAAATTAAATAGGAATTTGGGGCTATATTTGTTTTAAAGGGATTGAGGTGGATCTAATTTCATTGAATCTATCATAACTTTAATATTTTTCGAATTGCCTTTAACAGATAGTTTCACTTTTTCAATTTCCAATGTTTTTGAAAAATCTTCATTTCCTATTGAGCCAATTAACTGATCTAATTTATTAGTCCATGTAATGTTAGTAGCTTGAATCATTGCCTTAATCGTAGGTATATCTGCGTAGCCAGTATACATAATTCCATCAATTACTTTTCCGTTTTCTCCTAACATGACACTTACCCATTTCATATCTTGATCTGATTTATCTACTTCTTTAGGGTAATAAAACCTATATGTATTGGATTTCTTTTCTAGTTCAAGATTAAATGGAAGAATTTCAATACCTTGAGTAGATACAGTACTCTTGATTTTATTATAGTTTTTTAAATATTCTTCTGCTGTCATATGTTTAAGTGCAACTTTTTCTTTTACATCCACTGGTTCTTTTCCGGGTGCTTCTATTTTGTTGAGAGTATCTTTGTGTTCTATATCTGTGCAACCTAACAGGATAGCCGCTATCAGAAAGGTTCCGAGTATAAGTATTTTCTTTGGCATAAAATCTCTCCTTAAGTGATATAGGAAAAATGCCGAAGGAGTTGATATCCTTAACAATTTCGGCGTTTTTCAAGTTTGGATACTTAAATTTTTTTATAACGAAAAAGAATCATTTATATGATCTAATTGATTTAAGAAAGAACAGTACAATTAGTCCTGAAATAAATAATAAGACCCCATTTATTAATAAGATTAATGGTGGACCATAAATGTCAGCGAAAAATGAGGAAATTGCTAAAGCGACTGGTGATGCAATACTCGTAAGAGAACCTAGTGTTCCAAAAGTCCTTCCCTGTAACTCAGGATCTACCTCAACTTTAATAATCACATTGACTAACAATGTACAAAATGAAAAAAGTATTCCCAAGAGGAGAATTAATGGTACTGCATAAAGAACAGATGGAGCAAAAGATAGCCCTACAAAGATTGGAGCTAGTAAAACCATACTAAGGATTATCCACCAACCCCGTCGATGTAACTTATTATCAAAAAAGATAATAATGCCTGCGCCTAACATATAACCTATTGGAATGCTAGATTCAATTATCCCAAATTCAATCGGATTTGCCTTCCACACTTTTACAGACATTACTTGAATAAGCATTAATGAAGCAGTGAAAAATGTGATTAAAGTAGGCGAGAGTATAATAACAGATTTAGCAAAAGGGTTCTGCCATATATACTTGAATCCTGCAACAAGGTCCTCTTGAAATGAATTTTTGATTCCTGTTTTTTTTGTAGAATTAGGAAACTTTCCACTTAACAACACTAAAATAGCGGATAACATAAAAGTAACTGCGTCAACTGAGATAGCAATGCTACCACCAAATGCTGCAACTACAACTCCGCCTATTGCTAGCCCCGAAATACGAGATACATTATCTGCTACATTTAATACTCCAGTAGCTTGTTGAACTTTGTCTTTTCCTACAATATCAACTAAGGAAGCATGGAATGCAGGTGACTGAAATAATCCTGCACAGGAAGTAAGAGCGGTTAAGATAATAATAAGAATAAAGGGGGTACCGGGTATTGCAATACAAAATGCGATGCTTAGTATTAAAAGACTTCTTATTATATCTGTTATCCACATTAGTTTTCTACGATCTACCCTATCTGCAACAGTACCTGCAATGGAAGAAAACAACATGCTCATGACCATATGAGTTATGGCAATTGTAGACATTAATTTGGCACTTCCTGTTGCTTGCAGTACCCAGAGGTTTAAAGCAATACTGTGAAATGAATTTCCAAACATTGATAAGGTATAACCTGTAAATACAAAAGTAAATGTACGATTTTTCCATAATGTCTTTTTCGAAGAAACAGCAAGAGTGGAATCTAATTCGACCTGTTGTTGCATAGTATTGTCACCTCACAAATTTAAGTATCTCATTTATAAAAATTTGTTTGCAAACTAATGGTGATGAACTTTAGTAATCGAGTTAATTAGATGATTAATGAAATGGAATCTAATTGTAAAAGAGCTATATTAATATAAGATATTGTTATTTAGAGGTAAAAACGGTAGGTATGAAATGGATTTAAGTACATAAATGTTTGAAAAATAAAAAACAATATAAATTAACCATAGAAATCTTAGAATGTAAGTGGATTTAAATTGTTATGAAATTAAATTACTAGAAAATATCTACTAATGGCATTATCAAATTTGTAGAAGTAAATCTTTAATTTATAAAGAAAATTTTAATTAGCATTTAGG
>NZ_QXCO01000057.1:0-16722 GCF_003458115.1 Bacillus sp. ISO11 | reverse complement strand
CATTCTCTTAAGAATTGTGGCATAACTCAAAGTATGTCTCGCAAAGGAAACTGTTATGACAATGCCGTTATTGAAAATTTCTTCGGTATCATGAAATCGGAATTTCTGTATCGAAAAGAATTTGAAAGTATAACACATTTCAAACAAGAATTAGCAAAGTATATAGAATACTATAATCATAAAAGAATTAAGGCAAAATTAAAGGGTATGAGCCCAGTACAATACCGGGCTCATACCCTAGAGGCTGCCTAATGAAACGACCTGTCTAACTTTCGGGGGTCACTTCATTATATTAGATGGCTTTTGTATGTTACGTGTATAAAGTTATTTGAAAATAACGATCGAATAATAGGTGAGATTATAACAATATTTGTGTAAGAGAATAAAAAATGTAGATAATTTCGATTTTCAAAAAAATCAATTTGAAAATATGTTTTTATTTTGCAACTAAATATGTTACTATATGTGTGATAAAAACAAAGAGGTCTGACAACTATACTCCACGTAATAACACTCTAATGATTTAAAAATTCAAAAAAATCAAAAATTAAAATAATAATTATATTAATGATTAGAGTAAAAATAAGGGGAATGGAGAAATTATGGAGAAAGACACTGCTTTGTAAGGGGCATATTTTATCATCTTGAGCAGAGAGGAGGATGCATAGCATATTGTAAAATATAGAGATAAACAATGAAAAAGTGCTATGCAAATGAAGAGCATGAAGGGACGTTTAAGGCCAGGTGATACGGTAGCAATTGGTTTAATGCTATTTGCATTATTTTTAGGAGCAGGAAATTTAATTTTTCCGCCAGTTTTAGGTCAACAAGCAGGAGAGAATGTTTGGATTGCTACAATAGGATTCCTTGTAACGGGAGTCGGATTACCCCTACTAGCTGTAACAGCTGTCGCGTTTGTAGAGGGGGACTTGAAAGCGCTATCTTCTAGAGTCCACCCTATATTTGCGTTTATTTTCCCATTGATTAGTTATTTAGCAATTGGACCATTTTTCGCGATTCCTCGTACTGGAGCTGTTTCGTTTGAAATGGGTATGAAGCCGTTTTTATCAGAGGCAATGGTTTCAGAGTGGTACATGCTATTTCTTTTCACGATAGTTTTCTTCGGAATAACGTGGTATTTATCATTAAATCCATCTAAATTAGTGGATTGGTTCGGAAAGTTTCTTACACCATTATTAGTATTAATTGTCGCTGTTATTGTCGGAAAGGCAATTATTGATCCAATTGGAGAGCCAGCTGCGCCGTTAGCTGCTTACAAAGAAAATGCTTTCTTTGGTGGATTTATTCAAGGATATTTAACGATGGATGCAATTAGCGCGCTCGTATTCGGAATTGTCGTTGTACAAGTTATCCGCTCTAAAGGGATAAAAGAGAGTAGTCAAATTGCAAAAATAACAGTAGTATCAGGTATTATTGCTGTACTTGGTTTAACGTTAATTTATTTATCACTTGCTTATCTTGGTTCAACAAGTACATCACTTGGTATCTCAGAAAACGGTGGTCTTATTTTAACGAATGTTGTAAATGAGCTATATGGGACGAGTGGTAAAATTTTATTAGGGCTTGTTATTATACTCGCTTGTTTAACAACTTCTGTTGGGTTAACATCTGCGTGTGCGGGTTTCTTTACAAACTTATTTCCAAAACTTTCGCATAAAACGATTGTAACAATGGTATGTGTATTTAGTTTAATTGTATCTAACCTAGGTTTAACACAATTAATCGCAGTAACATTACCTGTGTTAATGATCATTTATCCAGTTGCAATCGTATTAATTGTACTTTCGTATTTCCATAAGTGGATTGGGAAGCGTAATACAATTTATATTGGAGCTATTTTAGGTGCATTGTTAATTAGTTTCTTTAACGGTTTAGAAAGTGCGAAAATTAAAATTGACGCGATTTCTAATGTACTACAAATGTTACCGTTATATAACGAAGGAATCGGATGGTTAATTCCATCATGTATTGGCGGGATTCTCGGTTTCTTCTTCTATAAATCAAATGAATCAAGTGAATTACAAAAGAAAGGTGCTTAGGCACCTTTCTTTTTTTGAAGGGGATTTTTGTATTTTGTCTAAGTAATAAGTGGGGGGGAATGATAAATGGCTAATTTTGAAGATTTTTTAAATTTGGATTTGAGAATTGGAACTGTAATACATGCAGAGGAATTTAAAGAAGCGAGAGTACCAGCGATTAAACTAGCAATAGATTTTGGAGAAATCGGGATAAAGCAGTCAAGTGCTCAAATTACGAAAAGGTATAGTCCAGAAGATTTAATCGGTCAACAAATCGTTGCTGTTGTAAACTTTCCACCAAAGCGTGTAGCTGGATTCAAATCAGAAGTACTTGTGCTTGGTGGTGTTCCTGAAGCTGATGATGTTGTGTTACTTCAGCCTAATATGGAATTGCCAAATGGAACAAAAATTAGCTAGGGTGAAGGTAGGGGCTAATATGGATATCGGACGAGAATATTTGCAATGTGCGATTTCGAACTTTAAAGCAACAAAGAAACAAGGGGAACGGGCACTTTCTCAATTATCATATGAACAAATACAATGGTCTTCTCATGAAGAAACAAATAGTATAGCGATTATTATTAAGCATCTGCACGGTAATATGCGTTCTAGATGGACGGATTTTTTAACGTCTGATGGTGAAAAAACAGATCGTAATCGAGATGGTGAATTTGAAGGATGCTATCACTCAAAAGAAGAAACCCTTATAGCTTGGCAAGAAGGATGGAAATATGTTTTTAATACGATGAATACTTTAACGCCGGAACACTTATTGAAGACGGTATACATTCGCGGTGAAGCACATACTGTCATGCAAGCAATTGAAAGGCAAATTGCTCATTATGCATTGCATATTGGTCAGATTATTTACATTGGGAAGATGTTAAAAGAAAATGAGTGGGAATGTTTAAGTATTCCGAGAGGTCAGTCTACGCGTTCTGTAGAGAAAAAACGTTCAACATAATAATAAGAAAGAAACCGATAAAAAATGGGAAAAAAGAAAGTCAGCCAAATAATAGATGGTTCTGTAATCATAAGAATACTGCCAAAAATAAGTCCATATATAATAAGAAAGAAATTGAAAAGTGTATTCACAGGGAGAAATCGTGAGATAAACACTTGCTGTCGTTTAAAACAATCACTGTGAAATAAATAAAAGCGGAAGTACCATGTGGCTGTAATAAGGTCTTTCTTTCTCACAATTCTTTTTTTGCATGTATGACAGATAAATGGTGGTTGCATTTCATTACGCTCCATTTTTTATTTTCATAATAATGTGAGACAAAAGTAGGTACAAAGTGTATGTTCCTATATACGCTCCTGCAATAAGGAAAAATGGATTCAGTAAAATTCCATGAATGCTCGTCATGAAAACTAAATCTTGTATTAAAACATCGTATATATTAATGGAAATAATTATACCGAGTACATACAGTGCCAAGTACGCAGAAATATGTAGCACAATAGCGATTTTTGGTTGCTTAGCGGACAAATAAAAAATGAATGATAGAGCGATTGGTAATATTCCTATTAATAGCTTCAATTCATTTCACCTCATTAACAATATAGCCGAAATTTTAACGGTCTATTCTCTAGGGCTTGTACATAACTTGAAATAGAGAGGTGATAGTATGAATCGGGGCTTTTTTTTTATGAAGTTTACAAGTATGCGTAAGTTAGTTTTATTTGTTATTACTACAATGCTAGCGACTTTTTTTCTTATTAGTATGATGGTAACCTCTATGAAAGAGACAAAGTCAACGTATTTATATAATTGGTTAAATGAGTTATCGATGAATGGTTACATGTATGTACTTGGAAAAGAGAATCATTATTTTACACAGGAGTATCGAAATTTGAATCAAGATTTTTCAATTTCTTCTTTTCTCTTTTCTATGGCTACAAATATTCGCTTTAATGATGTACGCAGTTTCGTCGGGAAAGAGCTCCCGGGGTTTGGTAAGTACGATACAGAAATTGTTATTGCGGGTGAGGGTACAAATTATTCTAACTTACCGATAGAGTCGAGTGTTCCTCTTGAAGAAGTGGTGAAGGAACGGACTAGTGGAACTGGACAAGTACCTAAACAAGATACGAGTAAAGAGAAAAAACAGCCGTCCCAAACGACTGGGAAGAGACAAGTTGCGTTTATTTATCATACACATAGCTGGGAATCTTATTTACCTTTACTTAACTTAACGAATGACCCGAATCCGAATAAAGCAACGAGTTCTGTATCGAATATTTCTATATTAGGAGATCGTTTCCGTGAACAACTAGAAGGTGAAGGGATTGGAGCTACTAACGATAAGAGTGATGTTGGTCAAAAGTTAATAAGTAAAGGTTTAAACAGTAATAGTTCGTATAAAATGTCACGAGAAATTGTGCAGCAAGCTATGGCTGGAAATAAAGATCTTCAATACTTTTTTGATTTGCATCGTGATAGTGCCCGAAAGAATGTAACGACAAAAACAATTGGAGATAAGTCATATGCAAAGCTTGCATTTGTAGTAGGGAAAGGAAATAAAAACTATGAAAAAAACTTACAATTAGCGACAGCTTTACATGAGGCGATTAATAAGAAATATCCAGGAGTGAGTCGTGGGGTCATTCAAAAAGGGTTCCAGACAGGAAATGGAATCTATAATCAAGACCTATCAGGACAAGCAATATTAATTGAAGTTGGCGGTGTAGATAATACAGAGGAAGAATTGAATCGATCAATTGATGCACTTGCTAAAGCATTTGGTGAATATTTTTGGCAGGCAGAAAAAGTGAATGGATAAAGTGAAACGTGAATTAGCCAGGACATCTATCGATAATTATTAGCGCACTTCAATCTTGAAAAAACGTAAGTGTAATGCTTGCGTTTTTTCTTTGTAATGGTGAGACGTCACAGAATAGACATAATTTGTCGTTGTTATAGTAATATCGAAATTTGTCAATTTATAGTAGGAGATTTACAAAGGGATTTTCGGGAAAGTAGAGAAAATCTTTTTATAAGGAAAACTTTTTATTATGAAACTGGTAGGGTGATTGAAGTGATTAGGGAAATCGAAATAGAAGATGCAGCATCATTTTTGCAATTAAGTAAGCAATTAGATGAAGAAACGAAGTTTATGCTATATGAACCAGGAGAAAGGAAAACTACAGCTGAGCAACAAGAAAAAATGATCCATCGATTTATGGAAAATGAATATGCAACAATATTTGTAGCAGTTGAAGATGAGAGAATAGTAGGTTTTATATTAGTGAATGGAAATAACATTCAAAGAAAGAGGCATGTGGCAAGCATTGTAATTGGTATTTTGCAAGAGTATAGCGGGCGAGGTATTGGGACGAGATTGTTTAAAGAGGTTGAGAAGTGGGCAAAATTACATGATGTATGGCGTTTAGAATTAACAGTAATGGCCCACAATACAAGAGCTCAGGCACTATATAAAAAAGCTGGATTTGAGAAAGAAGGTGTCAAAAAAGCTGCTCTTATTATCGATGGAAAGGGCATCGATGAGTATGAAATGGCCAAATTATTAAAATAAGAGGTCGTTATATGAAAAAAAGATGGGCACTACTTGGTATTGTAGCTGCAATAATTATTATTGGAGTAGCAGGAATCAATTATAAAATGTATAAGGATAAGCAGGCGCGGGAAGTAAGTGTAAATAGCATATTTCCGAAAGCGAAAGAAACGATTGCTAATATGGATGGGGATATTGCGGTAATTAATAATCCGAATTCAATGCTTGTACTTGTAAATAAAAGTAGGCGTTTACCAGATGGGTATAGACCGCCAGATTTAGTTATTCCGAAAGTGCGCTACTCTAGTGAAGGTGATCAAGAAAAGAAAAAGATGAGAAAAGAGGCAGCGAGGGCGCTTGAGGATATGTTTCAGCAGGCTGACAACGAGCGTATTTTTCTTTTTGCAGTTTCTGGATTTAGATCTTTTGATCGACAAAAAGCATTAAATACGATGTATAAAAAACAAGACGGGGAAGCAAAAACAGCAATGTCTAGCGCGGTTCCTGGCACAAGTGAGCATCAAACTGGACTAGCTATGGATATTACGTCCCAATCTGCTAAATTTCAGTTAGAGACGGTTTTTGGGGAAACGAAAGAAGGTCAGTGGCTTTCTGAAAATGCCCATAAATTTGGTTTTGTTGTTCGATACACAAAAGCGAAAGAAACGATTACGGGTTATCGGTATGAACCATGGCACGTAAGGTATGTGGGAAATCCACAAGCTACATATTTGTATGATAATCAACTGACGCTTGAAGAAGTAACAGAGTAAATGATTGAGGGGAGAGACGTATAATGACGATGTTATATAAGAAAAAAGTACATGCATATATTACAAGAGAAAAAGAGGGGGTTATGCAATTACTTGTTTTTAAACATCGTGATATACATGAAGCTGGTATTCAAGTGCCAGGAGGAACGGTTAATGAAGGTGAAACGTTAGAAGCGGCTATATTGCGTGAAGTACAGGAAGAATCCGGATTGCGTCATTTATGCATAGAACGATTTTTAGCAGATTACATCATACATATGAAAGAAAAACAGGAATATGAAAAACGCCACTTTTTTCATGTAACTTTACTAACAGATGTAAAGGATACTTGGGAACATATTGTAAGTGCTGGTGAGGAAGATAAAGGATTAGTATTTTGCTACGAATGGGTTGATATTGCAAAATGCCCTGAATTAGCTGGGAAACAAGGTGAGTTTTTACATTTGTTAGATGAAGTATACGCACAGTAATGTAAGAGTCTGAAGCGAAGTTTAATCCGTTTCAGACTTTTTTTATTTTTCGGGAAATTAAAGGTGTTTAAATAAGGATATTGAATTTCTTTAAAGGGATATCAATTTAGGATGTGTTGAGGTGAAAAATTGAAAAATTAAGGGTTATACGCTAAAAAAGTTCATATAAGGGAGAATATAAATGGAAATTCAGTTTAATCCAATCTTAAAAAAGGAATTAACAATTCAAGATATTCAAAATGAAATGGAATCTGGAAAGTTAACTTCAAAAGAGCTAGTAATGTATTATCTCTATAGAATCGCAAAGTATGATCAAGACGGACCGAAAATCAATTCAATTTTAGAAATCAATCCAGATGCTATTTTTATTGCAGAAGCGTTAGATTATGAAAGAAAGACAAAAGGCGTAAGGGGACCATTGCATGGAATACCTGTTTTGCTTAAGGATAATATTGAAACGAATGACTCCATGCATACAAGTGCAGGTACAATAGCTCTAGAACAAAATATAAGCAGTGAAGATGCATTTCTTGTTACTAAACTGCGAGAAGCAGGGGCAGTGATAATTGGAAAAACGAATATGACAGAATTAGCAAATGCAATGTCTTTTGAAATGTGGGCTGGATATAGTGCAAGAGGTGGTCAAACAATCAATCCATACGGAACGGGCAAGGATCATATGTTTGTTGGCGGATCTAGTACAGGATCTGCGATAGCAGTTGCTGCTAACTTTACAGTAGTATCTGTTGGGACAGAAACCGATGCTTCTATTTTGAGCCCCGCTGTTCAAAATTCTGTAGTAGGTATTAAACCGACTGTCGGTTTAATTAGTCGTAGAGGAATTATTCCATTTACTTATTCGCAAGATACAGCTGGACCATTTGCTAGAACGGTAACAGATGCTGCTATTTTGCTAGGGAGTTTAACTGGAGTGGATGAGAAAGATGTAGTTACTCGAAAAAGTGAAAATAGGGCATATCGGGATTATACATCTTACCTTGATGCAAATGGTTTAAATGGAGCGAAGATTGGTGTGTTTAACGATGCACCAAAAGATTATTACGAAAATGGTGAGTATGATGAAATCTTGTTTAAGGAAACGATTCAAGTATTACGTAATGAAGGAGCGACAGTAGTAGAAAATATTGATATTCCTTCTTTTCATAGAGAATGGAGCTGGGGAGTTCCGCTTTATGAGCTGAAGCATAGTTTAGATAACTATCTTTCTAAATTACCTTCTACTATCCCGGTACATTCTATTTCGGAGTTAATGGAGTTTAATAAAAACATAGCAGAAAGTGCTTTAAAATATGGACAAACTAAGTTAGAGGGAAGAAAAGATTTTCCTAATACGTTACGAAATCCAGAATATTTAAATGCGAGATTAGAAGATATATATTTTTCTCAAGAACAAGGCATTGATTTTGCATTGGAAAAATATAATCTTGATGCGATACTGTTTCCTTCCTATATAGGTTCTACTATATGTGCAAAAGCGGGTTATCCGTCTATAGCAATACCAGCAGGGTATATGGAAAGCGGGAGGCCTTTTGGAATTACCATTGCAAGCACTGCCTTTAGTGAAGGGATATTAATTAAATTAGCTTATGCTTTTGAACAAGCGACAAAGCATAGAAAAATCCCCAACTTATCATGAATAGAATAAACAAAGAGGACAGGAATCCCTGTCCTCTTTGTTTTAGTGATTAAATTGAAATATCGTTCTGCTCTGTCTTATGATATTTTAATAAACTAAAAGATAAACAAGCGGAACATAAAATAAGAATAGAAGCGATGATATAAATTGTACGAACACCGAACATATCAGTAATAATGCCAATGCTAAGCATAGATAGTCCAGAGGCTGTTGAAAGAAGTGCATCATGTGCTGTATACATTTTGGATAATAAAGCAGGGGCGACACTTGATTGTAAAACAGTCGTTTGGGAAATATCTCTAATTTGATAACATGGTCCCATTAGAACACATAGAAAAAGCGCAATAAATCCGCTGCTCGTCATACCATATAAAAATGTAAGAATGCTAAATATAAGAGAGCCAATCGACATAGATCGTATTAAATTGTTTTGAATATAGGAACTCATTTTCCATGCTAATAGACCACCGATTAACGTGCCAACATAATAACTTGTATTAATATATCCCCACCATTCTTCGCCCTTATGAAGGATAGTCGTAACGTATGCCATCGTAATAGCACCAATCCATATTGTCCCTGCGAAAGTTTCGATTAAGTCCATATATGTAACGGTACGGAGAGAAGGATTTTGAAATAGGAGTTTCCAACCTTCCAATAAAACAGTACTTTTGGAAGAGGGAGAATCTGCTATTCTTTCAGTATGTATGGAACGTAATGAAAAATGTAATGCAATGCATCCGAAAATCATTAAAATGTTATTAATCATGAGTGTAGAAGTAGCGCCAATGAGAAGAACGACAATACTCGTAAATGAATAAGCAACGGCTTGCACAATTTGTGTTGAAAAGGAAAAGATACTATTTACTTTTACTAATTTTTCTTTCGGTGTAAGGCGCGGGAGAATACCGTATAATAACGGAGCACTCCACCCACTACATAATGAAATGACAAAAATAAAAGTTAATAGAGCTATAATGTTTGTGGATAAGACCGGGAACAAAATCATTAATAATAGTAAAAAGACTGTTTTCAGCCATTGGAGCGTATATAACAGCGTATAAGATGGAAAACGATTTATTATAAGTGGTGCAGAGATGTTAGCAATTAGATTTGTGATAACTTGTAATAATGGAAAAAGAGCAGTAATAGTAGCTGATTTAGTTGCTATATAAATATGAGTTGTAATAATCATTACATATACGATGTCAGCGAGAGTAATGCATATTTTGGAACCTAAATAGTAGATTAGTGACAGGTTTCTCAATAAGATTATCACCTCTATAAAAAATAGTATTTAGTAATTAGAATAATTGTAATTTAAAAATTAAAATTTTTAAAGAATTTAATTTTTTGTCACTTTTTGAAAGGGATTTTCATGTATAATGAAGAATATATTGATATAGTATTATATTAATGATCATTGTAACAGTGAGTATGTACAATAGCTTGTAGCAAACGCCCAAGTGTAAGAAAGGGCGGATAAACCATTCTTTTCTTCATATACATATAGAAAATGAGAAAGAAAGTGAGGGTTGCATATGGCTGCTTGGGTAATTTGGTTTATAATAGCTGGTATTTTATTTATCGCAGAAATGTTGTCGATTACATTTTACATGCTTTGGCTTGGAATTGGAGCTGTTGTCGGAGGTCTTATTGCTTTGTTTGCTCCTGATGCACTACTGTTACAAGTTACTGTTGGTGCAATTGTAAGTTTAACTTTGACATTCTTTACGAAAAGAATTTCAAAAAACTTTCGAGAAGCAAAAGGTTTTACTGATACAGTAGATATGCTTGTTGGTAAAAAAGGGATTGTTATGCAAGCGATTACAAATGAAGCGAATGGTATTGTGAAAGTGGATGGAGATACTTGGACAGCTATTGCAGATTCTTCAATTGATGCTGGAGAAAAAGTCGTTGTTATAAAGAGGCATAGTACTATATTACAAGTGAAAAAGGAGAGTGAATAAATATGGTAGCATTAACGTTAACGATTATATTCGCACTAATTGTAGTTACATTTATCGCATTAACAATTAAAATTATTCCTCAGCAAAAAGTTGGGGTTGTTGAAAGATTTGGTAAGTTTCAACGTATCATGCACCCAGGGTTAAATATTTTAATACCAATTGTAGATCGTGTTCGTGTATATCATGACTTACGTATTCAACAAACGAATGTACCACCGCAAAAGGTAATTACGAAAGATAATGTTCAAGTAGAAATTGATACTATTATTTTCTATCAAATTGTTGAACCAGAACTTGCGACATATGGTATTTCAAACTATGAATATGGTGTTCGTAATATTACTTCAGCAACGATGCGTCAAATTATCGGTAAAATGGAACTGGATGAAACGTTATCTGGTCGTGAAAAAATTTCAACAGAAATCCGCTTAGCGCTTGATGAAGCAACAGAAAAATGGGGCGTACGTATTGAACGTGTCGAAGTTGTTGATATTAACCCGCCAAAAGATGTGCAAGCATCAATGGAAAAACAAATGAAGGCTGAGCGTAATAAACGTGCGATTATTTTAGAAGCTGAAGCAGCAAAACAAGATAAAGTCCTTCGTGCTGAAGGGGAAAAGCAAAGTAAAATCTTGATGGCTGAAGGGGATAAAGAAGCGCGTATTCGCGAAGCTGAAGGTATAAAAGAAGCAAAAGAATTAGAAGCGCAAGGGGAAGCAAGGGCAATTGAAGAAATCGCAAAAGCAGAACAAAATCGTATTGAATTGCTTCGTGAAGCGAATTTGGATGAGCGTATACTTGCTTACAAATCATTTGAATCATTAGCTGAAGTTGCAAAAGGACCAGCAAATAAAGTCTTTATTCCGTCTAATGCAATTGAAACACTTGGTACTCTTGGGGCAATTGGAGAAATATTTAAAGAAAAACAAGTGAAGAAACTACCTTCAAATGATACAGGAAAAGAACAATAAAAGTGAGGAAGAGAAATGGGATACCATTTCTCTTTTTTTTGCGTATATTCCGAAAAGCTTGTACATATCCATGTATAAAGAAGGTGATGCAGTGAAAAAGTATGCAACTCGAATACATGGGAAGAAACTGATTTCGTTACTCCTTTTATATGCGCTAATAGTAATTATGATAGCGTCGATTTTGACGTCATTTTTACATACAATAAAATCGAATTATGCAAATCAATGGTTTGGAAAAGTATCGATGCAAGGTTTTGTTCAAATGATAGAAAGTGAGAATCGCTATTACGGATTTGATTATTTTAAGAAGAATAAAAGAGAGTCAGTTGGAAATTTAATGTTCTCTATTGCGACAGATTTGAAAATTAAAGATTTAAGAACATTCGTCGGTAAAGAAGTACCTGGTATGTCAAAGTATTATTCTAATATTATCGTAGCTGGTGAAGGGACAAACTTGACGAATATCCCAAATGAATCTAGTGTACCGATTGAAGAAGTAACGAAAGAAAGGGAAGTAGCAAAAGATAAAGTTACAGAAGCGGAAAAGAATAATCCGGTTCAGAAAAAGAACGGAGCGAAAAAAGGTGAAAGTGCAGTATATATTTATCATACACATAGCTGGGAATCCTTCTTTCCATTATTACCAGGGGCTACGGATCCATCAAGTCCAGATGTAAATGTGTCCTTACTAGGGAAACGTATGAAAGAGCAACTTGAAGGACAAGGAATTCCGGTAGTTCACGATAAAACGAATATGGGTGATTTATTAGCGAGTAAAAAATGGAAATGGCCGCAATCATATAAAGCGTCTCATGAATATGTAAAAGAAGCATTAGCACAAAATAATAAAATTGCGTTTCCAATTGATATACACCGTGACGATCAGCGTAAGAAAGTAACAACAAAAGTAATTAACGGAAAATCGTATGCAAGATTATATTTTATAATTGGGATGGAAAATGAAGGCCGTGCTGAAAATGAAAAAATTGCAAGAGCCATCAATAGTTATTTAGATGAAAACTACTACGGATTAAGTAGAGGGATTTTTCCAAAGTATAAAAAAGATGGAAATGGCGTTTATAACCAAGATTTATCGAAAAATGCGATGTTAATTGAAGTTGGTGGTGTTGATAATACGTTAGATGAATTATATAACACAATTGATGTGTTAACAGAAGCGTTTAGTAAATATTATTGGAATGATGCGGAAAAAGTGAATGGATGAGGGACGGGAGACCGTTCCTTTTTTATTTTGGAATCTTAAAAAGTGATATAATGGAATTTTATGAATGTTAAATAAAGGGAGAGAGAAACATGCAAATACTACTAATACGCCACGGAGAATCAGAAGCTGATATTTTACATGTGCATGAAGGTCGAGCTGATTTTGAGTTAACTGACAAAGGGAGACAACAAGTACAAAGACTTGTACAGAAAGTGAAAAAAGATTTTGCGCCAGATTTCATTTGGGCAAGCACATTAAAACGCGCTCGTGAAACGGGTGAAATATTAGCAGAAGCAATTGGTTGTCCAATTCAATTAGAAGAGGAATTAATGGAGTTTAATAATGGAGTGCAAGCAGGCTTATCATTTGAAGAAGCAAAGAAATATCCAGAGCCAAAGTTTCTTCATGACCGTTTTGAAAACGGAGAATCATTTATTGAGTTTCGAATGAGAATAGAAGGAATCTTTTCTAAAATTATGATAGAGAATACATATGATCGAATTGCAATTGTTGCCCATGGAGGCGTAATTAATAGTCTATTACGTGCATTTTTCAAAATGCCAATTTCAATGGACTACTATTTCAAAATGGGAGATACGGGAATAAGTTTAATTGAAATTGAGGGTGAACAAAAAACGGTGCATTTCATTAATGATACGAATCATTTGGACGGGATGTAAAGACTTATGTACAAAGTTGTATTTTTCGATGTTGACGGTACGTTATTAAGTGAGATTGATAGAAGCATGCACGAAAGTACAAAAGAAGCGATACGAAGGTTAATAGATAAAGGAATTCACGTAGTTGTTACAACTGGAAGACCGTATAGTTTATGCTCACAATTTAAGGAACTAGGTATAAATACGTTTATTTCAGCAAATGGTGCACATATAAAATGTGGGAAAGAAGTTATACATAAATCAGTACTTTCAAGCGAAATCGTTCATGATATTTCAAATTTTGCTGAATTACATGGTCACAGTGTTTCTTACTTTACAGAAGAATTTGCAATGAATAATATTGCTTCCAAAGATGAACGTGTCATGCGAGCGTTAAATGAAACTTTAAATTTAGAGCGGTATCCTGACAAAGTTAGAAACTTATCAGATGAGATGTATTGCATATGTCTGTATGCTGATGATACAGAAGCTCAAAAATTTATTGAAAGATATCCAGCACTTACGTTTGAGCGTTTTCATGGTTACGTTATAAATGTATTGGAAGATAGTAAAGTATCGAAGCTAACTGCAATTCAAAAAGTATTGGAACATTTAAACATTAGTAAATTAGAAGCCATTGCTTTTGGCGATGGTGGAAATGATATTGAGATGTTGCAGTATGTAGGATTAGGAGTTGCGATGGGAAATGGTGGAGAGGAGTTGAAGAGAAGGGCTGATTTCGTTACAACGAAGGCGAGTGAAGGCGGAATTTCTTATGCCTTAAAGAAGTTGCGAATTATTTAAAACTAATAGTTAGTCAGTGTGAAAAATCCTGTTTTAATAATGGCTTTTGTTAATATGTATACTGTTTTAGGGAATTATTTGAGCTCTCCTACTTACAATTTAACTGCAGAACAAATCCTTTATTTTCGCTTAGCAGGGCTGTTTGGTATGTTGCTGTCACCACTTGCAGGTCTTTTAACAAAGAGGTTTGAAGTAAGGAAAGTTCTTCAAGGGGGATTGTTGATTGTTATTTTTAGTCTAAGTTCAATGGGCTTTGTTTCAGATCTATCTCTACTTGTAATGATGAGTGTCTGTTTTGTAATAGGTATTGCTATATCCGTTCCGTCTTTAGTTTCTCTTGGAGGTCAATTAGGAGGGAAAGCAAGGGGAATATACTTTTATTTTATTTTTAGGTACTAGTATAGGACCTATCATTTCTATTTATCTTATGAAAATAGGAGGTTATGCTCAAACATTTATTTTATTAGGAATGATACTTTTTATTGGTTTTGTAGCTTCTCTATTTATAATTAATGAATGAGTGGAAAATCACTCAAATAAAGGAATGCGAGGATCTTTCATATGCTCGCATAATAAAATATGAATTTGTCCACGATGATGATAAAAGTGTGCAACGATTTCAAGTAACCATTCAAAGCGCGAATAAGAAATCCCCCAATAGGCAGTCATAACTTTTGCTAATTCTATTTGGGAGTAGGAAAGAAATGTTTTAGAGAGAAGGTTGTATCCTTCAATCATCGTTTGTTGCATGTGAGCAACTGTTACGGGCGTATGTTCTATATAAAAGGTATGTAATTCTTTTTCTGAAATACCATTTAAAATGAGTAAATCAGCATGACAAATAAGAGAAAGATGTGCACACATTTCAAATAATGATCGTTTTGAGTGAATGGGTTGTATTTTTAAATCGTTTTCACTATATTGGTTAAGCATATAAATAGAAGTATCAATAGCAACTTTTAGTTGATGCAATGCAGATTGAACAAACATTGTAATTCTCCTCGTCTCCGTATATAATAGTTTCTTGAGGATATTATATCATACTCAAAATTCCGAAAATTCTAGTAGTTTGACTAGCATAATGAAAAGTATTATATTGTAAAAGGTCATATGAAACGTGAAATAGAATGGAATGCAATTATTGAGTTAGGAGTTAGACCAATGAGTTTGAAATATGGAAGAGATACAATTGTAGAAATTGACTTAAATGCTGTAAAACATAATGTAAAAGAATTTAAAAAACATGTAAATGATGAAGAAATTAAGATGATGGCTGCTGTAAAAGCGAATGGGTATGGCCATGGGGCAGTTGAAGTTGCCAAAGCTGCAATTGAAGCGGGAATACATCAACTTGCAGTTGCATTTGTAGATGAAGCAATAGAATTAAGAGAAGCAGGAATTACTGTACCAATTTTAATTTTAGGATACACACCAGTAGCGGCTGTAGAAGATGTAATTCAATATGACGTTATGATGACTGTTTATAGAGTAGAAGATTTACATGGTATAAATGAAATTGCAAACCGTCTTCAAAAGAAAGTACAAATTCAAGTGAAAATTGATACAGGAATGAGTCGTATCGGTTTACAAGAAGAAGAAGTTAAACCATTTTTAGAAGAATTAAACCGTATGGAGTATGTAGAGGTAGTAGGGATGTTTACGCATTACTCTACAGCAGATGAAATCGATAAATCATATACGAATATGCAAACAAGTTTATTTGAAAAGGCTGTTAATACAGCGAAAGAATTAGGAATTCAAATACCATATATTCATAGTTCAAATAGTGCGGGATCAATGGAATTAAGTAACACATTTCAAAATATGGTACGCGTTGGAATAGGAGTGTACGGTATGTATCCGTCAAAAGAAGTGGATCATTCAGTCGTTTCTTTACAGCCTGCGTTGTCGTTAAAATCAAAAGTAGCTCATATTAAACATGCGAAGAAGAATCGTGGTGTAAGTTATGGGAATACGTATGTAACAACTGGTGAAGAATGGATTGCGACTGTACCAATTGGTTATGCTGATGGTTATAATCGTCAATTATCTAATAAAGGCTATGCGTTAATTAACGGGGTTCGAGTACCTGTTATTGGCCGTGTTTGTATGGATCAGTTAATGTTGGATGTTTCAAAAGCGATGCCAGTACAAGTAGGAGACGAAGTAGTATTCTACGGTAAACAAGGTGAAGAAAATATCGCAGTAGAAGAAATAGCGGATATGTTAGGTACAATAAACTATGAAGTTACATGTATGCTAGATAGAAGAATTCCGCGTGTCTATAAAGAAAATGACGAAACAACTGCAGTTGTAAATATATTAAGAAAAAACTGAATCATTTTAATCTGTACCCTTTGTAAAGGACATTTTGAAAAAAGTTAGGCAACATCAAGAAGATGATTTCTGTATCCAACAGGAGTCATCTTTTTTAAATTCCATTGATATCTATAATGATTATAATACGTCATATATTTCTTAATCTCTTGTTTCAATTCATTAAAGGACACGCAAGGTTTTATATGAGCTTCATCTTTCAGATGACCAAAAAATGATTCTTGTGGGGCGTTATCCCAACAGTTTCCTCTTCTTGACATGGATTGTCCAAGGTTTAGCTTTTTAACTAGCTTTTGATA
>NZ_QXCO01000056.1:0-17667 GCF_003458115.1 Bacillus sp. ISO11 | reverse complement strand
TATATATACTGCCTGTTCTAACTCTTCATTCGTGACAATGAGTGGCGGATAATTCATCTTTACAATTAGAACCTTTTGTATTAAATGAAGACCATCCGCTTTTAATTTTTATATAAAATTTTTAAAAATAAAATATTTCTCCAGATTATTTTGAAATTTCTTTACAGCTTTTCCCTAGATTTTTAATATTTGTAAGATTGGGAGCTATATTTATATTTTATAGTTTATTTTGGAATATAAGATTGGTATTAGTTGTATAAATAGTATTTTTATTAATAATCTAGTATTTACTTTTAATACTCCTCTCCGTATAAAGTTTTACCAAATATTTTCAGGTGAATATTACCAAATAAAAAATGTTTTGTCTATGTATTTTATTGGGGCTATATTTTGTAAGCATAATTCTATGTAAGAATTTTCTATATTTATCCTCCCTATATAATGACATTTTTTCCCTTACTTCGACATAAATCAAATGGTACAGTTTATAGGACAAATATAGAACCCACTTGTAGACATTATGTTGTATGAAAAATTGAATCGAAACATGAGTTACTAGTTAGGAGGCGAAATATATTGTAACTATTTTTCAAATAGTACTTAAGGGTAGAGTGCTAAACGTTTGAAAATAGCTGGTAAATGCTTCTATGGGATGGAGGTTGTCATTTGAAAGAAAAAGATAAACTTAAGGTGAATAGGAACAACGTTAATTTTTCTAAGGATATAATATATCAAATTGTAACGGACAGATTCCATAATGGATGTCCATCATATAATCCTAAAGGGGGATTATATGATGAATCTAGGGAAAATAAAAAGAAATACTTTGGTGGAGATTGGATAGGGATTATTGAGAAATTAAATACAAACTATTTTACTGAACTAGGTGTGACGTCATTATGGATATCTCAACCGGTAGAAAACATCTTTACTCCAATAAATGATTTGGTAGGAAGTACTTCATATCATGGCTACTGGGCTCGTGATTTTAAAAGAACAAATCCTTTTTTTGGGACATTTGAAGACTTTCAAACCTTAATAACAACCGCTCATGCAAAAGATATAAAAATTATTATGGATTTTGCACCTAATCACACTTCGCCTGCATTACATGATGATGCGACCTATGCTGAAAATGGTAGATTATATGATAATGGATTGTTACTTGGTGGATACGATAATGATTACAATCATTATTTTCATCATAATGGTGGGACGGATTTTGAAGAATATGAAGACGGAGTTTATCGTAATTTATTTGATCTTGCAGATCTAAATCACCAAAATATAGCTATTGATTTGTATTTTAAAGAAGCTATTAAACTATGGTTAGACCAAGGGATAGATGGTATACGAGTTGACGCAGTAAAACACATGTCATATGGCTGGCAAAAAAGTTGGCTAAATTCAATCTATAATTATAGACCAGTATTTATTTTTGGTGAATGGTATATCAATCCGAATGAGTATGACCATAGAAATGTTCATTTTGCAAATAATAGTGGTATGAGTTTATTAGACTTTAGTTTTGCTCATAAAGTGCGCGAAGTTTTTCGAGATGGAATGGATTCCATGCATGGGTTACACAAAATGATTGAAGAAACATATCAAATTTATAATGATGTAAATAATCTTGTTACTTTTATTGATAATCATGATATGGACCGTTTTCACATTAATGGACAAAGTAAACGTAGAATAGAACAATCATTAGCATTCTTGTTAACTTCAAGGGGAATACCTTCTGTATACTATGGTACAGAGCAGTATATGGTTGGAAATGGAGATCCGAACAATCGTGGTCAAATGGAATCTTTTGATGTGAATACAGATAACTTTAAGATAATACAATCTTTATCTTCGCTTCGTAGTTTAAATTATGCACTTCCATATGGAAATACCAAAGAAAGATATATAACGGATGATATTTATGTATATGAAAGGTACTTTGGAAGTGATGTGGTATTAATAGCATTGAATCGAAATTTAACAGAAGGATATGAAATAAAAGGTGTTAAAACAATTCTTCCTTCTAGAAAGTATAAGGACATATTGGATGGCCTTTTAGATGGTGAAGCAATTAGAGTTGAAAATAATAATATAGATTCATTATGGCTTGGACCTGGGTCAGTACATGTTTGGCACCATAAAGGAGTAAATAGTATACCTTTAATAGGAACTGTGGGACATAAGATGACAACAGTTGGTCAAATAATTTGTATTGAAGGATGTGGCTTTACTTCTAAAAAAGGATCAGTATTATTTGAGGAAAAAGAGGCGGAAGTTGTTTCATGGTCACATACTAGTATAAAAGTAAAAGTTCCAGCAGTGAACGATGGTAAATATGAAATTACTGTTGTAACAGATACAGGAACTAGGAGTAATATCTATAAACATGTAGAGATCTTCAATACAAAGCAAGTTTGTATTCGATTTGTTATTGAAAATGGATATGAAATACCAGAGAGTGAAGTTTTTATAATGGGGAACACATATTCATTAGGAAATATGAATCCTTGCAAGGCAGTAGGGCCATTTTTTAATCAAATAATGTATCAATTTCCTACGGGTTATTTTGATATAAGTGTTCCGGCTGATAGCTTGCTTGAATTTAAATTTATTAGAAAGATCAATAACACACTATTGATTGAAGGCGGAGAGAATCATAAGTATCGGACCCCGAGTTTTGGAACTGGAGAAGTGGTTGTAAAGTGGCAAACTGCAGAAAAAACTATCTTGGTGGAGTCTTAACTATAGGGGGCTACTTTTTTTACAATTGTAATTAAATCCGGGGGGATTTCATTCTGGTAGCTAAAACAAAAGCTTATACTGAAAAATTCTCTAAAAAGTTAACAAAGGGTACGATTTTAAAGGGAAAACTAGAAAAGAACTGTATTAATGAAAGTGAAAAATAGAAAATTGGAGGTTACTATGGAACGAGCTTCTAAAGTGATTACGATTGAAAATTTTCATTCTGAAATACTTGAGAATAGTAGGAAACTATTTATATATTTACCACCTGGTTATGAAAGCAATTCGTACCAAAAGTATCCTGTATTATATATGCATGCTGGGCAGCGCTTGTTTGAACCAGTAGTAAAAAATGATGAATCATGGAATGTCCACAAAACGACTGAAACGCTAATTTATGAAGGTAAAATTCAAGAGATAATAATAGTAGGTATAGCACATAAAAGAATCATAGAAAATAATGAGTTTTGTCATTTCATTTCACCAGATAAAAATATAGAGTGCTCAGGTTTATTATATGAAAAATTTATAATCAATGAGGTGAAACCTTACATTGATGAAAATTTTAGAACATTGACTAATGCTGAAAATACAGCTCTAATAGGGTCATCAGCAGGTGGTTTATCAACTTATAATATTGGTTTCCGCAATCCTGAAGTGTTTGGGAAAATTGGGATGTTATCTCCATTCTTTGTGAAAGTTGAAGATGATCATTCGGAATTAAAATTATATGAAATGTATGAAGGAAAAAAAGACTTGAAAATATGGATGGATATAGGTAGTGCGGAAGGTTTTTTCTTGGTAAAACATGTGAGGGATATTGCAGAAACTTTATTGAAAAATGGTTACAAATATAGAGATGATTTAATTTTTTATCAGGATCCAAATGGTGCACATTTTGAGAAAGACTGGGGAGAACGTATGCATCTACCATTAATATATTTCTTTGGAGATGTTGGTAATATAGTTAATGTTACATTAGATGGTCGAGATGTAGTTGGATTAACTGGAATGAAAGTGAAAATTAATCCAATTGTTACGTACGATAGTGGTTTTGAAATGAGTGTTTTAGATGGTGTATTTTTAGTTGATAACCCAGATGTGTTAGAGGTTATGGGGGATGGAACAATTATACCTAAGAAAATAGGAGAAGCCGAAGTTACCTTTGTGACACAAGGTGTAAAAGGAATACCTAAAAAATATAAGGTAATAGAAACATTATCAGAATTTGTAGATGTTTCTGTAACAGTCGAAGTACCTGAAAATACACCAGTTGGTGAACGAATTTATATGAGTGTAGGCATGATACTAGATAGAATAGAAAAAAATCGTTTTGCAGGAAATTTTAAAGTGCCAAGGGACCTTGCATGCAGGTTTAAGTTTTCAAGAGGCTTTAGGCTCTTTGAAGTCGATAAATTAGGACAACCTATTCCAAATAGAAAATTTAAAGCTACTAATGACTTACAGTTGAATTATACTGTTGAGAACTGGATAGGGCTGTAAAAAAATAAATATGGGGTGAGTGCTGTAGTGAAAATGAAAGAATTAATTCCAACTTTTGATGTCCCTTATTATTATTCATGCTATATACCAATTCTTCACGATAAATTAAAGAGTATGGGTAGCATTAGTTACATGAGTTTAATAGCGAATGAAGAGTTATATAGTATACCAGCATATCGTATGGATACTATCACATCAGTACCTTCTGTAGCAAGATATACACAGTTGTTAGAATATAATCAAACATTTCGTATGGAGAAACATGTATATTCTAATTTCGAAAAGGGGCTTCAATATATAAAAGAATGTTTGAATCGTCAAGAAGTATTTATTGCCTTAGGAAGCACCTTTTTTCTACCATATAGTAATGATTATTTGAACCCCAAGTTTATAAAAAGTCATATAGATGTCCATACGGATAAATATGTTACAGACCATTACCTCGCAATTAACAAACTTACAGAAGATAGAGTATTTGTTCAAGATCCAGTTCCTAATAAATTTATGGGTGAGATATCAATGGAGGAGTTCCATTCTTTTTGGAAAGGAGGAAAAGCTATACCTGAATTGGCTCAAGCAAAAGGTATAGAAAGAATTTCATCTTACTCATCAATTGATGTGATTATACAGGAAAAAATAAGCATGGAAAATCTTAAAGATGTTTTTTTGAGAACACTAAAAAAAATATCCAGTGAGTATATTCGAGGTTTAATTATGCAAAAAAACAATAAGATATATTATTTTGGTAAGATTGCAGCCCTTGAACTTAAAGAAAATATAAATGAAGATTTTCATAAACAAAGAAATATGTTTCCTTTGTATTTGAAATGTTTATTTGATATGAGATGGAGTAGATATTTTTTATATGACTTACTTATAGACATGAACGAGTTATTTAAAGATAAATTTATTCATATTACTAGTGAGTTAATGGATATAAAACAATTATGGGAAAGACTATATAAGATTGCACATATTAAATTATTAAAAAAAGATAGTAACTTAAGTGATCTCGAATCTTTTAATTTGATAATGATGGATATTATTAATAGAGAGTGTGTCTTACATGAAAATATTTTATTTCTTCTGCAACATAATTATAGTCTTCAGTCTTAATAGGGAAAAGATAATTGAGAGAAGTAGAGTAAGGCTACTACGTATACTTACAAACTTTATCAGTAGAAGAATAAGTGTATTTAGTGTTCATGTTATATACTACTACAATTGCCGGAAGGAAATCTTCATAGTAAAAAGGTGATTTATAAAAAGGAGTGTATTTACTTGGAAGATACAAATAAAGAAAAGGTTATTCAAATCGTATTGTGCTGTGTTGAAGAAGTGAATGAAAATCTTGAAAATAAAATTGATCTTGAAAAAGGCTTGAAAGCACATCTTTATGATTGGGAGGGGTATTTAGATTCGTTAGGGCTGGTATCTTTATTGGTAAGTATTGAACAAGGCTTAGAAGATGAATTGGGTTTATCAGTTGATTTGGTGAATTTAGATACAATGTCACAACATAATAGCCCATTTAAAACAATAGAAACATTAGTTGCGTATATTTTAGAATGCCAGGAACAATTAAAATCACTAACATAACAAAATATTAAAGGAGAAAATTTAAAAGGAGGTTAGGTATGCATATTGATTTTTTATTTGAAAGATTTGAAATGAATAAAGAATGCGAAGCTATAGTTTGGGAGGATAAAACTTACACATATGAGTGGTTTCTAAATCAAATAAAGATTTATACAAGGGAGTTAAATGAACATAGAAAGATGGATTATACAATAGTCTCTTTGGAAGCGGATTATTCTCCATACTCTATAGCAATGTTTTTAGCACTTATTGAATTAGGATGTACTGTAGTACCGATATTAAATTCATTGGTTGACAGTAAGAAGAAAGAATACTATGAAATAGTTGAATTAGAAAATGTAATTAAAGTTGAAAGGGGAAGCTTTGAAATAATCAATATACAAAGGGATTACATTCAAAATGAATTATTATTACAACTGAAAAAGTTAAAACATCCAGGATTAGTATTGTTTTCATCTGGTACAACCGGAAGTAGTAAAGCAATTGTACATGATTTTACATTACTTCAAAAGAAGTACAGTGTCGCAAGGAGTGTAAAACGTGTTATACCATTTATGTTATTTGATCACATTGGAGGAGTTAATACTCTATTCCAAATTATTTCCAGCTCAGGGTGTTTGGTAATTATTGATGATCGTACCCCTAATCGAGTATGTAACATGATTGAGAAACATCAAGTACAAGCTTTACCCGCATCACCAACTTTTATAAATCTACTTATACTGAGTGAGGTTTATAAAAAGTATAATTTAAATAGTTTGCAGACCATTTCTTATGGATCAGAAGTTATGCCTGAGGCTACACTAAGTAAAATAAATGAAATATTCCCTCATGTTAAAATTACACAAATGTATGGGTTGTCAGAATATGGAGTTTTATATTCACAATCTAAATCGAATGATTCTTTGTGGATCAAACTAAGCGATAAGAATATTGAATCAAGAGTAGTGGATGGAATGTTGCAGATCAAATCAATGTCTACAATGATTGGTTATATTAATGCTCCGAGTCCATTTACTCAAGATGGCTGGCTTATGACAGGAGATATGGTGGAAGTAGATGGAGATTATATTAAAATTTTAGGAAGAAAATCAGAGATTATAAATATTGGCGGAGAAAAAGTATTTCCAGCTGAAGTTGAAAATGTAATACAGCTAATGGATGGAGTAGAGGAGGTTGCTGTTGTTGGTGAAAAAAATGCAATCACAGGGCAAATGGTTAAGGCTGTGGTTAAATTAAGTACAAATGAAAGTGTAAGTGAATTTAGAAAGCGATTAAGAGAGTTCTGTAAAGATAAACTACCATTATATAAGATTCCACAGAAAGTGGTATTAACAACTAAGAAAATGCATACAGAGCGTTTTAAAAAAGATAAGAAGGTATTTATGTAACCAAAAGTTGAAGTCCTTTTATACAATAATTTAAAAATAAATTATAAATCCCTTATATTTTGAAAAAACTTTTTCAAAATATAAGGGATTCTTTTTACTTTTTTCGGATCTAAATTGAGTAATTCATATAAATAAGCTTCTTCACAAAATAAAGATTTACGTGTTGAGAAGAAACTTTATGTTTATAGAGTTTGTTGTTTATTATTACGATTCGATAGGAATTTATCTAATGAAATAGATTGGCTGTTATTTACTACAAAAAATAAAGAAACAGCCAATAATAATAAATCAAATTCATACCCTCCTATAAATCCTTGATCAAATTTCACAGTAATAATGGCTCCGGCAATAAGTAAAGAAAATAAGGTTGAAATAATTCGTGTACCAAGCCCCAGAATAACTAAAATTCCACCCACTAGTTCAATAATTGCTACTGGATATGCAAGCCAATCGAATATTCCTAGGCTGTTGAAGAAATTTTCTGTATTATGAATACCATCTTGAAATTTTATGAGTCCATGTGCAAAAAAAGTTAACCCTAATACTAATCTAATAATGAAAAAACTTAACTCATTTTTGTTTGACAATTCATTTTCCCCCATTCAATGATTTTGAAGTACTGTTAGCCATAAATTTTTCCTTTTCCTTATTCTAATGATCTATATATGATATAGAATCAAAAAACAGTATATTTTTTTGCTTGCAACTTTACTACTTGATCACTTTTTGTTTATAGGAATAAGGTTCTATCCCTTTAATATTTATTTCAATATCCTGAATTGCTGTATTGTTAATGGAACCTTCAATTATTCCAAACGTTTTATTTAGGATGTGACCGGCGCTTTTAAACCCAACATAATGTCCACGAACCATACGTGGAAAACATGCACCAAACATGCCTTGTACTGTTATAATTGATTGGAAATGTAGAACCTCAGTAATTAATGTTCCTATCATTGCAATTTTCATTTTACTATTTGGAGGTACTTTAATAGAATGTTCAATTGAAGGAGAGGTATGAATTGATTTTGAATTACTTTCTCCTACAAAAGTTGAAATATTAAATTCATTACCCGATTGAAATTTACCTGCAATAATAAGATCTGATTTTAAAGTTAAACCTGTAATAGATTTCGAACTCCAAGATTGTATATTGACCCATTGTTCTTTTATTGTCACTACAATCTCTTTTTCTTCATTATTAGGATTATATACAAATTGTTCCTTTAGGGTTATTTCATTTATTGAAGGTTCTTCAAGATCTCGAAATATAAAAGGGCCCAGCATTTTATAACAAGCATGACCATAACGTTCAGTAATAGCAGGCTTATTATGAATTGGAAACGTCTCATTATTTAATGCAATTTCGTCAGGAAGTATTCCATAAAGATCTTTAAACGCATCCATTATGGAGTCTGTAGTTGAATCTAATGAATCTAGATCTGAAAAAGATAATTTTTCTTGTATAATCATACTAATGCTCCTTACCTATTTGTGTATTTTATTCGTTTGATTGTGGTCAAAAGACAATTAAAATATGAAGAAGAGATAAACTAATAGTTTGACAGATAGAATAATTAATAACTTTTGAGAATAAATTCCATTTTATGCTGTGGGATTCCTATCAATTAATACTCATTAGAAATTTATAAAGATTTGATTGAATTTTAGGAAAATAGAGGTTGTTATTGAAAATCTAACTAAGGATAAAGTTATGGAACGCATCAATAAACGGATTATTAAGGATGGAAAATAACGGATAAATAGCAGAGAGATGAATATGAACGGAAGAAAATCTTGTGGCTCACAAAGAATTTAAGAGCTAGAGATATAAATAACAGTACAGATAAGGTTGAAGAAATCTACAAAAGGCTTTATCAATTCTAGCTAAATGATAAAAGCCCTGCAGGGGATGCAGGGCAAGACTAAGGGTATTGAAGAATTGTCGATTCTAAAAGTAAAGGACTTCTTGGAATGTTTTAAGTTTAACACGTAATATATTAAAACGTTATATAAAGATGTTACAGAAATATGAATATAAAAAAACTCTCATAAATATTATGAAAAAGTTGAGAATCTATAGAAGCTATAAGGGATTATATTTGCAATGGTGTCTTTATAGAGTTAATAGGACAGGCTTTTGTTTGTCTTAGTATTCGGGAATCTAGTAGAATTCCCGAATACTAAGACAGGTTCCTGGGTATTACGAAGCATGAAAGCATCAAAAAAGCCCGTACAGAAGCACAGGCCGGTTGATACACATATCGGTAACTAAATATTAACAGAAATAGTTAGTAAGTACTATTGAAAAAATAAAAAACTACTTTCCTCCTAAGACGGTTTGAAGAAAACACATATAATAAAGCACTTATATTATACCAAATGTTTTCTCCTAATTAATATATAGTATATATTAATCATCCAGCAGAGGTGCTTTTTACTTCTTTTATAGAATTTACACATTAAACATATATGTATACGCATTGCATTGTTACTACACGCTCAGGAATAGTAATAAAAAGATGATACCAATAAAACTGTATAAAAACAAAAAGAATCCTAATAGGGGTAATTCTTTATGAAAGTTGAGCATGACAAACCTCCTTGGATATATAGAATATTTTAATATATTGTTGGTCTATTTAAAAAGAAAAACATAACTTGGTACATTGGATTAGAGGATATCTATATGAATAGGTAGAATCTAATTATCTGGTTCACATTTTAAACCAAGGGGTACAAATTCGATGCGACGTGAAAAGGATTTGTTGAAACAATGGAAGGCGGATTTGCAAGCTATCCAAGAAGAGAAAAGGCTGAAGAAGAAGTCTAAGAAAAAGAATAAGAAATATAGCATTCCTGGTAATACAGCTGACTTCATGAATGGAAAGAATACTTTTCGTAAAGAGAATGGGGTATGGAAGCAAAGAAATAAATAATGTGAGGATAAATGATTTTGATTAAATGTATAGGAATTATAGTAGGCGCTGCCTTGATTTTGGCGACGTCTTATTTGTTGTTAAGGAAAGATAACAAAACAAATAAATACAAGGTAAAAGGATATTAACGAAAAAGCCAAATTAGTAGGAAGTAAATTTAAAAAGTCCTGTCTTTTGACAGGACTTTCAAAAAGGGAACAACAGTTAACAATTGAAGGTACCTTTATATTACCATTACTGGTAATATAATTCCATGTGTTATGTGTTGAGAAATAATCTTCTATAAGATGAAAAAAAGTAACCAATGAAGTTAAGTAACGAATTGATGTAAAAATGACATTTGGACCTGTAAGTAATGGATATGAAACATATAGTTATAGTCAAGAAAATGAACAGTTCATAAGCTAGAAATTTTAGCTTGCATATAGTATATGTTGTAAAGAAAGGGTGGGGATGAAGCATGGAACGACCGAACTGGGGCATCGGGGGATAGTATTCGTGGGCTGTACGTTTCTTGGCGCGGGAGTGGGATCTATGTTTGGAGGCGCCAAAACTGGGTGGATGATAGGGATGGGCGCTGGGTTTCTTGGTATGGCTTTGACGAGATGGATTGGGAAATAATATAACAGGTTCACTTTCTTCGATAAATAAAGCGATAGGCACATAAGAATGTACTTACATAGGATTTCAAAAAGAGACACCAAAGGGCGTCTCTGCATACTTACATTTCCACTTTAATTATTACAATACCCTTTTAACATACCTTTAGAAAAACGATTTGGATATAAAGCAATAAGCATCCCGTAGGGGCTTCCTTTCCAATAGCGTTGTAAGGGTGTCCGTAATTTTTGTTTTATGAGCCATCGTTGATTAAATACGTTTAATAGCTGTTTTTCATCCAGTTTTTCTTTCTCTTCAATGGTCCATCTTAATGCTTCTAGTGCTTTACATTTGGACCAAAAGCCAACTGGTGTAACTTTAAATTCCCATTCTTTAAAGCGACCTGGATATAAGTCGTTTATCATTTTAAATGGACTATTTCCCCACATTAATTGACATGGAGACGCTAATCTGTGAGTCTTTAGCCATTTTATACTGTAAACATCCAGTATTTGTTCGGGCGTTAATTTTTCTTTTTCTTCAATGGTCCATTTCAATGCTTCTAATGCTTTTTCTTTTGTCCAGAAGTTATTGGGCGTCATGAGAAATTCCCATTCTTTAAAACGACTAGGGTACAAATCGTTAATCATTGCAAACGGACTACTATTCCAGTACATAGCCAGAGGGGCACTAAGTTTGTTTTTCTCCAACCATTTTTTGCCGTATACGCGTAAGAGCTTTTCGTTCGATAAACCTTTTTTTTCTTCAATCATCCATCTCAAAATCGTTAATGCCTTTTCTTTCGTCCAAAAATTTAAAGGAGTCATACCAAACTCCCATTCTTTAAACTCACTTGGGTATAAATCATTTATTGCTTTAAAAGGGCTATTTTCGTATCTATGTTTGAGTAATCCTCGTAATTTATACTTTACAAGTAATTGAGTGTTCCATTTTTTTCTGATGTCTTCCTTATCCCATTTTAAGATACTGTGTAATAAATATGTGATTACTCTGCGGGCGAGTTTATTATCCAAATCTTCTTTCCAAGTATTTGGAGGGAATCGTTTCCTTTTGCCATCCAATATTTCTTGATAAATTTCTTCTATCGTAACTGCTTTTATTGCCAATATATAAATCCTCCTATATTTGTATTTATATTTGTACAATATCACTATCAGAATTATTATATATATATTATATAATTTACATAAAATTATCATCGAAAACAACACATAAATTAGTTTTTTCTTAAAAATCTAATTATTACACAAATAAAAATTTATTTAAATTTTCTATTTTTTGGTATATACTTAACAATGAATTATTATATTTGTATATTAGGAGTGTATTTGTATGGAGAAGCTTAACAAAAGCGATATCATTCGCACCGTTCCACAAAATGGTTTCTTTGGACATCCAAAAGGGCTATTTACCCTATTCTTTACAGAATTTTGGGAGCGATTTTCTTACTATGGAATGAGAGCAATATTACTTTACTATATGTACTATTCCATTTCTAAAGGTGGCTTAGGGATGGATCACGCCACAGCTGCATCCATTATGGCTATCTATGGTTCGTTAGTTTACATGTCTGGAATTATTGGTGGGTGGATTGCTGACCGCCTATTAGGTTCAAGTAGAACAATATTTTGGGGTGGCGTTTTAATAATGATTGGTCATCTCATCTTAGCTCTACCAGGAACGGTTAGTACATTATTTATCTCAATGGTATTTTTAGTACTTGGAACAGGGTTATTAAAACCGAATGTATCTAGTATTGTTGGTGATTTATATAGTGAAACAGATACTCGTCGTGATTCAGGTTTCAGTATTTTCTATATGGGTATTAATTTAGGAGCACTATTATCTCCGTTTGTGATTGGAACACTCGGTCAAAAGTATAACTTCCACTTAGGTTTTGGTGTGGCAGCAATTGGTATGCTATTTGGATTAATTATGTATGTTCTTACGAAAAAGAAAAATCTAGGATTAGCAGGAACGCAAGTACCAAATCCTTTAACAGACAAGGAAAGAAAAAAGGTTCTTATACAGTTTAGCATTGGTATTATCGCAATTGCACTAGTTTGTGTGTTAACAATTCCAACAGGTATTTTAACGATTGATCGATTTACTTTACTTGTAAGTATCTTAGGTATTCTAATTCCAACAGGCTACTTTGTCTTTATGTACCGTAGTCCAAAGACGACAAAAGTTGAAAAATCTCGCTTAATTGCTTACATACCACTATTTATCGCTGCTACAATGTTTTGGGCGATTCAAGAGCAGGGAGCAATCATCTTAGCTAGTTATGCTGATCAACGTACGCAGTTAAACTTTGCAGGATTTGAGGTTCAATCTTCATGGTTCCAATCTTTAAACCCTATTTATATTGTTTTACTAGCACCAGTGTTTGCTTGGCTTTGGGTAAAGCTGAATTCACGCCAACCAAGTACAGCAAATAAATTTGCTATCGGTTTATTATTTGCTGGTTTATCATTCTTAGTGATGATTATTCCTGCATATATCCATGGTACCGAATCCCTTGTTAGCCCAATTTGGTTAGTCATTAGTTTCCTTCTAGTCGTAATCGGGGAACTTTGTTTATCACCTGTAGGTTTATCTATTACTACAAAACTAGCTCCAGCAGCGTTCTCTGCTCAAACAATGAGTCTATGGTTTTTAACGAGTGCATCTGCACAAGCTATCAATGCGCAGCTTGTGCGATTATATAATCCTGAAACAGAGATTATTTATTTCGGTGTAATTGGCGGAGTATCCATTGTTTTAAGTGTTATTTTATATTTCATGGCTCCAAAGATTCAGGTACTTATGAAAGGGATTAAATAATAGAACTGTGCCAAAAACTTGTTACCATGCAGGTTTTTGTGCACAGTTTTTTTAGTGCTTTATCGTATGTAAAACTAGCTCCTTTTAAACGAAGAACAACAAAGGCAAATTGATCAGAAGTAAGTCATTTATCGATATGGATGATTAGGAGAAAGCATTTACGGTAACCCCAAGTCGAGAATATTCCGATGCTAATATAGTTTATACAACTAACCCTATTTAATAGGTTAGTTTTGAAAGATGGAACTCCCGCATTCGAAAATGATGTACATAAGTTTTCAGAATGGGCAGCTTATTTTTTGTTTTGGGGTTACTTCACATGCCCATCAACTTAAGAGTGTAAACAAATTGAACTCTTGTTCAGCCGGGTTAAAACATTGTTAAAATAAAAGTATACTCTTAAAAATGCGCATACCAAATAAACCCTAATGGGTCTCACTTTTTTAATTATGCAATTTTCTTTTGTTTCCTCAATCCACTATACTCATACACAACACCCATAATATCAAAGACAGTTTTCTTCTCATATTTGTGAGATTTCCGTCCGTTCTTCTGTAGAAGATGGAACAGGCGAATTAAAATTTTTGTTATTTCTCGGGTGTTTTGCTGTATAGCTTGATAAAGAATGTATAGGTGGTCTTGAATCATTCCAATGGCTTTATATTCGCTTAATTCTCTTTTCTTCTTCCTTAAAATTAACTGTCGCATCTTAAACATAGTAGAAGAACATAGAAAAATAGCGATGAGTTTTCCATAAATGTGGCATTCTAATCGCTCTCGTTTGATATTGTGCCAATCATGAATTTGAAATAAGGATTTCCAAGTTTTAAAGATAATTTCAATCTGCCAGCGGAGGGAATAAAAATCATGTATTTGTTCCATCGGAACCCATTCCAAAGGTGTATTGGTAACATAAATGTTCATACCAGTTAATCGTTTGCTTTTCTCTGAGTACGTAATACCCTTTTTCTTTTCCGTATACACTTGTTTTTTCTTACGCTCTCGAAGTTGTTTTTCAGTTAATCGATATATAATAACTCGTGTAAATAGTTTTTTATCCTTTCCGATATAAGCATCTGATATTTCATAGACCTGTCCCGGTTTTAAGGTATTCATAATGTGTTCTAAATCAACTTTGATGTACTGAGACTGTTTTTTTACTGTTCCATTTCGAAAGTATTCAGGAAACTCATTTTTGATATACACCATGTTATTGAGTTTAAGTCGCGATATGTAATACACGCCTCGTTGGTCCATTTGATCTAAATCTTCCAGTGAATAATAGCCTAAATCCCGAATACATAAATCGCCAGGTCGTAATGTTGCTAAACATTCTGTTCCAAAGGTCTTATCATTGTTCTTACCCGGTTCAACTTGAAATTTTAAAACCTGTCCACTATGTAAATCATATTCTAATTGAATCTTTATACCTGCTGTTTGTGCACAACCACCTGATCCAGGATACACACTAGCTAAATGTTTTGGTACTTGAAAAATCGTCGCATCTAAAATACGAATCCGTTGAAAATAGGTAATTGAAGAGCTTGGAATCACTGATGTTTCACAAATTTTATTTTTTAATAATATAGAGAAGATATGTTTTAAAAAGCAAACAGCCTTCTTATTGAAGCGTTTATTTAGTCCTTCTGGACTCATAAGAGTTCCTGTAACAGCATGAAGTTGACTACACAGTCGAACTAAGGAATCACTCGCTACACGTTGACTAATCCACACACAAATAATAGCTAAATCACGTCCTGAAAATTTACGCTTTCTTTGTACAAAAGCTAGTTCTCTAGCGAGTTTTTCTAAAAATGATGGGGTAAGATGTTGATGTAATTCTTCAGCAAATAATTGTAGCTCGCTTCGAATTGAAAGATTCATAAAAATCTCATCCTTTCTAATAATCAAGCTTGTTTAGAAAGAATAACGTTTTTTTATACCTGAGGATAGTGAAAACTTCGAGTTTTTCTTACAAATATCGTGAATTTATTTCAAATTCGCGCGTTTTTCTGTTAATTGAAAGAGACAAATTTGGATATATATGCTAATATCAGGGAGGAATTGTAAAGAAAACTGGGAAAATGGAGGCAATTATGAAAACTTTCATATATATGGTGAGACACGGGGATTCACCGAAATTTGGAAAAGAAGAGACAAGAGGATTAACTGAAAAAGGAAAATCAGATGTTCAACGAATAACAGATGCATTACAAGGTGAGGAAATCGACGTTGTTATCTCGAGTCCATACAATCGATCAATTCTAACTGTTCAGCAGTTAGCGAAGCAAATAGGACAAGAAGTTATAGTATTTGAGGACTTAAAAGAGAGAATTTTTATTGCTGAAGAGGTACGAATGTCGGATAAAGAATTATTCCCTTTGATAGAAAAGTCATTCATAGATCCCGACTTTGCTTTAAAGGGAGGAGAGTCGAATGTCGAATGTCAGAAACGTGCTATAAAAGTTTTAAAAGAATTATTAAACACCTATCGAGGACAGAAAGTAGTATTAGGCACTCATGGGGCTGTAATGACTTTGATGATGGGGTATTATGACAGTAAGTATGATTTGAATTTTTTACTACAGACATCAAAACCAGATATATATAGAATGGAATTCAATGGGCAGGAATTGGTGGAAGTTAAAAAATTGTGGGAAATTTCATAGATTGACTTTATTCATCCATAGCTTACCTAAATGACGTGTATTATAAGAAAAAGGGTTACTGCGGTAACCCTTTTTCTTATGGCATTGACGGGGGTTGAGTTCAACAATATAAAAATTCGGTTTCTTAACGTACAAAACTCACGTTTTGTTCTTGTTATCCCGAGATGAAATGGGAGGAAATGTTTTTGGGCAGGATATTTTTAAAGTTATTTTTTAAATCAATCCTATTTGTTTTCTTATGCGGTATTGTTGTTTTTTCTATATTTCAGATTATTTTTGTCTGGAGTGTTTCGACAGGATTAGGAAGAGATGATATAGTCGGGTTTTCAGATAATAAGTATGTAATTGGTCGTCCACCTGTAAGCTATAATTTATATAAAAAAGATAGTGGGAAAACTATATTAGATAATGTTATTGGTTATAAAAAAGGAAAAACTAAAAGCTATATTCGGAATGAAATTGAATTTGTAGTGATAAATGAGACAAAGGGTAGCTATGAATTGTATAAAATAGAAAAGGCTTCAGAAAAGGATATAGAACGACTGAAAGAAATGAAGAAATTAGAATAAAAGAGACTATCTGAAATGTAAAAATGTCCACTTGTTATTGTTAGATCTAAAAAATGGTTTAGACTGATAATCGGGTTTTATTTTATGAAAAGAATTATTATTAAAATAAAGTATTAGGGGTTCAGTCCCATGCCCTCAAGCTAATATTTTGAAGTGTCCTCAAAACGAAAATTTTCTTCGTTTTGGGGAACTACCAATTTCTTAAGTTGATGGATGTGTGATACTACCCCTAGAAATATAGAACTCTTTTTTCGATTTTTGATGATATCATTTTAATTAAATATATAGAATGATTTAGAAATATGATTTAAAATTGGAAGGGCGTATAAAATATGAAAAAAAAATTAACTAAAATTACAATGATAAGCGGTATTATTATAATAATTTATAATTTAACTAAATGGTATTTAGTTCAATTAGTTACACCATTTTTCATGCCGTTTGTTAGTATTGCAATTTATGGGTCATTTTTTATAATATTTATTATAGGAATTATAAACTTTATAAAATGTAAAAACTGGAAACCTTTAGTTATACAATTAATCATAATTATTATTTGTATATATGTGCCTTTTGTAAAAATATATATGAAACTAGATTTTATAATTTATAAAGAAGATCGTAAACAAGTAATAGAACTTATAGAACAAAAAAAGTTAATTCCAAATGTTGAGTATAATAGTAAGATGATTCATTTACCTAAACAATTTGTATCAACTTCCAAAAATGGTGGGGATATATTGGTTCAAGAAAAAGAAAATAGTACTTTAATTTTCTTTTATACTTATCGTGGTATATT
>NZ_QXCO01000055.1:0-18643 GCF_003458115.1 Bacillus sp. ISO11 | reverse complement strand
CAAACGTTTTGATGTCACTCCTTTAATTTTTGCCATTGTATCAGCAGGACTAAGTGTTGGTGGTGTATTTAAGAACAAGTGAACGTGGTCTTTGTCGCATTCCATTGCAACAATAGAAATATCCAATTCTCCACATATTTCTTGAACCAACTCCTTGAAACGTTCTTCTACTTTTGTGTTAAGAAAAATCTTTCTTCTGTATCGCGGGCAAAACACAAAATGATAGTTAATTAATGACACGGTTGTTTTGGTTCTTCTATAATCATTCATCATGTTGCATCGTATCAGTTAGATTACAAAACTGCAACACGAAAGATAAAAAAATAAAAGATACCAACATTTTGGATACTTAGAGTGCTACAAACCTTGCGGTTTTTAGTGCACTCCTTATCCAACCTCACTTTCATCGCATGCCTAAAGGCGAGGGGCTTTCTCGTTCGGGAAGGGCTGTAAGATGCGCGAATCCGCTGCTTTTTCATCAAGAAATCTGGAGTATAACAACAATTAAATTCATACTAGCATGAACAACAAATGATACTAGTAACCTATTAGTACGCACATATACTACAGCAAGTACAAGCCCAATTAGAAAATATCCAAATATAAATGGAAAATCAAAATGAATGATAGAAAAAAACAATGAGCTTATTAGTATGCTCCAAGTTTGCTTAAACTTGGACATTAAAATATTTATAGCCGCATAACGAAAAACAAACTCTTCTACTAAAGGTGCAAGAAGAACAATTGAAACAAGTGCCAAAGGAGATATTGCTGCAGCAGCGACTGTACTAGACGTATTTTCTGATTGCGTAGTTAGCTGAAATACACTCTTGTCTAACACACTACCAATCATCTGCGCAAGAAATACGAATATGATCCCAGCTAAAATCCATATGAATGAGTTTCTTGATAATTTAATCGATAGCCTTGGATCTTTTATTATTTCTTTACTATATATAAGAAAAATGATTATCAGCATAAGTGAGAACCCAATTAGTTCCCAATGCACAAGAAGTTGTTGGATTGCTTGCTGTTGGTTTCCCTGAATATCATACCAACCTGTCTTCGCTAGCAATTGTACACCTATTATCCCCACAAACTGCGTCATTATAAAATAAATCAGTATGATATAACCTGATTTATGTATATTACTATTATTCATATTAATGTATTTTCCTTTCACTTTTTGATTTAATTAACGATTTTGTATTAAATCACGAACTTTCACAGGACCCAGTAGTGCTTTTTGTTCGTTATTTTTAATAAAGATTTTGTGTTAGTTTTGTACGTTCATTTCTTTTTCTTCTTTAACACGTTTCCGATTACACCAATAGCAAAGATTTGGGCCTTTATAACTCATTGATGGTCTATATAAAGTTTTAACCGGATTGCTACATTTCGGACATTCTTGTTTATCATATTTCACGATTTCGTTCCCCTCTTAAATAAAGATTTGATTCTAACTTGCACATAAACTGAAAACATACATAAGATTAAATTGCCGATACTTTTTCATATAAATCCTGGTCAAAGAGCGCTTTCCCGTGCGTTCTTTTTTCTGTTGAAATAAGGATTTTGTTTAAACTTCATTAACCTTATTGATTCCTTTGCATACATTACAATTACAAGGAAATCTACAGGTTTCCCTAGTCCAGTTACCTTGCATTCCTTGCACACCTTGTGGAAATAACCCGTTATAACTAGCAGGTTATTTTATTTTTGATTACAAGATAACTATTTGGTAATAATTCTTTATAAATCGCGCCTAAACTTTTATAATCTTTATATAAAAATATTAAAAATCATTTAATTATAGGGGGCGTTTTGTATGCTACAGGGCATTAACCATATTTGTTTTTCTGTATCAAACTTGGAAAAATCTATTGAATTCTATCAAAAAATACTTCAAGCAAAATTATTAGTAAAAGGTAGAAAATTAGCGTATTTTGATTTAAATGGATTATGGATTGCTTTAAATGTTGAAGAAGATATACCAAGAAATGAAATTAAGCAATCTTATACACATATGGCTTTCACTGTAACAAATGAAGCATTAGACCGTTTAAAAGAAGCATTAATTCAAAATGATGTTAATATTTTACCTGGTCGAGAAAGGGATGAGAGAGACCAAAGATCTCTTTACTTTACAGATCCAGATGGCCATAAGTTTGAGTTCCACACTGGCACTTTGCAAAACCGGTTAGAGTACTATAAAGAAGATAAAAAACATATGACTTTTTACATATAATAAGAAAGCTAGGACTTTCTTATTTTTTATCAAATAACGCTTATATTAAAATTCCGGATTTCTTATTTCTATTAACTTCTTTTAATTTAGTGTTTTTAGCTCTTTGTATTTCTCACAAACTTCAAGCGCTTCATTAACATCTGACTCATATTTAGTTCCTTTTGCCATTATTCTTAAAGTCTCGTTTATCCAAGCCTGACTCTCCGCATAATTTTTAGCGACCTAAGCATTTACCGTTGCACTTAATACCTGCTCCCTCTTTGTTTTTGACATAGTCATTCTCCATTTCTGTACAAAATTCATATTTTATTAAGTTAAGAAATTACGAATTTGAAAACTAAAAAATTATATATAATGATTATATGATAAATATCCAAAAAGTTTTGTCAGACTACCTACTAAAATCAAGCCGCTTGCAGATACTTTAACCCAATCTCTAACGCGCCTGTTCCACCAAATCCCTGATTAAATAATAGTGGGACATCATACTTCTTTGCGTACTCTTTTGCTACATCAATAAAGTGTACAAGCAACAATATTCATTAAAACGAAACAAACTATTATTAAAATAATGAAAATCGGGGACAACAAGATAAGAATAAAGCCACTTACTACCAAGCAGATAAAAATAAAGCTATTGCTCATGTCTTCGTAACCATCTAGTCCTTGTACAATATTCAAACTATGCATCCAGACTGTGATACTATCCCAATTTTCTATTAACAGATAGCCACCACCCAACAAAAAAACCATCCAAGCAACGTTCCTAATAATCCAGAATTTCGCCCTATATAATATCCAGAAACAAAATTCGCAGCTGTTCCAATTAACATTCTCATTTGTATTCCTCCATATCCATCTCATTTTAGCGTTATATACAAATTTCTTTTAACCATGGTTTTGTTACATCAGAAAATTATGAATATTCAATGAATATTTTTAGGTACTCTTTATTTTTTTAAAAAAGGGTTGTGTTTTTCTCCACAACCCTCATTTCCTTCTTAATCTACAGGTACTTCTTCTTGTCCATGTGGAATTTGTGCAATTGGTGTTACAATTTGTGCATATTTATTTACCTGCACTTTAAATTGTCGTGTTTCTAAGAAGTTTACCTGTTGAATTAAAACTTCAATATGAAACGTATCTACTTTTTTCCCACGGTCAATTTTGGTAATTCGCGCATTGTAAAACTGATCCCCATTTAGGAAATATCGTTGTACAGCTTCTGTAGCCAGCATACGCTCATTACTTGTCATTTTCATCGGTTCAATACCAAATCCAGCCTTTGTAAACAAGTACGGTACATCATAACTACTATTAGAAATTTTTCGTAGTAAATCCTCTACAGTTTTTGTCTTTGCGATATATTCCTCTTCTTTTGTATCAAATCCCTTTGGCTTATCTCCAAGCATCTCGATTTCATCTTGATTTACTTGCTCTTCCTCTTGTACTTGAGATTTCATCATGTAACGATGAATAGTATTATAGGTAGCAACACCTACCACTAGTACAATAATTCCTAATATGACCAAGTACTTACGAGGCATATTGGATAAAATGTTGATTATTTTCTTCATCTACTCTCATCCCTTATCAGTCTATAACATTACGGATTTGCGACATATGTTGTCCTCTTGCCGTATAGTTTAGACCTGTAATTTGTACACCCTTATTATCACCAATATGAATCATTTTCTGATTCCCTAAATAAATAGATACATGATTAGGATTTTCATAGAAAATTAAATCTCCTGATTGTGCACGACCGATATCTGGCACCTGTTTTCCTTGTCCAATTTGGGCACCTGTCCAATCTCCAAGCTGGACACCTATACTGGTTTTAAACACATATTGTGTGAATCCAGAACAATCTGCACTACCTGCAGCTGGATTTCTAGCACCAGATACATAGCTTACTTTCCCTTGTCCAACCCATTTTTTTGCTTCTTCCAATACTTTTTGTCGTTTGGCATTTGTCATTGTAGGAGCACCACCTGATGATAACCCTGGATCATCATTTTTCTTAAAGAATTTCATTGGATCTGTTGGTTGGTCATTAATACGAATTTGGAAATCTAAATGGACGGCGTATCCATTCATATTAAGGAAACCAGTATCTTTATCGTAGTTAGAACCGCCCATTTCCCCAATAATTTGCCCTTTTGTCACCATAGTTCCTGGTGCAACTGATATTTTACTCAAATGTAAGTACCGAGATACAATACCATTTCCATGGTCTACATAGACACCTAGACCACCACCGTTTACATTTCCTGTTTGGTTTGTTACAATACCCGCTTCCATCGACCATACGGGGTCCCCAGCTTTTCCGGCGGTCATAGCCCCAATATCTACAGCATTATGTTGTTTTCCACCACGAACTGCATCAAACGTATCTGTAATACGCCCTGATTTCGTTGGCCATTTCCAACCTTTATCAGAAATCCATTCTCCAGATACATCCGCCACACATCCTAAATCTTTATAATATTTCAAAACTTTGGAAACATATGTGAAATCACCGTAGCACGCATTAACCTTTGTCCTGAAATTATTCGGATCGGAGCAACCTGCTGGGTTTAAATGATTCTTACTTCTCGAGAACTCAATGGCTGTTTCCTCTGAATAGCCACCCTTTGCTAATGCATAGCTAATGAATCCTGATCCAAAATTATAAGATTGTAAGGCTAGAGCTATATCTCCATTCGCCTTTGCTAACACATCTTTAAATTCTTGTACGCCTGCTTCAATAGAAATGTTAGGATCTTTAATACATCCTACACGTGCATTCCCCTTGACACCTACACAAGATGGGCTCATATCTCCATAATGCCCCTCTGAAGCCTGCATCGGGTCATTTCCTGCTCCACCTGATTCCTGCATCATTTGGGCAGCCAAAATACCAACATATTGAGCAACACCATGTTTTTCTGCCATTTCTTTAATTTTAGGAAGGTATCCTGTAACTTTTGCATTAAGGTTAACAGGCTCCCCGCCAGGACTTACATTACCTACACACATACCACCAATAAATCCACCAGTAGTAGGAGCAAGATGTCCATACATTCCTTCTAACATCCCGGCTTCTAATATCTCACGAGCCCGCTCTTTTTGACTTTTACTAAACTTTGCGAGTTCCATGGCTTTCTCTAGCCCATGAGAAGATGTTGTGACTTTTTTACTTCCACTTGCATTAATCTCATCTATTTTTTTCTTAAAATCTGTATCTCCTAATATCTTTTTTACATCTGGTCCGGAGTAACTTTCAGATTTTGTTTTTTGCATCTCTTTTTTCTTTTTTTCACAAGGACCATTCGGTCCCGCCTCGCATACCTCTTTTTCTGTATATTCTTCATATTGGATATCCAAGAAATATGATATAGCATCATGCGGATCTTTACCAGTTAAATCATTATCATATCGCGCCATGTCAAAGGCGACAACCTCTTTCCAATCCACATTCAGAGCCATTGAGACTTCCATATATTTTTTTACTTGTTCCTCTGTTTTACCTTCATCATCGGTAAAAGGTACAAAAGAAACTAAAATCACACACACAGCAATAATTACTCCCATAATCAAAGCGGCAGGTACTCCAACCGCTGCCACAACAGCACCCACAATTTTTAATATACCTGCTTTTAGCATTTTGGCAGCAGCTTTCGCTGCCGCCTTTCCTGCTTTTCCTGCCAATTTTGCCATCTTTCCACGCGCTTGCATCCCTTTTTTCTTAATAAAGTGGGAAGCTACATCTTTTAAAGGATTACTTTTTTTCTGTTCATTTGGATCGTTAGGGTTTTGACTCATAGACTTATCACACCATATTTTCCATTTTGAGAATTTCTTCCTCTTCGCTGTGCTAAGCGAGGATTTGGCGCAAATGGAATCAGATTTTGTGGGTCATGTTCTGATAAATTCAGATGCGTCTCTGTACGAACAACTTCATCCTGTGTATGTGTTACTAAGATTTCTTCTCTTGGCTTAATACTACTGTCTTTCACTTCACAAGCTCTTTCAATCCTTTGGTTTGCTTGTAAGCGCGTATCTCCTTTTCCGAACGGCGAAATACGTGACACTGTACCGTCTGTTGTTGTCGCAACCATATAACTACGATCTCTTTCTACCACCATTTGTACATTCTTATAGCCACCTTGGTCTAAATCAGACATATAGAAGTGACCATTGTCTACCTTGTGATTTACCGTAAGTGGTGGTTCATTAAATACCGGTTTCTGTTGTAACGGTCTTTGACTTTGGTTTCCTACTAATTGATTTGGATTTACATTAATCGAGCGATTGATATTGATTTTGCCACCACTTGAATCTTGTATATAGGCTGGAGATGCTTTCGCACCATTACGATACTGCGTTAATTGTCCGTCTGAAATATTTAAGTCCTGATATACGACTTGTCCAGAACGTATACTGCTATCCCCACTACCATAGCGAGATACAACTTGCGTCATACCACTAGAATCTTTTGCTTCAATCCAGGATTTATTATTTGTCGTAACAAGACGTACTGCACCTTTTACAACCGATTGCGCGCCTGTATGATCTGTTGTTGTCGGTACCATCTGTTGAATTTCCTGAATCTCTTTTGCTTCTGTACGAACTGCACTGTTATACGGATTATGTTTACTTACCATACGTGCAGTTGCTTGATAAGCACCCGCACCACCAATCACACCTGCGGCGTAACTTAAGCCTTTTGTCACATTATAGTGGCGCTCTGCTGCATTCCCACCTAATGATGTATTAACTGCAGCAGTAGTCCCACTTATCACTCTTTGTACTGCATTCCCTCCGGATTGTTGAACAGCACTCGCTGCACTAAAGTATGCATTTGATACCGTATCAATGCGATCCGCAAGCATAAGGTGTTTCGCACCTTCCATTACACTCATGCCAAGTTTTGTACTTTGCTGTGTCATACGCCCTACTGCAGAGGTTGGGATAGACATTTTACCAGCACTTTGTGCAATATTCGCTACACTTGTTGATGCATCTGCATAAGATCGTTCAATTTCCGCAACGGAAAGATCTCCTGCACGTGCTATACTCGCTTGCGTTTGTGTCGCTGCATACACAGCTTTATTGATTGCGCCACCTGTTGCAACGCCATGTGAACGAACACCTTGAATCGCACTAGTAACTCCAGAACCTACTTGTTGACTCACCGTTCCAAGACTTGCATGGCTTTGTAATCCTTTCGTTAATTGCGAAGCAAAGGCATCTTTATTAATATACGATTGATTATGTAGACTCTTACCACTCGTATCTTTCGCCTGTACGGGCATCGCTCCCGCTTGTACTGCCGCTTGTTGTGCCACTGCTTTAAATTCATTTCCTTTTTCATTCAAGTGCGACTGCCAAGCTTGCTCTTTTTGTGGTTGAGACATTGTTGGAGACAAGTTCTTCATAAAGCTTGCCTGTTGTTCTGCTGCATAGCCTTGTTTAAAGGATTCTGTAGAGGCTTGTACCAGGTTGCCAACATTACTTACTTGTTTTGCTTGCTGGCTTCCTGTTCCACTTGTCAAACCGTGCGTTTTCACGCCGTTGACTGCCTTCTGAATGCCTGCCGCATTAGATACACCCATAGCATTTAAACCAGGATTTTTTTGTAACTGTTGTGATAAATGAGAAGCGAAAGCTTTTTTATTCGCATAGTTTGTACCGTCTTTTTGCTGTACAATACCAGCTGATTCCGCCGCTTGTTGCGCATGATTTTGAAATCCTTGTACTTTTTGATCTAAATGCTTATTCCATGCGGCTTCTTTTTCTTGTTGCGGCATATCTGCAGGGAATTGTTTCATAAATCCTGCCTTATGGTCTGCACTATATGCTTTCTTAAATGCAGCAGTAGAAGCACCGACAAGTGCACCTACTTGTCCCATATTTTGATGGCCACTTTCTAACGTTTCTCCTTTTACATCCTCGACTGCTTTTCCAACTTTTCCTAATGCAAGTCGAGAAGCAAACGCATCTTTATTCACATAGGACTTATCAAACAGATTGTTCCCTTGTTTGTCCTTCGCATCAACTGGCATGGCTCCTGCTTTTGTTGCCGCTTGTTCTGCGTGGTTTCTAAACCCTTGTACTTTTGTGTTCAGATGATCGTTCCAATGTTTCTCTTTCTCTTCTGCTGACATATTTTCTGGTAACTGACTCATAAACGTATCTTTATGGTCTGCCTCATACCCCTTTTGGAATGCATTCGTTGCAGCGTTTACTAAATCTCTAGCATTTCCATATGGTGTAGCGGTTTTCTTCATATTTTGTAAATCTTGTTTCCGCTGATTTGAGAAACGAGACATTTGATCACTATTTGTTTTCGCTACTTTTTTAGCAATCTCCGCATCGGACGCACCAGGGAATGCTTGTTTCAAGCGACTTGCAACTGCAGAATCCGGATTATCTGCTTTCCAATTTTCAAAGTCTTTTGTAGCTAAATCCTGTGCGATATCTTCATCGGTTAGTTCCGGATAAGATTCTCCATTTAGATTTGAATACGTATCCGCACCCTTCTTTACACTGGAACCAATATGTTTTCCTAAAGCTACAGCTCCTTCGCCGACTGCAGTAACACTTCTACCAGCCACCGCACCAGGAGCACTACCTAATGCACTTCCAACTTGCGATCCTGCTACCATCGCTCCCGGTCCAAGACCAGCTCCTGCTGCCATACCTGCAAGTCCTGTCGCTGCTTTACCAATTGAACTTCCAATTTGACCAGCTTTTAACATACGAGCTGCACGAGATGTTGTACCAACATCTGTCCCTAAATTCGCTCCTAATGCATCTTTCGGGTTATCAGCATCTTCTTTTGTCTTTTCTTTATCCCCTTTATCGTCAGGTTTTGCTTTTGAATTACGGTAATCATCACGAACACCTTTAACCAGTCCAGCCACACTTGCTAAAGCACCCATACCCATCATCGTACCCGCTCTATGAATACCCGCAGATGCATTGGTGCTAAGTCCAATAAAGCTTTTCACGATTTCACCAACTGGGATAAACATCGCAAGTAATATTAATTTTATAATAGGATTTTGCGCACCCCCAATAAGTGTAATAACTAACCATAGGGTAATTGCGTGAATCGCTTGAATTAATACTGCACCCATAAGTTCACGAATCCAATATAACGTCTGTTGTTTCTTTTGTGGGAACATCCACATTCCTACCATTACAGGGCCTAGTAACATTAATACGTATAGTGTCACAGCACGCATTAAATAATAAAAGTTTGCCCATATCATTAATCCAGCTTCAATAAATAGTCCGAATATGATAAACATATAATCATTTTTATGGTCTTTCATTGAAAGTTCTGTAATCGTCTTATTGTCTGCCAGTCCATTTTTTAATAGAGGTATTTGCTGATCTGGGTTAAAATTCCCTAACGCCTCTTTAAACTCTAATATAATCCAAGAATTTAGATCAAAAATAAAATTATAAAAGAAATCTAAATGCCAGAGGCAAATCGAGATAATCATTAAGTCTTTTGCATATTCAATTAATGCCGTGCGATTATTTGGATTCAGAGTCGTTGCTGAATATTTTGCTGCTGTAATCACTACACTGACGAGGACACAAAAAGCAACAAGTTTAAACATGACAGGCATACCGGTATCTAATACATTCGTAACTGCATTCTTTGCATATAAAAAATCTAGATTAGATTTATCTCCACCAAAGACTAGAACTGGAATAGTATCCATAAATCCATAAATAGGCGCTAGTAGGGCCTTTACCATATGGATAACAAGGCCACCGACCCAATCTATTATTTTCTCAAGCATAATTTCACCTTCCTTTACAAAGGTACGCTACTATCCTGCGTACCCTTGTACTTTCTTCATATTGTTTAGAAGCTCTTGAAGTACCGCTTCATTCGATTCAATAAACATCATTTCTTTATCTGATGGATCTGTTTGAATCCAAACAGAACTATCTCCTACGCGGAAAATCCCTTCTCCTTTTCCTGGATTGTTGAGAATAATATCAAGCTCCCCAGCAGTTAAGTTAAAGTTCTCTTGAATTTTTTTCTTATCAATCTTATTTTGTTCTAAGAAGAAATAAGAGAAAGTAGATTGCAAGATACCACGAGCTTTTACATTTTCTAAGATACGAACAAAGTCCTGACTTGCCCAACACATACCGGCATTTCTTTTACGTGAACGACGTGCTACTTTTTCCAAGAAGTTAACCGTTTGTTCATAGTCGATAAACTGCCACATCTCATCAACATATAATACTTTTCGCTTGATAGCGTGTTCTGGACTCTTAATCCAATGCTCCCAAATATAGTTCAAGATAACGTGGAAAGCGATTGGTTTTAAAAACCCTTCCTCTAAATGACTAATGTTGAAATTAACAACGCGTGATTCATTTAACTGTGTTTCCACACCACGACCAAAATGACTTTGTCCATCAAATAATGGTTTTGAACCATCGCGTAAGAATGGTCGAATCGCAGCAATTAACTCTTCTGCTTTTACATCGTCTCCATGATGTTCTACTATGACATCATAGATTTCTTTTAACTCTGGCTCTGGCTTTCTCACTTGAGACTGAATTAACTGTCCATCCACTTTCTTCACTTCATCTGTATATAAAGAGGAAGGATGTGAAGTAATACCATGTTTATCAAACACTTCACGGATTGCATCTTCTAGCATAGTACGTTGGAATACATTTAATCCTGGTTGATCAAAGTCTTGCCCGCGAATAATAATGTCAAAGAAACCTAGTATTTCATTGATTTTCTCTAAAATTGGTACAAATCTCACATACTTCATGCCATCACGCTCTACAAGTTCTTTCTTATCATATTGTTCAAGTGCTTCTAGCTCTTCATCTTTATCCGTAATCTGAAGTTCTGTTACAGCGATTGCACAAGGATTAATAATGATATTACTTTCAGGTGAAATATTTAAATTAATACCACCTAGACGTTTTGTAATTTTTACGAATTCTCCTTCTGGATCGATAATCATTGCATGCGTATCTGCAAGTGACGTTTCACGAGCTAACTTCATTTTTAAAAGTAAACTTTTTCCGGAACCTGAGATCCCTGTTACACCAATGTTATAGTTTGGCGGGCGATAATCTGCATTACCAAATGAATTTAAAAATTCTACTTGCCCAGTAATTTTATTCTTTCCTATTGGTATGCCACCATTAAATCTCCCGGATCCTGATACAAATGGTGCAAACGTACATAACGCACGTCTATCGATATTTCGATAGGTATCTTGCAGCGTATTTGGTGCACCTAATGGCATAGTAGCTTTCAAACCACTTTTCACACGGTTCCAAGTACTTGCAATCTTAAAATGAGATGCTTGCATTTCATCTTCAATATACTCACATAAAACGTCCAATTCTTTCTTTGATTCGGCATACGCAACACCCATGGTACTCACCATATAGGAGTCGTTTTCATTGAACTGGATTTCATCCATTAAATTGTTTGTATCTTGAATTTTTGCATCTAAGTCTTTTTCTTGGTCAATGTTTCCTCGTGTACGTTGGAAAGAAAGATTCGAACGTAACATCGTCAACTGCATATCTAATGATCGCATTGCTTTAGCTTTTGGTTCTTTATGAATATCGATCATGACATCCACTTCCCCAGCCGAAGTTAACATGTTGAGCCAATTGGTTTGCATCATACGCGGGTACCCATCACGTGGAATATAAAACGGACGGAAGAACGTATTACTTCCTAAAGATTGTTTAATGACCCCATAATCTTCTGCATCAATTTTCATTCCTTCTGGAGCAATAACATCAAACACTGTTGTTTGATTATCTAATTGCGTCGGTACTTCCTCTTCTTCCGCCTCTTCCTCCTCTAGCTGCAATTCATCCTTCTCTTCTGCTTCTATTTTTTTCTTTTCCTTTTTCTTTTTTCCGAATAACCTCATGTTTACGCCACCCCGTTATTTGATTTTTCTGCTTTTTCTTCCGCTAGCACTTTCTTCATTATCTCTAGTTTTCTTTCATTTGTTTCTCCTGTTGAATAGAGGGAGAAATTCTCGTTTTCAATTAAGTCCTGGAAACGAGCTTTTACAGCTTTACGACGGTTAAATGCTACGTATAAAAGTTCTATTAATTTATCTTTCGTTAACATTTCTACATTAATTTTTGCTTTCGATAGTAGATTTCGAGAAGCATTATAACGGCGATATAATTCGTTAAACGCCTTATCCACAATCTTTTCTTCCAACTCTTCCTCTGTATCAGCAGTAATCGTACTAATATCAACCTTGTATGGGTAAATTAAATAACGTTTTTGTTCATATCGAGGTTGCGAACGTTGCCAGTACTCTAAGTTATCGATAACTTCTTGCCCATATAGAACTGTCTCTGGTGTAAGGTCCTTCGCACCTTTCATTGTTTCTGTCATTTTTCGTACAGGATCTGTTAAATCTACAAACTTACTTTGAATATATACTTTCGTATTAAACTCTAATGTGGTTAACCATGATTCAATTTTGATATCAATCGCTTCTTGTTCCATATTGGAAAGTAAGTAATAGTTAACTGGATGTGCTTCCGCAATCAGGACAAATGTGTCATCATGATACCGAATCATATGATTATCGATTTCCTTAATGTCTTCTACAAAAGCACGAAAGAAGTCAACATTATCCTCATCAATTTCCGATTCAGCAGACATATTTTTTTTATTTTTCTTTCCAGCTTTTTCAATAGTGTGTTTCTCTACTCCACCTTGCTTTTTCCCTTTTTTCTTAGAACCAAACAGCGGTTTTCCATTCATTTTCCGATAAAAGAAAAATCCTACAATGGCTATCGCCGCAAAATATATCATTTCTAACATTTACAGATTCTCCTTTGCCCATATAGTTGGCTCGTACCCTTTTCTCCACTTACCTTTTTCGGAGCGGCTACGCATTTTAATAATTAAATACTTATCTAGATACATATGTTGTTTTTCTTTATATATAAACGCAAACGCTATAACACCTATTACCGTTGGTAGTGCTAAAATTAAGCAAATAAAAAACGCTACTACTGCATCAATAGGTGCAAATAGTCGCCATAAAAATGGTACATATAAATAAAGGGATGCTCCGCCACCCAATAGATAAATCAATTGGCGCTTGCTCAGCACACCTAGTAGTGTTTTTTGTTCCGAAGTCATATCAACAGGAACGGTTACTTTTCTCATTCTTTTTCCTCCCTTGTATAAGAGAAGCTCTCCCCAAATCGAGGAAAGCTTGTACAAACTCTTATGTTAGATTGTCGTAACCCAAGCAGCGATATCGTACGCTTTAATCATGACAAAGCCTCCAATTGCTGCGCAGGCTAAACCAATCATAGCTTGTGTACGGTTTTCAGGATTCTTCCCTTGTGCACCAGATAGTTTAATAGCTGCAAATACAACGCAAGCTGCCACCCAAATTCCCCCAAAACCAATTAAGGTTTTCACCAAAGTGTTCATGCTTTTTTGGACGGTTTCAGCATTAGCACCACTGCCACTACCACCAAGACCCTTCGTAAAGCTACTTTTTGCCAGTAAGAAATCCCCTACTGATGTTGTCATAAGTTTTGCAGACAACCAATTCAACATAATTCCTGCACCTCCGGGTGTTTTTGCTCGCAAAAACGCAAAAAGACCTCAATACACGCACACGTCCCCTAAGGACATGGCGCATATTGAGGTCTTCTCTTATATGCGAACTGATTAATTTTATATTTTATTGTAAAATCCAATTACTTTTATATTATAGCAATGCGATTTTAAAAAAACAAGTCCTTGTTTACACCTTTATTTCTTTGTATCCTCTTTGTTAGGATCGTACCATACTCTTTGAATTTTAAAAATATCACTGTCTTTAAGACCTAAAACATTCTTTTTCATAATAACCTCCACTTTACTGCAAAATAGCCAACCATATAGCTATATAAAAATTATATAATTATTAAGTGCATTATGAAGTAATAATTGTTGTTAGGTGGTACTTTACCTTATTCCCTCTCTTTACACTCTTTAATTATGGTTTCAAAAGAAACAAATTAACTACTTTTTACTCATTTCCTTGCTTCACTTACCTCTAATTTTTCAGAATCGGTTATATATTCCTCTCCATCTAAAAAAGATTGAAGTAAGTAATATACCACTCTTCCCTACTCACCAAGCAAGAAATTAGCCACATATTAAAAAAGAGAGACATATACATGAGTTCGTTCAAAGGATTAAAACTGTATTAGATACATATTATGCTACTGGAGATATGGAAAAGAAGAATCACCTCATTAAATCCTTTCCTGAAAAATTAACATATATAATAAAGAATTGGAAAAACAAAGATGAATTTATAATCAAATTGTACACAATGATATAAAATCTTCTTCATTACTAACTCTCATAAAAAAATAAAGAAGCTGGTGAGATTTTCCCAGCTTCTTTATTTAAATATCAAGTGTGACAAACTCACCTTCGTTAAGCATATCATCACGAGTGAATTTTTTATTTAATATTAACTCTTTAAAGGTATTAATTGTTCCATCATGTGTTACTAGAAAAATACGTTTTCGCTCTTGAGCACGGCACCAATCCAAAAACGATAATGCTATATCTTGATAGTGGCGTTCTGATACATGATTTACCGAAATTAAATTTTCATCAAAACATTTTTTATATAGTAAACCAAAAGAGTTTGCAATGCTAAATCTACTTAGCTCCTTTTCTTTCATAACAACATCACAAGGTAAAGTTTTTGCACTCTCCCTGTAGGGATATATTCGCGGACCTATGGCATAGCAAATATATTTTCTACAAGCATATTCTTTAGTAAATAATTCTGCTGTTTCAAGAGTTCTGTACGTTGGACTCGCTACTATAATATCTTCTTTAACTAGATTATTAAAATTTTTTTTAAAATTTTGTACCTGTGTTATTCCTTTCAAAGTTAACCTAGGATGCTGTATTTGAAAAGAATCTGGCTCATTTATATTGTGTTCTGCCTCACCATGCCTTAAAAATATTAATTTCATGCTGTTCTCCTTTTCTTACTTCTAGATAAATTTCCGGACTTTAACAAAGCGAGCGATGAAAACAATATCCCAACTCCACATATTGTAAATATATTTACCGTACCTAAATAATCTATTGCAAAACTAAATGTAATCATAGAAAGAATATTAAATGTATTAATCATCATGTAATACGTTGAGAATACTCTTCCTATAAACACTGTCTCTACAATATGTTGAAGATACGTTTCAATAATAATAAAATAAAATGATGATGTTATGCCTAAACAAAACATAATCAACAGAACAAAAGGTATATATTTTGGTGAGTATCCAAGTACTACCATAAATAAACCATCAAACACAAGGGCATACTTTAAAATATTTAGCATTTTATGCTTTTTGTTTACTAATTTTGGCACAATAATACTTCCAATTGTTGACCCTAACCCCAGTGAAGCTAAAAGTATACCGTACACAGATTTATCAATTTGTAAATGATTTAAAAAATGAATTGGTAATAAAACATTTATTGCAGAACTAAAGAACATAATGAAAATAGAAAAAACAACCAATTGTTTAATTTCTTTATTTTCAAATATATAACTGTATCCTTCTTTAATTTTACTCAAAAAAGATTCTTTTGTATTATTAATTAAATCCCATTCACACTTAAGGAAAAAAACACACAGTGTTGCTATTAAATATATTAAACTACAAATTAAAAAGGAAACTTTAAAGCCCAAAAATATAGCTATAGAGGACCCAATAATTGGAACAACAATTTCTATTATACTTCTTATTCCTAACGCCGTACTGTTTATTTTGAGTATATCGTCTTTATTTTGAACTAAATTTCTTAATATGTTTTTTATAACAGGAAAGCTAAAAACAGATGTTAAAGAAAGGATGAAAGAAAATACATATACGTATATGCCACTATCCATTTTCCATACTATAGAAAATAATATTACTTTTAATAAAAAACAAAAGTAAATTATTTTTTTACTATGATATTTATCAGCTAAAGCACCTGCTATAGATCCAAATAAAATTGTAGGTAATAAATTAGTAATTAGAATAAATCCCACAGAAGTTGCATTTCCTCCTATACTCAAGATAAATAAAATTAAAACAATTTTATTTAACACATCAGCCATACGACTGGTACATACTATAAGTATGTATAGTAAATAATTCTTATTACTTATGATTTCAACCATGATACCACCTTATATAAATGTATTCTATAAAATTCGCGGAAATTCTGACTTGATTACATATTCATTCTTTTGAGCAAGAATATCAGTTGGATTACTCTTGAATATAGGGTGTATATTGTTAGGTTCCGTTTTAGAAACTAGATAATCTTTTTTGGCTTGTTCGTAATACCAATTCATCATAGATGCAGCATGTATAACACTAATTGCATTAAAATATTTATATTCGTTGTTTAACCATGGAGTTTTATATCCCAACCTTTGCATTACCTGCGAATAATTACATATAGCTTCCTTTATTAATATCCCAGCTTTTTCAGCGGTTCCCCAATAACTGGGATGTACTAGCTGATACAAATCCTGTAAACAAAATCCAAACTTTACTTCCTGAAAATCAATAGGAATTACGCCTCTTTTTTCATCATTGCTCTTAATCCAGTTATTTGGAATAGAATCACCATGTAAAAATATAAATGGTACATCCTGAACCATATCCAAAGCTTCTTTTAATTTATGTATCGCCTTAGGATTTAAGCCGAAATATAAATAATCTCTTATATTATTAATGTTCTCTTGAATTGCAAGTTGGTTATATTCTCTATTAAGTTGATGTTGTATCATTGCTAAAACTTGAGAAGCATCCGAAAGGTAGGAAATACCTTCCGGATGCTCTCTTAGAGAATAGCCATTTAAATCTTCGAGTACAAGCATATTCACATAATCATTTGCTTTAATATTAATTAGCACTTTAGCTAATGATACTGTGGAATAATTTGAGAAATGCCTTTGATAAATTGCACCTTCATTTGGACTTGTAGCTAAAGAAAACTTTATCCATGCATTTTGATCTCCTAGCTTGAGTTTAGTAGTATATGTTGAAGGTGAAATTATGTTTGTAGTATCTACATCAAATTCCATAGAAACACGATTGCCTAAAATACCTCTTAATATATTTTCTATAGTACTTTTATCTGGTAAAACAGAAATAATATTTCGAGCCATTTTTAAAACTCACTCACAGGCTGACCATTCTTAACTAGTTGTGGGCAGCCAGAAATATCTTTAAACATTTCATTTCCCTCAACATATGAATCTGTAGGCATGTAATGTAAAACATATGCTAAACGAGTAGAATCAGTTAAGTTAGGACCTGTTCCGTGTAAAGTCAATGAGTGGTGAATTAAAACATCTCCAGCTTCCACCTCAATAAATTGAATTTGTTCTTTTTGATTAGATGTTAAAGTTAAATCATATTCCATTAATACATCAGGTTTTTCACTTAATTTTTCTGTATCTAAATGTGAACCCGGAATGTAGCCTAAAGTACCATTATTGACAGTTGTATCTTGTAGTGGAATCCAACAATTTATTTGGTTTTGAGGATATAATCCTTTCCAGAAAGGAGCATCCCTATGAAGTGGTGAAGCCGCACCATGATTTGCTGGTTTGTTTAATAGAGTATCAGACAATAAGCTAATATCTTTCACACCCATGCATCCTTGAACATATTTTATTAATTCGGAATTAAGAATGAATTTTCTCATATTAGGGTTTACTTCCCATAATTCATTTAAACCTTCATTTCTTCGTTCCATTTCATTTTCTTTTACTTCTTGGGCTACTACTGAACTAACTTCTTCAAATGTATGTAAACCTTGTGCCACACCTACTGGAGCGCCCGCTTCAATTTTGTGTAGACCTTGTGCTACACCTACTGGAGCACCCGCTTCAATTTTGTGTAGACCTTGTGCTACACCTACTGGAGCACCCGCTTCAATTTTGTGTAGACCTTGTGCTACGCCTACTGGAGCACCCGCTTCAATTTTGTGTAGACCTTGTGCTACACCTACTGGAGCACCCGCTTCAATTTTGTATAGACCTTGTGCTACACCTACTGGAGCACCCGCTTCAATTTTGTGTAGACCTTGTGCTACACCTACTGGAGCACCCGCTTCAATTTTATGTAAACCTTGTGCTACACCTACTGGAGCACCCGCTTCAATTTTATGTAAACCTTGTGCTACGCCTATTGGAGCACCCGCTTCAATTTTATGTAAACCTTGTGCTACGCCTACTGGAGCACCCGCTTCAATTTTATGTAAACCTTGTGCTACGCCTACTGGAGCACCCGCTTCAATTTTATGTAAACCTTGTGCTACGCCTA
>NZ_QXCO01000054.1:0-21810 GCF_003458115.1 Bacillus sp. ISO11 | reverse complement strand
ATCAGGCCGATTTATCGGTGTCATCTCACACGTTCAAGAGCTGAAAAACGCAATGCCAGCTGTATTAGAAGTAACGAAGCAGAAGGATGGGTGTAGTCAGACTAGGTTTGTGGTGAAGTAAGCTTAGAAAATGGAGTAGGGAATCTACCGATACTTTTAGTGTCATATGTATGAATAATAAAACGTCGTCTCTTCATATTGGAGGCGACGTTTTATTTTATAAAATATCTATGAATTATCTGTAGAAGGCGGCGTATTCTCCAAACGATTATAAGTTTTAAAGGCTGAAATTGCTGAGATAACCCCGCCTACTAAAAATAAAGCGGATCCTCCAACTAAGATGATACGACTGACATATGTTTCCCGTGCTTCTTCGACTTCTTCTTGTAACGCTGTAGGCATATGAATCCCCCTTTATAAAAGTTGTTTTATAAATAGTATATACAAACGCCTAAAATGTGTTAAAATAACTGATGATTTTATGCAGTGGGTAATTAGATGAGTAGGATGCGAGTGGCTAAGTAAATCTTCATCATAAATTTATGTGAACTTCACATAGAGCACATATTAACATTGTATTATGTATATGTACCAAATAAATAAATAAATAAAGTGAATGTAAGTTCTGTTTTCAAAAATTTAAAATCCTTTTATTTCTATATGAAAGTTTTAATCAAGGGTTTTAAAAAATTTGGAAATAGATCTTATGAATATGGAATTCATATAAAAGGGGAATGTCTTATGACAACATATACGAGTGAAATGAGAAAAACTTTAGTTTCAGAAGAAGATGTAGATATTTTAAAAATTATGGCGCATCCAATCCGACTGCAAATTGTAAATGAATTAAGTACGAGAAAAACTTGTAATGTAACACAATTAACAGAGTTACTGAATATTCCGCAATCTACTGTTTCACAACATTTATCAAAAATGAAGGGTAAAGTGTTACGAGCAGAGAGAAGAGGTTTAGAAATTTATTACCATATTAACAATTTAAAAGCGAGTAAGATTGTTAATGTTTTAGGGTATATAAACTAGTGAAATATTTTTATATAAAATAGCCCCTGCTGTTGAGCAGGGGCTATTTTGTGTTGTTTTATGTATTTGTATTTAAAACTTTATAGTTTTTATGATTTACAATTGTTCGATCAAATTCAAAAGTACCACCGCTTACATTTGTAATTTCAACTAAGACCGATTCAGTATAAAGTTTTAATACAGATCCTGTAATCTTTAAATTATTTCGTTGAAAAAGTATAGTATCCCCTACGTTTGCTTTCATAGTACCTCCTCATTAAAGACAGAAATATTTTTTTATTATATATATTAAACCACGGATAGATATATTAGTGAATATTTAGTTTTATTTATTGGAAAAAAATTTGTGATTTTATAAAAAATAAGGTGGATTGAAGTATAAAAAATTTTTCTATTGTATTTAATCAGTAGTTTTTTGTATTTCATCCTTCGTTTTTTGTATTTCATCCTTCGTTTTTTGTAACTGATTCCATGTTTTTGACGCTCTATCTTGTAAGTGCTTACATAAACAAAAACATCTTATACAATGAAGGTGTCAAATCAAAAGAGGTGACCAAAATGAACATAAAAAAAGTAAATTTAGCGAATAGCATTGAAATAGAAAGAGGAGGCGGAAAGGTATGAAAAAATCAACTATTAATCCATGGCTTGTTGTCCTTGGCACAGTTATAGTACAAATGGGGCTTGGGACGATATATACATGGAGTTTATTCAATCAGCCTTTAGTTAGTAAATATGGTTGGAGTCTTAACGCTGTTGCGATAACTTTCTCAATTACTAGTCTTTCTTTAGCATTTTCAACTTTATTTGCGAGTAAATTGCAAGAAAAATGGGGACTTCGTAAACTTATTATGATAGCTGGATTAGCATTAGGACTAGGATTAATACTTAGTTCACAAGCATCCTCACTAATATTACTTTATGTACTAGCGGGAGTTGTTGTAGGTTATGCAGATGGTACAGCATATATCACTTCACTATCAAATTTAATAAAGTGGTTTCCAGAGCGTAAAGGTTTAATTGCTGGTATTTCTGTCTCTGCATATGGTTCAGGTAGCTTAATCTTTAAATACGTTAACGCACAGTTGATTGAATCAGTTGGTGTATCCCAAGCATTTATATACTGGGGTTTAATTGTTACAGCTATGATTGTAATTGGTGCTTGTTTAATCCATCAAGCTGCAGATCAAGGAGCAGTTCATGAAACAAAAACTGAGGAATACACAACGAAAGAAATGTTAGGCACAAAACAAGTATACTTATTATTTATCATGTTATTTACATCATGTATGAGTGGCTTATACTTAATTGGTATGGTAAAAGACATTGGTGTTCAACTTGTAGGACTTAGCGCAACAACAGCAGCTAATGCGGTTGCTATGGTTGCAATCTTCAATACATTAGGTCGTATCATTTTAGGACCGTTATCGGATAAAATTGGGCGTTTAAAAATCGTTACTGGTACTTTTGTTGTTATGGCGAGTTCAGTCTTAGTTCTAAGTTTTGTAGATTTAAATTATGGTATTTACTTCGTATGTGTAGCAAGTGTAGCGTTTTGCTTTGGTGGAAATATCACTATTTTCCCAGCTATTGTTGGTGATTTCTTCGGTATGAAAAACCATAGTAAGAACTACGGAATTGTGTATCAAGGATTTGGATTTGGGGCGCTTGCAGGTTCCTTTATCGGTGCACTTCTAGGTGGATTCAAACCAACGTTCATGGTAATAGGTGTAGTATGTGTCGTGTCATTCATTATCGCAATTTTAATTCAAGCACCTAAGCAGAAAAAAGAAAAAGAAGAAGAGTATCGCAGCGTAGCATAAGTATATAAATCTTCTATAACAATATGATTACGAAAAAGCATCCTATTCTATTAATTAGGATGCTTTTTTTATGAGTTATTTTAACAAGGTTAAATTACTTTTATGATTTTCATAGATGTAAAAGTGAGTGAAATGCCTATTTGGATTATATTGAAATACAATAAATTGATACATCGTATTCGAAATATATATTAAATCTTAAATGACAAAAAAGACATTCATTAGTATTTGTAAGATATATTTTCAGAAAAATATTGAGAAAATATATACTTGAGTTTTTCATAAAGCATTGTAAATGAACGTATCTCTAGTTTAGTTTCTTCAATTTTAAAAAGAGGACTTTGAATTTTATTTATAATATAAGTACTTTTAATGCGTTTACATATGATTTTATTAAGAAGCATTAAAATGGTTTATCTGAAAAATAAAAAAAGATTGACAAGTTTATTGAGAAACATTATCATTTCGGTGTAAGATGGTAAATGAAAAACATTATCAATAAAATGGATTTTAAAGTAATGCGCACTTGACCAATTAGTTTAGTAAGTGTATTATTTTTTACAACACAACTGATAATGAAAATCAATATCATCGGTGTTACTTAATGAAATTAATGTTTATGTGAAAGGATAGAGAAAATGAACTTAGGGGAATTTGATGGGAAAACAGTTTTAGTAACAGGTGCAGCACAAGGCATAGGCAGTGTCGTTGCCAAAATGTTTTTAGAAAGAGGAGCCACAGTTATTGCGGTTGATCAAAATGAAGAGGGGTTAAATGTACTCTTAAATCAAAACGAATTAAACAATACACGTATGAAAACGTTTCGTTTAGATGTGAGTGATAGCGCCGCTGTTGAAGACATGGTAAATCATATTGCAAATGAAATAGCGCCAATAGATATTTTAATAAATGTTGCAGGGGTTTTACGTATGGGACCAATTCATTCGTTAAGTGATGAAGATTGGACTAAAACATTCTCTGTAAATACTACAGGGGTTTTCAATATGTCCCGAGCGGTAAGTAAAAATATGATGTTAAGAAAATCGGGGGCAATTGTTACAGTCGGTTCAAATGCGGCAAATACGCCAAGAATGGAGATGGCTGCGTATGCTGCGTCAAAGGCCGCAACGACGATGTTTATGAAATGTTTAGGACTAGAGCTTGCGGCATACAATATACGCTGCAACTTAGTTTCTCCAGGTTCTACTGAAACTGAGATGCAAAGATTACTATGGGCTGATGAGAATGGAGCTAAAAATATAATTGCTGGTTCTCAAAATACATATAGACTCGGAATTCCATTACAAAAAATTGCACAACCTTCAGAAGTTGCTGAAGCAGTGTTATTTTTAGCCTCAGATAGAGCAAGTCATATTACAATGCACAATTTATGTGTTGATGGCGGTGCTACGTTAGGAGTTTAATAAAAATTCAGGAGGTTATTATATTATGAATGAACATATAGCTGTAAAGGAATTGTCAGAAAAACTTTTAGAAGATTATAAGACTGAATCTTCATTCTTTTTCGCTTCACCAACTCGAACGATATTAGCAGAAGGAGAGTTTACTACAGTAAAGCATCGTGAAATTGAAAGTTTCCCAGAGCTTGTGCAAGCGACATTAAGTAATGCGAAACAAGCTGGAAATCCAAATCCTATCGTTGTGGGTGCTTTGCCATTTGATCGTAGAAAAGAAGTCCAACTCATCGTACCAGAATATAGCAGAATTTCTGAGCGTTTACAATTGGATACAACAAATCAGCTTGAAACAAATGAGAATGTAACATTTGAAATGACACCAGTGCCAGACCCTGAAGTTTATATGAATGGTGTGAAGCAAGGAATTGAAAAAATACAGGACGGTGATTTAAAGAAAATCGTTCTATCCAGATCGTTAGATGTTAAATCTTCCGAAAAGATTGATAAGCAAAAACTTCTGCGAGAATTAGCAGAGCATAATAAGCATGGTTATACATTTGCTGTAAATTTACCGAAAGATGAAAAAGAGAACAGTAAGACGCTAATTGGAGCAAGCCCTGAATTACTTGTTTCACGTAATGGTATGCAAGTTATTTCTAACCCGTTAGCTGGTTCAAGGCCACGTAGTGAGGACCCAGTAGAAGATAAAAGAAGAGCAGAGGAATTACTTTCTTCGCCAAAAGATTTACATGAACATGCGGTAGTAGTTGAAGCGGTTGTCGCTGCACTTCGTCCGTATTGTCATACATTACATGTTCCAGAAAAGCCATCAGTTATTCATAGTGAAGCGATGTGGCATTTGTCTACAGAAGTGAAAGGTGAACTTAAGGATCCAAATACTTCTTCTTTACAATTAGCAATTGCCCTTCATCCTACGCCAGCAGTTTGCGGAACTCCGATGGAAAAAGCAAGAGAAGCTATACAGCATATTGAGCCATTTGACCGCGAGTTCTTTACAGGAATGCTAGGATGGAGCGATTTAAATGGAGATGGAGAATGGATTGTTACAATTCGTTGTGCTGAAGTACAAGAAAATACACTTCGTTTATATGCAGGAGCTGGAGTTGTTGCTGAGTCAAAACCAGAAGATGAGTTAGCAGAAACATCAGCTAAGTTCCAAACAATGCTAAAAGCTTTAGGGTTAAGAGATAGTTCACTTAATGAAAAATAGGGGGAAGAAAGAATGCTAGTAGGTTATACAGAATGGCCAAAAGAATTTGCCGATCGTTACCGAGAAGCAGGATGTTGGCTTGGTGAAACATTTGGAGGAGTGTTAAGAGAGCGGGCTGAGAAATATGGAGATCGAATCGCGGTTGTAAGTGGTAAGAAGCATATAACATATAGTGAACTTAATAAAAAGGTAGATCGTTTAGCAGCAGGTTTACTGAATTTAGGAATAAAGAAAGAGGACAGAGTTGTAATCCAGTTACCTAACATTATCGAGTTTTTCGAAATATGTTTTGCACTATTTCGAATTGGAGCGCTTCCTGTCTTTGCACTACCTTCACATCGAAGCAGTGAAATTAGTTATTTTTGTGAGTTTGGCGAGGCGAGCGCTTACGTTATTTCAGATAAGGCTCTCGGTTTTGATTATCGAAAATTAGCAAGAGAAGTGAAAGAGAAAGTGCCAACGTTACAACATGTAATTGTAGTGGGAGAAGAAGAAGAGTTTGTGAACATAAATGATCTGTATATGGATCCCGTCTCATTACCAGAAGTTCAGCCAAGTGATGTTGCATTTCTCCAATTATCAGGAGGCACAACAGGTCTTTCTAAATTAATTCCTAGAACACATGATGACTATATTTATAGTTTACGTGTTAGCGCTGAAATTTGTAATTTGAATGCAGAAAGCGTCTATATGGCAGTTCTTCCAGTAGCACACAATTACCCAATGAGTTCTCCAGGGACATTTGGAACTTTCTATGCGGGTGGAAAAGTGGTATTGGCAACTGGTGGTAGTCCAGATGAGGCCTTTGCTCTTATCGAAAAAGAAAAAGTTACAATTACAGCGCTCGTTCCGCCATTAGCAATGATTTGGCTTGATGCTGCATCTTCTCGTAATGCCGATTTATCAAGCCTAGAGATTATTCAAGTAGGTGGTGCTAAGTTTAGCGCTGAGGTTGCAAAACGTATACGTCCTACATTTGGATGTACGTTACAGCAAGTGTTCGGTATGGCGGAAGGATTAGTGAACTATACAAGATTAGATGATCCGGAAGAATTTATTATTTATACACAAGGTAGACCAATGTCTGCACTCGATGAAGTACGAGTTGTTGATGAAAATGACAACGATGTACAACCTGGCGAAGTAGGTAGTTTATTAACAAGAGGTCCATATACAATTCGTGGTTACTATAAAGCCGAAGAGCATAATGCACGATCATTTACAAAGGATGGATTTTATCGCACAGGTGATCTTGTAAAAGTAAATGAACAAGGATACATCATTGTAGAAGGAAGAGATAAAGATCAAATTAACCGCGGTGGTGAGAAAGTTGCTGCGGAAGAAGTTGAAAATCATCTATTAGCACACGATGCGGTCCATGACGTAGCAATCGTATCTATGCCTGACGATTATTTAGGTGAACGCACCTGTGCTTTTGTTATAGCTCGCGGACAAGTTCCGGCAGTAAGTGAATTAAAAATGTTTTTAAGAGAACGTGGTATAGCGGCTTATAAAATTCCAGATCGAATTGAATTTATTGAATCATTCCCGCAAACAGGAGTCGGAAAAGTCAGCAAAAAAGAACTACGTAAAGTCATTGCTGAAAAACTTATTACAGTAAAACAATAATAAAAACCGGAAGGAAGTGATTAGATGGCTATCCCATCTATTTCAGTATATAAAATGCCAATTGAATCAGAACTACCAAAAAATAAAGTGAATTGGACACCAGACCCGAAACGTGCAGTACTTTTAATTCATGACATGCAAGAATATTTTCTTGATGCATATAGCGATAAAGAATCACCAAAAGTAGAACTTATTTCAAATATTAAAATGATAAGAGAAAAATGTAAACAACTTGGTATACCAGTTGTTTATACAGCGCAACCTGGTGGACAAACGTTAGAACAAAGAGGTTTATTACAAGACTTTTGGGGTGACGGTATTCCTGCTGGACCAGATAAAAAGAAAATTGTTGATGAACTTACTCCTGATGAGGATGATATATTCCTCACAAAATGGAGATATAGTGCATTTAAAAAGACAAATCTATTAGAAATTTTAAATGAACAAGGAAGAGATCAACTCATTATTTGCGGTATTTATGCGCATATTGGATGCCTTTTAACAGCTTGTGAAGCATTTATGGATGGTATAGAGCCGTTCTTTGTAGCAGATGCAGTTGCTGATTTTTCACTAGAGCATCATAAACAAGCATTGGAGTATGCATCTAATAGATGCGCAGTAACGACATCAACAAACTTACTGTTAAAAGATTTACAAAGTGTAAAAGGTGATGAGAGTGAAGGAATCACTATACAGCAAGTACATGAACTAGTTGCACAACTACTTCGTGAGCCAGTAGAGAGTATTGATATTGATGAGGACTTATTAAATAGAGGGCTTGATTCGGTCAGAATTATGAGTTTAGTAGAGAAGTGGCGTCGTGAAGGGAAAGAAATCACGTTTGCACATTTAGCAGAACGTCCAACTGTTGCAGGTTGGTACAGTTTACTATCTTCACAAACAGCACAGGTGCTGTAACAAATAGACTACATAATAAAGGGGTAGTAAAGAATGCCTAACAGTCAAAAGATTCGTCATTCGTTATCATCTGCGCAGTCTGGTATGTGGTTTGCGCAACAATTAGATCCGCTTAATCCAATTTACAATACTGGGGAATATGTAGAAATAAACGGAAATATTCATCAAGAAATTTTTGAATTAGCTGTACGTAAAGTTGTAATAGAAGCAGAAGCACTTCATGTTCGCTTCGAGGAGGATGAAATTGGCCCATGGCAAGTTATTGAAGAATCACAGTTTCATATGCATTTTATTGACGTTCGTAAAGAAGAAAATCCTGAAGAAGCTGCTAAAGTATGGATGAAAAATGATTTATCTATGCCAGTCGATTTGAAAAAAGATACATTATTTACTGAAGCACTTATTCAAGTTGAAAATAATCGTTTCTTTTGGTATCAGCGCATCCATCACATTGTGATGGATGGCTATGGATTTTCACTTCTTAGCCAAAAAGTGGCGAATGAGTATACATCACTTATAGAAGAAACAAACAAGAATGAAAAGCCGTTTGGTTCTCTTACAAAAGTCGTGCAAGAAGATATTGAGTATCGTGAGTCTAAAAAATTTCAGGAAGATCGTACTTTTTGGTTAGAAAAATTTGCGGATGAACCAGAAGTTGTAAGCTTGGCAGAGCGAGCACCGAGAACATCAAATGGATTTTCACGAGAAACAGCTTATTTATCTAGTTCTAGCACGAAAACTTTATTAGAAGATATCAATATTTCGTTAACAAGTTGGCCGGAATTCATTGTCGCTGTAACAAGTATTTATATGCATAAGTTAACAGGTGCAAATGATATTGTTTTAGGTTTACCGATGATGGGACGTCTAGGTTCGGTATCTATTCATACACCAAGTATGGTAATGAATTTAGTGCCACTTCGTATTACAGTAACTCCAAATATAACTCTTGCGGAATTATTGCAACAAGTTTCTAAAGAAATCCGAGATGTACGTCGCCATTATAAATACCGTCATGAGGAATTAAGAAGAGACTTAAAGTTACTAGGTGAAAATCAAAGGTTGTTTGGACCGTTAGTGAATGTTATGCCTTTTGATTACGGGCTAAATTTTGCTGGAAATCGTGGTATTACGCATAATTTATCAGCAGGACCTGTCGATGATTTATCAATAAATGTATATAAACGTTTTGATCAAAATGAGCTAATGATTCATTTTGATGCAAATCCTGAAGTATATAATGGCGCGGAGCTAGCATTGCATAAAGAAAGATTTATGAATCTATTTGAATTAGTAGTAAATAATTATGAGAAAAACGAGTCGATTGGAAAAATAAACATTACTCTGCCTGAAGAAAATCATAAAGTTTTATTGGAATGGAATGAAACGAAGGAAGACGATGAGTTAATCAGTCTGCCTATATCATTTGAAAAACAAGTGCAAAAAAATCCCAATAAACTAGCCATTACTTGTGACGGTGTAAACCTTACGTATAAAGAGCTAAATGAACGAGCGAATGAACTAGCACATTATTTAGTAGAAGAAGGAATACGACCAAACCAGTTTGTAGCTTTAGTATTCCCTAGATCAATAGAAATGGTAGTTAGTATGCTAGCAGTCTTAAAGGCTGGTGCAGCGTATTTACCAATAGATCCAGAATACCCAGCAGAAAGAATTAATTATATAGTAAATGATGCAAAACCAGTTTGTATCATAACACATTCATCTGTTTCATCTAAGTTAGTTATAGAAAATGATATGAAAAAAATTGTATTAGATGAAGAAGAAACGAAACTAGCGTTACATACATATTCTCGTATGAATATAGCATGTAAGAATGATGTATCACTTTTAAACCCAGCCTATACAATATATACTTCAGGCTCAACAGGAAACCCAAAAGGTGTAATTGTTCCTATGAGAGGTTTAAGTAACTTTTTAATGGCTATGCAACAAAAGTTTTCATTAAATGAAAATGATCATTTATTAGCAGTTACAACGTTTGCGTTTGATATTTCTGCTCTAGAAATTTATTTACCTCTTATTAGTGGTGCAAGTTTAACAATTGCGCAAAAAGAAGACATACAAGAGCCATCAGCATTAACGACACTTTTACAAGAAGAAAGAGTGACAATTATGCAGGCTACACCGACGCTTTGGCAGGCGTTAGTAACTGATTATCCAGAGAAGCTACAAGGGCTAAATATACTTGTTGGTGGTGAAGCTCTTCCAGAGCATTTAGCAAATAAATTAAAAGAATTAGGTTGCTCAATAACTAATTTATATGGACCAACTGAAACGACGATTTGGTCTACTTTCATGAACATTGATGAAGGTGAAAAGGGTATACCTCCTATTGGAAAGCCAATTTGCAATACAGAAGTGTATGTATTGGATGCAGGGTTACAACCAGTTCCACCTGGAGTTATTGGGGAATTATATATTGCAGGGGAGGGACTTGCAAGCGGATATTTAGGAAAACCGGAGTTAACAGCTGAACGGTTTATTGCAAATCCTTATGGAGAATCAGGGAAGCGCATGTACCGTACAGGAGATCTCGTGAAATGGCGTAGTGATGGTGCGTTAGAGTACATTAGTCGCGCAGATCATCAAATTAAAATTCGTGGATTCCGAATTGAATTAGCTGAAATTGAAACGGTATTACAACGACATAAAAATATTCAACAAGCGATAGTAATGGTACGAGAAGATCGTCCAAATGATAAGCGCATCATTGCGTATATCGTTGCAGAAGAAAAGGAACCGATTAATCTTTCAGAAATTCGTTCTTATGTTTCAGAAAGTTTAGCGAATTATATGATACCATCAGCATTTGTTGTGCTAGAAGAATTACCATTAACGCCAAATGGTAAGGTGGATAGAAAGAAATTACCTGCTCCTGATTTTAATGGAATGGACAATGAGAGGGTTGCTAGAAATCCGAAAGAAGAAATATTATGTGATTTATTTGCAGAAGTACTTGGTGTTTCTCGAATTAGCATTGATGATAATTTCTTTGAAATGGGTGGACATTCACTTCTTGCATCTCGTTTAATGGCAAGAATTCGTGAAACGTTAAGTGTGGAATTAGGAATTGGGAAACTATTTGAATCACCAACTGTTGCCGAACTGGCGAAACAATTAAACCATGCAAAAAGCGCAAGACCAGCTATTCAGAAAGCAAGTAGGCCAAATGAAGTTCCACTTTCATTTGCACAGCGCAGGTTATGGTTCTTAAATTGTTTAGAAGGTCCAAGTCCTACTTATAATATTCCGCTAGTCATTCGTATGAATGGAATATTGAATCGGGAAGCATTACAAGGTGCTTTTTATGATGTAGTTGAGAAACATGAAACACTTAGAACAATTTTCCCTAACGTATTAGGTAGTTCCTATCAGAAAATTTTAGATATGGAAAACTTAAATCTAGAAATGGTTATAACTAATACATGTAAAGATGAATTAGAAAGTGTACTTTCAGAGGCGGTAAGATATAGCTTTAACCTCGATTTTGAGCCGGCAGTTCGTTTGCAACTTTTTACAGTGAGTGAAAACGAACATGTATTATTAATTCTATTACATCATATTGTAGGTGATGGCTGGTCATTACAGCCGTTAACGAGAGATTTTACAGCGGCGTATAAAGCGCGATGTCAAGGTGACAGAGTTCAGCTGGAGTCACTTCCAGTTCAATACGCAGATTATGCACTTTGGCAACAGCAATTGCTAGGTGATGAAACGACACCAGAGAGTCTTATTTCAACACAATTAGATTTTTGGAAAGAAGAACTTAAAGGTTTACCAGACCAAATGGAGTTACCTACAGATTTCCAGCGTCCAATTGAGACGAGTTACCGCGGGGAAACAATTCATTTTCATATAGATGAAGGTATGCATAGTAGGTTAGTAGAGCTTGCACGTAAAAATGGAGTTAGTTTGTTTATGGTATTGCAAGCAGGGCTTAGTGCACTATTTACAAGATTAGGTGCAGGCACTGATATACCAATTGGAAGTCCGATTGCTGGAAGAAATGATGATGTACTTTCAGATATTGTTGGTTTATTTGTAAATACATTAGTGTTACGTACAAATACTTCAGGAGATCCAAGTTTTAAAGAATTATTAAATAGAGTGAAGCAGGTAAACCTTGCAGCTTATGAAAATCAAGATGTTCCATTTGAAAGGCTTGTTGAAGTATTAAATCCAGTACGTACTCGAAACAGCCACCCGTTGTTTCAAGTTATGTTAGCTTTTCAAAATACACCAGAAGCAACGTTTTATGTACCAGATTTAGAAGCGAGCCTTGAAATTCAAAGCGTCGGTTCTGCAAAATTTGATTTAACATTTGAAATTAGTGAGAGTAACGGAGTTGATGGTACTCCGAACGGTTTACATGGATTACTAGAGTTTAGTACCGATTTATATAAACGTGAAACGGTTCAAAAACTAATAGAACGATTCATTTTGTTATTAGATGATGCAGCTACAAATCCGGAGCAATCAATTGGCAGATTAGAAATATTAGCTGTAGCAGAGAAAAATACAGTGTTAGAAAAGTGGAATGGTGGTTTTCAAATTGCACCAGAAATGACATTGCCACAATTGTTTGAAAAGCAGGTTCATATAAATCCAAATTCTATTGCTGTTGTCTTTGAAGATAAGAAATTAACTTATGAAGAGTTAAATAGAAAAGCAAATAAAATAGCTCGATTCCTAATAGCAAAAGGGATTGGTCCTGATCAACTCGTTGCTTTAGCGATGCCAAGATCATTAAACATGGTTGTAAGCTTATTAGCTGTTCTTAAAGCTGGTGCTGGATACCTTCCGTTAGATCCAGATTACCCAGCAGACCGTATTTCATTTATGCTACACGATGCGAAACCATCATGTGTTTTAACGAATTCAGAAGTGGAAATTGAATGTAATGAGGCAATAAAAGTTTTAGTTGATAATGTAAAAGTAATAGCAGAGGTTGAGAAATATAGTGAAGACAATATTGATGAAGTGGAACGAATTAAGCCATTATCTCCATCACATATTGCTTACGTTATTTATACGTCAGGGTCAACGGGCAGACCGAAAGGCGTTATGATACCTCATCAAAATGTAGTGAGACTTTTAGGAGCAACTGATCATTGGTTCCAGTTTGACGGAAACGATGTTTGGACGATGTTCCATTCATATGCTTTTGATTTCTCGGTTTGGGAAATTTGGGGACCTTTATTATACGGAGGGCGTTTAGTTGTAGTTCCACATACTGTAAGTCGCTCGCCGAAAGAATTTTTACAGCTTCTTGTTAAAGAAAAGGTTACGGTTTTAAACCAAACTCCATCAGCGTTCTACCAATTGATGCAAGCAGATCGTGAAAATGAAGAGATTGGCCAAAAATTATCTTTACGATATGTTGTTTTTGGAGGAGAAGCACTTGAGCTAAGTCGCTTAGAAGATTGGTATAGTCGACATCCTCATAACGTACCAAAGCTTATTAATATGTATGGTATTACAGAGACGACAGTACATGTTAGTTATATTGAATTAGATGAAACTATCGTCTCTTTACGGGCAAATAGTTTAATTGGGTGCAGTATACCTGACCTTAAAGTGTATGTGTTAGACAACTATTTACAACCAGTCCCACCTGGAGTAGTTGGAGAAATGTATGTTGCAGGTGCAGGACTTGCGCGTGGATATTTAGGAAGAGCAGGATTAACGGCTGAACGCTTTATCGCAGATCCATTTGGCAAGCCAGGTACAAGAATGTATCGTACAGGAGACTTAGCTCGCTGGCGTAATGATGGGATGCTAGATTATATAGGACGTGCAGATCATCAAATCAAAATTCGTGGGTTCCGAATTGAATTAGGAGAAATAGAAGCAGTCATAATGAAGCACCCTAAAGTTGAGCAAGTAGCCGTTATTGTACGTGAAGATCAACCAGGGGATAAACGGTTAGTTTCTTATATCGTTGCATCAAATAATGAAGCAATTGATACGAATGAAATGCGTCAGTTTGCTAGTGGTAGTTTACCAGATTATATGGTTCCATACGCTTTTGTAGTAGTAAATGAGTTACCTTTAACTCCAAACGGTAAATTAGATAGAAAGGCATTGCCAGCTCCAGAATTTATCGCATCATCTTCTAGTCGTGGTCCAAGAACACCGCAAGAAGAAATGTTATGCGACTTGTTTACAGAAGTGCTAAGTGTACCTCAAATTGGAATTGATGACGGATTCTTTGATCTTGGTGGCCATTCACTCCTTGCAGTGCAGCTTATGAGCCGCATGAAAGAGGCGCTTGGAGTGGAACTAAACATTGGCACTTTATTTGCAGCACCGACTGTTGCAGGGTTAGCTGAAAGACTTGAGATGGGGAATGGTCAAAGTGCACTTGATGTGTTGCTTCCATTACGAGCAAGCGGGGATCAATTACCACTATTTTGTGTACATCCAGCAGGTGGATTAAGTTGGTGCTATGCAGGACTTATGAAATCTTTAGGAAAAGATTATCCAATCTATGGTGTACAAGCACGTGGTATTGCTAAAAATGAAGAACTTCCAAAAAGTTTAGAGGAGATGGCGGCGGATTACTTGAAACATGTTCGTGAAGTACAGCCTTATGGACCATATCGTTTATTAGGTTGGTCGCTTGGAGGAAATGTTGTGCATGCAATGGCGGCGCAACTACAAAATGAAGGGGAAGAAGTAGAATTACTCGTTATGCTTGATTCTTATCCTGGACACTTCTTACCAAATACGGAAGCGCCTACTGAAGAGGAAGCGTTAATTGCATTACTTGCTTTAGGCGGATATGACCCAGATAACATGGATGGTAAACCACTTACAATGGAAAGTGCAGTTGAAATCCTTCGTAAAGATGGAAGTGCATTAGCAAGTCTTGAAGAAGAGACTATATTGAACTTGAAAGAAACATATGTAAATTCAGTAGGGTTGTTAGGGAAATATGTACCGAAAGTTTATAACGGAGATATCTTATTCTTTAGATCTACTGTTATACCAGACTGGTTTGATCCTATTTCTCCAAATACGTGGCTAAATTATTTAGACGGGCAAATTGTGCAGCACGATATTGATTGTAGACATAAAGATCTATGTCAGCCAGGTCCACTTACGGAAATTGGGCAAGTATTAGCGAAATATTTGCAGAATAAGAAAGGGGTAAGTAGAGTATGACGAATCCATTTGAAAATGATAATTACACATATAAAGTATTAATAAATGAGGAGGGCCAGTATTCTCTCTGGCCTGCTTTTCTCGATGTACCTATTGGCTGGAATGTCGTATATGAAGAAGCTAGTAGGCAGAGCTGCTTAGAATATGTTGAATATAACTGGAAAGATTTGAATCCACAAGGTAATCAAGTTCGCGAAAAAACATTAGTAGGAAAACGATAATGAAAGAAAAACTAAATCCAAAAGTAGTTGTAAGTATCGTTTATATAACTGCGATGTTTATCGCTGCGATGGACGCAACGATTGTAAATGTAGCACTGCAAACGATAAGTAGAGAACTACAAGTACCTGCATCTGCAATGGGGACGGTGAATGTTGGGTATTTAGTTAGTTTAGCTGTTTTCCTTCCGATTTCTGGTTGGTTAGGAGATCGTTTTGGTACGAAAAGAGTATTTTTAATTGCTCTTTTCGTATTTACAATTGCATCTGCTTTATGCGGAATGGCTAACGATATTACTTCATTGAATATTTTCCGTATTATTCAAGGTGCTGGCGGAGGGCTTTTAACACCGGTTGGAATGGCGATGTTATTTCGAACATTTTCACCCGAGGAAAGACCGAAGATTTCCCGGTTCATTATACTTCCAATTGCTGTAGCACCAGCAATTGGTCCTATCATCGGTGGTTTCTTTGTAGATCAAATGTCTTGGCGTTGGGCATTTTATATTAATCTACCGTTTGGAATCGTTGCATTGCTATTTGGACTTCTATTTTTAGCAGAACATGTTGAAAAATCAGCTGGTCGCTTTGATTCGCTCGGCTTTATTTTATCAGCACCAGGATTTGCGATGCTCATATATGCACTCAGCCAGGGACCATCAAAAGGGTGGATTTCTCCAGAAATTATGAGTACTGGGATAGCTGGGGTTGTATTCATTACATTGTTTATAATTGTAGAACTGAAAGTAAAGCAACCGATGTTAGATTTACGCTTATTAAAAGAACCAGTCTTTAGAAAGATGAGCATTATATCATTATTTTCATCAGCTGGTTTATTAGGAATGTTATTTGTTTTTCCTCTTATGTATCAAAATGTGATAGGAGTTTCCGCACTGGAATCAGGACTTACGACATTTCCAGAGGCGATTGGATTAATGATTTCTTCACAAATTGTGCCATGGTCATATAAGAAATTAGGAGCTCGAAAGGTAATTTCTATTGGATTAATATGTACGGCGGTTATATTTGTTTTATTGAGTTTTGTAAATCACGATACGAATCCGTGGCAAATCCGGGCATTATTGTTTGGTATCGGTATTTTCTTAGGCCAATCTGTCGGTGCGGTTCAATTTTCTGCCTTTAACAATATCACGCCGCCTTCTATGGGGAGAGCGACTACTATATTCAATGTGCAAAATCGACTAGGTTCAGCAATAGGAGTAGCGGTTTTAGCTAGTATACTAGCTGGTTTTGGAGGTAATAACGTTCAATCCGATTTTTTACCATATCAAGCAGCATTAATTGGGTCAGCAATATTTTTGCTCATAGCACTACTATTTTCTTTACGTATTTCCGATAAAGAGGTAATGTCAAAGAAGAAAGAAAAAACATTATCTGTATCAGAAAAAGAGAAAGTACTTGTCAATGAATAACAATATACGCATGCTTTCTTATGAAAATTGATATTCGTTGAATAAAGGAGAGTTTACATGATAGAAAGTAAAGTTGTAGATTCTATTCCAACTTTGAATGAGAATGATTGTCAAATATGGTGGGCAAGAATTTCAGATTTACAATCATGGCATTACAATTTACTAAATGATATAGAGCGAGAGAAAGCAAATTCGTATCACCATTCGGCAGATCGAGCTCGTTTTATAATAGGTTGCGTAATAAGTAGATTAGTTCTCGGCAAGATACTTTCTATGTCACCAGTCCAAGTACCAATTGATCGAATGTGCTCAGTATGTAAATTGCAGCATGGAAGACCACAATTACCAGAAGGTATGCCGCAATTATCCGTTTCGCATTCAGGTGAGTGGGTTGTCGTTGCATTTACAAAATCTGCACCTGTTGGCATAGATGTAGAACAAATGAATCCAAGTATAGATGTTATGAAAATGGCAGAAGGTGTATTAACAGACATTGAAATAGCGCAAGTTATGAAACTGCCAAATGAACAGAAAATAGAAGGTTTTTTAACATATTGGACTCGAAAAGAAGCGGTGCTGAAAGCGACAGGTGAAGGACTAATGATCCCACCAGTACATATTACAGTATCAGCTCCAAATGATCCTCCAAACTTGTTGGTTTTTAAGGATAGACAAGAGTTAGCAAGTAATACAATGATGGAAGATGTAAGGCCTAGTTTAGATTATAGGGCTTCTGTTGCAATATTCAGTAAGGAAGTGACTGAAATTACGCAATTAGACGCGGCAGCACTTTTAAATCTTAAATAAAAAAATTACAGAAGAGGTGTTCCTCATGTTAGTAGCGGAAAATAGAAAGAATGAATTCACTTATAATGTACAAGCAATTAAAAATATTTTATTTTCTGGAGATACATCATCCATTCATGCTTTAGAAAAGCTTTTAAATGATACAGTTCAGTTTGATGTTCTTGAACAAGAGGCACTTGGTAGACAGTACATTCCGAAAGAAGCAAAGAATTTCTTTGATAAAGACGGAACATTTCTTTACCGTGTATCTAATGTTAGTTATAAAGGAAAGGTGTTATCTGAAAATCTAATTTTTGCAGACACTTCGTTTTTACCGGACGCAATAAAGAGTGAATTAGAGAATGGAAATATTCCTGTTGAAAAGCTTATAGAAAAGATGGAAGTAAGAAGAAACGTATTATATGAAGGATATCAGCCATCTGGAAATATTATTGAATTGTTTGATGGATGTTCTGTTACAGCGAATGTGTATCCAACTAGAAAGTATCAAATTGTAAGTAACTGCAAATGTGTATTTTATATTTGTGAAGTGTATCATGCAGAGAATATAAAGCAATTGCTTAAATAAAAACAAGAAACCAGCCTATAAAATGGCTGGTTTCTTGTTTTTATTTAACAGCTTCTTTTAATTCTTTACCTGCTTTAAATGCAGGAACTTTACCAGCGGCGATTTGAATTTCTTCGCCAGTTTGCGGATTACGTCCTGTACGAGCAGATCTTTCGCGTACTTCAAAAGTTCCAAACCCGATTAGTTGAACTTTATCTCCAGATTGTAATGCATTAGCAATTGTGTCAAATACGGATTGTACAGCTGCAGAAGCGTCCTTTTGAGAAATATCAGCTGATTGAGCTACGTTTTTAATTAATTCTGTTTTGTTCATGTTTTCACCTCATAAAAAAATTTTTGGAATGAATGTTTTAGTATAATAGATAGTAAAGATAAAGCTATCACTATGATTAGAAAGAATACTATATAATTATGTTAATTTCGTTGCAAGAGACTGAATCCCTTCTATTATTTAGGGATTAATTAAGAATCGATGCATATAAAAAGCTTTAATATGAGGATGAGGGGGAGTATACGAATGATTTTTCGTGAAAAAAATGAGAAGGAAAGTATTTTAATTCGTCAACATGATCATGGTTTTTTAGCTGGAGAGATTGCAAAGCATATAAAAGAAGACTTTTTTGAAGATAAAACATATTTAAAAGAAACAGTTGATGCAATATATGAGCATGACAGAGGATGGATAGAGCTTGATAAAGTACCAATTTTGAATGATGCTAAAAATATTCCATATACATTTATGGATTGTCCAAGCCCATTACGTTTTGCTTTTTATACGATTGGATTGAATGAAATTGAAAATTCTAATCCATACGGGGCATTGCTTTGTAGTAAACATTTTTTATCATTTCCACTAAACGAGGAAGATGAAGAGATGATGTCATTTTATAAACATGAATTAGAACGACAAAAAAGAATTTTGAAAACGTTAACAAAGGAACAGTTTGCGATGTTCGATAAGCATTATAGATTATTAAAGTTTTGTGATGAACTTTCTTTATACGTATGTATGAATAAGCCTGGTGTCAAAAAGAAAGATGAAATTGACTTATTTAAAGATGGTTTTGAAGGAACAGAAATGTTCAATAGTAAAGAGGAGAAACTTATTCAAGCTCAATGGGTGGACGAGGAAACAATTCGGATTACACCATTTCCATTTCAAACGGAATTTTATACGTATGTAAAATATAAAACGATAAATAAGCATGAAATGAAAGAAAAAGGGATTGCAAAGGCTGATAGAGAATCAGAAATGAAGAAACAAACCATTCGTTTCATACAATAAGGAGGTAATATAAATTGAAAGAGTATATATTAAAACAGTGTGATTATCATGCTTGGGCTAATACTAGATTATTCAATCGATTAAAAGAGTTACCAAACTATGAGACAATTTTTAATGAGCAGATACAGAGTGTATTCCCATCCATTAAGGATACTTTTGTGCATATTTATATTACAGATCAAGTGTGGTTACATATATTGCATGGTAAAAGTATGAATGAAGCAATACAAGACCGAGAAGATTTACGAAAACAAATTGAAACTAAATCGTTACATGAATTAGAAAAAATGTTTGAAAACATGGCAAATCAATATAAAGAGTTTTTAATTACAATACAAGATGTGAATGCTGTATTTGTTATTGAGAATCCATACGTAGGGAAATTAGAAACTTCGATTTTAGAATTAGTGCAACATGTCGTAAATCATGGTACATATCATAGAGGAAATATAACAGCGATGATTCGTCAACTTGGTCATTCATCGACAATGATGGATCTTGTACTGTATTTACATATGGTTAAAAAGCAGGGAGAGTAATATAGTTTGTAAGAAGGAGAGGCTTTAATTATAGAAGTCTCTCCTTCTATTTTATTCTGCATTCATGGTAGATCGACTGATTAAAGTTTTCTTAAGAAGCTTTATTTTCTTGTAATTGCTTAGCGTATTGTACAGCCTTATATGCATTGACTCTACCGTTTTTCCAGTACGTACCTGTACCACTAATTTTATCAGTAGTAGACTCAATAATTTGGCGGATTTGTGTATTGCTATATCCTTGATTTGCTAAAAGAGCTGCGACTCCTGCAACATGAGGTGTTGCCATAGATGTACCACTTAATGATTGATACGTGCTTCCTTTATATGTTGAATATATATTTGAACCTGGTGCTGCAACATCTACCCAGCTACCATAAGTAGAGAATGAAGATTTTCTATCTGATTGATCTGTAGAAGCAACTGCAATTACTTCGCTGTAATAAGCAGGGTAATTAGCTTTTGTATTTCCTGCATTTCCAGCAGCTGCAACTATAACAGACCCTTTATTCCATGCATATTGAACGGCTTGTTGTAATGCAGTACCACCATTTGGAGCTCCTAAACTTAAACTAATTACTTTTGCACCCGAATCAGCAGCTTCTCGAATACCTTGCGCTACAGCATCAAGAGTACCACTTCCTTGATTATCTAATACGCGGACAGCATAAATTGAAGTTTGTGGGGCAACACCAGCAATTCCGACGCTGTTATTCGTAAGTGCTCCAGTAATTCCAGCGCAATGTGTACCATGACCATTACCATCATCAGATGTATTGTCGTTATCAACATAATCATGCCCATAAATTACTTTCGAAGCCAGATCAGGGTGTGAGCCTTGAACTCCTGTATCAATAATAGCTACTTTTACACCAGGATCACTTCGTTGGCTATCCCAAGCTTGTGGAGCTTGAATCTTTTGTAACCCGTATTGATTATTAAAATATGGGTCGTTTGGAGTCCAAAAGGCGTGAACGTAATAATTCGGTTCTGCATATTCCACATCTGGATTATTTTTATAGCTCTTTATTTTTTCTTTTACAGTACCTTTTGAAAATTGTACGACTTCAAAACCTAACTTATCATCTTTAGATAAGACATTAGCTCCGACAGATTTATGAAAAGATTGCACATTACTTAAAGATGCATTTTGTTTGAACTTAACGATTAATTGGTTAGGAACATAATCAGTAGATGATGCTTCAGCGCTTGAAGTATTCGTGTTAAAGAAGAAACCACCAATAATAAATGACAAAACAGATAGGAAAACGATGATTTTGTTTTTCAAAAGATTTTTCCTCCCTTTTCTTGGATGAGTTTTTCAGTGACACCTTAATGTCGCATTCCTTTTCAACTATATAGTTAGACCATACGATTTATGACATTTATGTGAAAAACTTTTGAAGGAATAAAAAGGAGTAAATATTGATATAAATATATTTTTAATGATAGTAATTAAGTAAAAGTGGTCATCTCCCTGTCAAGTAGACAGAAATAAAAAGAGTATTATGCCACGGCCTTTTCCCGATATTCTATCGGGGAAAGGCCGTGAAGTTTTTCTTGGAATCTTTCTGTATTATAAAACTGAATATATTCTTGAATTGCTCGGTAGGCCATTTCATATGTTTTTGGGCACACTAAATACAACTTCTCTGTTTTTAAATGTGAGAAGAATGATTCGATACACGCATTATCAAAACAGTTTCCACGTC